>JAKCEV010000029.1 GCA_023539495.1 Candidatus Wolframiiraptor allenii
GTCCCCCTCCCCCTCCCCTACCCCCCAGGGCTCCCCTGGGGTGTGCCTCCGGCAGCCGGGATTGTTGGGCCGGAGGACCCCAGGCCCAGACCCCTCCAGTCCTAGAGGGAGGGCTGGGGCTTGTTATGGGCTGTTTCCTCCATCACCTGCGACCATTGTTTTGAGGCCCCTGGGTCGCAGGCTCATTAAAATAATCAGGGGCCCCTCCCTGTAGAAGATCTTCTCGAGGCATCATATAAGGGATCTGGGGGTTGGTGAAAGTGGGGAGATAAGTTCTATCGAGGAATCCGCATTTACTGTTGAGGATGGCTGGGGCGAAGAAATATCAGCAGGTCCTCAGTAAACATGGTCTCGACTATCTCACGGACTGTGGGGCTCTTGGGATTGGCCGCCGCGCCCACACAACTCGCCAGTCTATCACGTTAGATCTTCCCAAATGGATGGTATGGATTGCGCATAGACATCAAGGACATCAAGTATCTCATTGATGGCTGGATGGTTATGCCGAGGGTTTGGGAGAGGCTTGAGAGGCTTATGAGATGGAAGTATAAGAGGAAGTATGGGCGGCTACCGAGCGGGAGGAGATTAAGAGGGAACTCATCTCAAAATTCCATGTCCTTAGGTGTATGACTGTTGATGCTATTGTTGCTAGGGCTGCATGTATCTTTGAGCTCTTTCAGAACTCCATAAAGAAAAACAAAAACCGGAAAGAGAAGCTTAAAATAATTTTGAGATGACTTCAAGGTTAAGAGCGAGCTATACGTATCCGAGATTATGAGGAGGGATATGGATAGGGCTTCCGCAGTGATCTATATCGGGGTTGATAGGTTGTGTAGGCGTGAGCTTGGGCTGGCGAGGATAGCTGGTAAGCCCATGATAGAACATGTACTGGATGCCGTCCCGGATGATGTTGAGGAGCTGGCAATACTCGTGGGCGAGTGTGATGATCCGGAGGTTTATAATGAGGTTGCGGAGAAGTATCTTGCGGAGGTTATAGAGTTCAGGGATCGGCCTGTTAATGATCGGAAGCTAATAGAGTTCGCGGTTGAGAATATTCAGGGCGATAGGATGCTCATCTTGCCGGGGAACGCCCCCCTCATTACGAGGGATTTTGCCGCATTTCTTCTCGAGTGCTCTAAGAAGTTTAGAGCTGTTTTGCCGAGGTCGCCCGCGAGGAACACGATATACCTGATGGCATCATATCAGACTAGGCCCATTAGAGAGTTCTTCGGCTCCCATCCCAGCGCCGGGATGGATGAGGCTGTTAAGAATATTGGCGGCGCGATCTACCTCTCAAGCATGAGCCTCAGGATATTTGATGAGAAGCTTGGGATGTTTTTCAGGGTCTCAACACCCCAAGACCTGAAAAAGGCGGAGAAAATATTGAAGACCAGGAAGATCCAGCGCCTAATTGAATTATGAAAAAGCTTGGAAAGATTGATCGGGATCTTCTCGAGAGGTTTGTCTTCCGCAGACTTGGCTATAGGAGGAGGGATGTGATAGTCCCGCCCAGGTTCGGCGAGGATGCCGGGGTTATTAGGGCTGGGGGCAGGCTCCTCGTATTGGCCATGGATCCCATAACAGGGGCCAGCGAGCTGGCGGGCTGGCTCTCCGTTCACGTGAACGCGAATGATGTCGCGGTTATGGGGGCTGAGCCGAGATGGTTCTCGGCAACAATACTTCTCCCAGAGAATGGCCTAGAGGACCTCGACCGGATAACGCGCGATATTCATCGGGCCTGTAGGAGCCTGCATGTGGCGGTTATAACAGGGCATACGGAGGTCTCTCCCGGGATCTCGAGGCCTATAATAGTTGGCCAGATGGTTGGTGAGCTAGTCTCTAGGAAACCTATCACGTCCTCAGGCGCGAGACCAGGGGACCTCTTAGTAATGTCAAAGACCGCTGGGATAGAGGGGACGGCGATCCTAGCATCGGATTTCAGGGGCATGCTTGCTGGGAGGGTGCCGGATGAGGTTCTGACCCGCGCGGAGAGGTTCTACAGGAAGATAAGCGTTGTCAAGGAGGCTTTGAGGTTGACTAGGGGAGGGTTTGCCAGCGCAATGCATGATCCCACAGAGGGTGGCTTGATTGGCGGAGCCTATGAGCTCGCGGAGGCCAGCGGCTGCTCCTTCATAATATATGAGAAGGCCGTCCCCGTGGCCAAGGAGACTAGGATAATATGCGAGGTCCTCGGATGTGATCCCTTGAAGCTCATCTCCTCCGGCGTCCTGCTCGCCGCTGTCCCTAGAAGGTTCGCCGGAAGACTGTCGAGAATAGGGGGCTTCCGGGTGATCGGGGAGCTTAGGGGGAGAAGGGAGGGAAATATCGTCGTGAGGAATGATGGTTCTGAGGAGAGGGTTGGGGGGCCAGTCCTAGATGAGCTCTGGAGGCTATTAATGGAGTATAGCTGAGCCCCGGCATCAATAATAAATTTCGGCATGTCATTTTCGCGGAGGGAAATCTGTGGCGGAGATTTTAGGGCGCATCGGTCTCTCCTTTGATGATGTTCTACTTGTTCCAAGAAGATCCTCCATAAAATCTAGAAAGGAGGTTGATACGCGGAGTAGGTTCACGAGGAAGATCTGGCTGAATATACCGATTGTCTCCGCTGCGATGGATACTGTAACGGAGTCTAGAATGGCCATAACCATGGCTAGAGAGGGTGGGATAGGCGTTATACACAGGTTCATGCCGCCCCAGAGGCAGGCTGAGGAGGTTTCGAAGGTCAAACGTGCCGAGAACATCGTGATAGAGAAGCCCGCGACGATAAGACCCGACGCAACGATCAAGGAAGCTAGGGATCTCATGGGCTTCCTCGGGATAAGCGGCCTCCTTGTAGTCGATGATCATGGCAAGTTGCTCGGGATCATAACTAGAAGGGATGTCCTCTTCGAGGATGATAGAAGGCTTGTCAAGGATTGCATGACCCCGAGGAGCGAAATGATAGTCGCGAGGGAGGGCGTCTCACTCGAGGAAGCCAGGGAGATATTCAGGAGCCATAAAATAGAGAAGCTACCGATAGTAGATGATGAGGGGAGGCTTAAGGGCCTGATAACAAGTGTCGACCTTGTCAAGCGCGAAGCATATCCGAATGCTTCTAGGGATTCTAAGGGGAGGCTTCTAGTTGCCGCCGCCGTAGGAGTCAAGGAAAAGGAGCTTGAGAGGGCTCAACTCCTAGTAGAGGCAAGCGTGGACGCGCTTGTCGTCGATGTGGCCCATGGCCATAGCGAGATGTGTATAGAGATGGTGAGGAGGCTTCGGATGATCTATGGCGACGATGTAGAGATTGTTGCCGGGAATGTTGCAACCCGGGAAGGCGTAGAGGATCTAGCATCGGCTGGGGCAAGTGCTGTCAAGGTTGGAATAGGCCCCGGCTCCGTCTGCACAACTAGGGTTGTTGCCGGCGTCGGCGTCCCCCAGCTCACGGCGATAATGGAGTGCGCAGAGGCCGCCGAGCAAATGGATGTGCCGATAATCGCTGATGGCGGGATAAGAGAAAGCGGCGACGTCGTGAAGGCCATCGCCGCTGGAGCCTCGACGGTAATGATAGGAAGGCTTCTAGCGGGCACAGATGAGAGCCCGGGAGCAATTGTGATGAAAAATGGGAGGAGATATAAGATATACAGGGGCATGGCCTCGATGTATGCCATGCTCGGAAGGGAGTTCATGATGAGAGACGATGCAGAGGCGCTGTTAGACGCCTCAGAATACTCCTATTACGCTGAGGGCGTGGAGGCCTATGTCCCATATGTAGGCTCGGCCTCAGATGTGGTGAAGAGGCTCGTGGCAGGTCTGAGATCTGGCATGAGCTATCTTGGCGCCAGGAATCTCGATGAGCTGAGGAGGAACGCTATCTTCATCAGGATCAGCCCGGCCAGCATTAGAGAGAGTTATCCTCATGACGTGGAAGTGATCTAGGAATGCCGGGGATAGTTATAGTCGGGCTCCAGTGGGGGGATGAAGGCAAGGGTAAGATATCATATCTGCTATGCAGGGATGCTGATTGCGTTGTCAGATTCCAAGGAGGCGCAAACGCTGGCCACACCGTAGTCGTCGAGGGAAGGAGGCTGAAGTTCAATATCCTTCCAGCGGGCTCGGCAGCTGGCGCGAGGCCATGCATAGCATCGGGAACGGTCGTTGATCTCGACGAAGTTTTCGAAGAGCTTGAGATGTTAAAGTCCATGGGGCTCGAAGCGAGACTCATGATAAGTAGATCTGCCAGCGTCGTCCTCCCGATACATAAGAAGCTTGACTCAAGAATTGAGGAGGCTAGGGGTGGAAGCGCCGTTGGGACGACGAGGAGGGGTATAGGGCCGACATACTCGGATAAGGCGTTGAGGACAGGGCTTAGAATCGAGGACCTACTCAATCCTGATGATCTTAGGGAGAGACTCGAGATCCTAAAAAGGTTTCATGGAGAGGAGCCAGGCGATTTTGAGAACCTCAGGAGGATGGGCGAGAGGATAGCACCCTATGTAGGGGATGTTGAACTGTACGTGAATGATGTATTGGATGAGGGTGGAAAGGTTGTCTTCGAGGGAGCTCAGGGAACACTGCTAGATATAGATCATGGCACCTATCCATATGTTACCTCATCGAACACGATTGCTGGCGCCGCGTGCACTGGATGCGGCATCGGCCCCACAAGGATAAGCGAGGTAATAGGTGTCGCGAAAGCCTATACGACTAGGGTTGGCGCCGGCGTCTTCCCGACGGAGGTTGGAGGCGAGCTGGGCGAGAGGCTCCGAGAAGTCGGCCAAGAATATGGCACAACAACCGGCAGACCTAGGAGGGTTGGATGGCTTGATATCCCACTTCTCAGATACGCGATAAGAATAAGCAACGTGGACTGGATAGCCCTGACGAAACTCGATGTCCTAAGCGGCTTGGATAAGATCAAGATATGCGTCGAATACGAGTATGATGGCAAGATCCTAAAGATCGCACCGCCCGCCGTGAGGCTTCTCAGCAGGGTTAAGCCCATCTATGAGGAGGTAAAGGGCTGGGAAAAGATCTCCGAGGATGAGTGGAGGAGTATCGCCGAGAGAGGATGGGAGGCGCTTCCTGATGAGGCCAAAGCATATGTGGAACTCCTCGAAGACCTATTAGGCAAGCCGATCAAGCTAATATCAATTGGTGCTGATGCTGGGATGGAGGTTGAGAGATAGATGGATCCATTAGAAGCAATAACGCCGATAGATGGCAGGTATCGGGAAAAGCTTGAACATTTATCAAAATACTTCTCGGAATATGCGCTGATAAGGGAGAGAGCTAGAGTCGAGCTGGAATACTTGTCGAAGCTCGTTGAGGAAGTTGAGCCGGGGAAGATAGCCGGCCTACCGCTGAAATGGAGGGAGGTTCTCAGGGTTATAAGTGAGGAGATCTCACTACAGGATGCTAGGAGGGTTAAAGAGCTTGAGAAAACGCTCGGCCACGATGTCGCGGCCCTCATCAGCTTTCTCAGGGAGAAGATTCATGATTATGGCCTCGGGATCCTCGCACCATATATCCACATTGGGTTAACCTCCGAAGACGTGAATAATCTTGCCCTCTCTAGGCTGCTTCACAGGTTTAACCAAGAGGCCTTGATCCCAGCGCTCGTGAGCCTCATAGAGGCCTTATCATCACTCGCCCTAGAGCATGTTGACACAGTGATGCTCGGCAGGACGCATGGCGTCCCCGCGGTTCCAACAACCTTCGGTAAGTTCCTAGCAGGCTATGCCTACAGGGTGGCGAGGATAGCAGAAGAACTATATTCCTTCAGGTTTCCCGGCAAGCTAGGCGGAGCTGTTGGAGACCTTTCAGCCCTAAAATTCACATATCCCAACGTGGATTGGATCGCGTTCGCGAGATCATTCATCGAGTCGATGGGCCTGGAGTATTTCCCAGCAGCCACGCAAATCCTGCCTCATGACCGGATATCTGATTACCTGATGAAAGTCTCGATACTCAATTCCATACTCTCGAACCTTTGTAAGGATCTATGGATGCTCTCGTCACTCGGCCTCCTAGTATTCGGAATAAGGGAGAAGGAGATACATTCCTCGACGATGCCTCATAAATCCAACCCGATACTCCTTGAGAATGCTGAGGGGGCCTTCGACCTAGCATCGGAGAGCCTAGCATACATGGCGAGGAGGCTTATCTCGAGCAGGCTTCAAAGGGACCTCTCCGACTCGATAATCAAGAGGTTCTACGGCATGCCGCTCTCGCTGACAATACTCGGTATAAGGAACTTGGAAGGAGCTTTGGAGAGGATGATCGTGAGGAAGGAAGATATGCTCTTAGAGGTTGAGGGGCATCCGGAGGTCTTGGCAGAAGCATATCAGGTCTACCTGAGGAAGCTCGGGGTCGAGAATGCTTATGAGCTTATCCAGCGAGCGGTTAAGGATGGATGGAGTAAAGTGATCGAGGTGCTGAGAAGTCACCTGCCGGAGAGCGAGTATAGCAAGCTGGCAGATCTAAGGCCATCGAGCTATATCGGCGAGGCGGAGAGAATCGCGATCCAGCTCCTTGACGAGGTCAATAGAATCTATAAGAAGATCACGGCTGCTCAATCCTAACCCCATCAACCCCGAGCTTAACCCTAAATACCTCAAACTTTCTTGAGACTACTGGGGCTATTTTGTCCAGCTTATCCGGGTCCGCCACCGCTATCACGCAGCCGCCTCCACCAGCGCCAGTCAGCTTAGCACCATACGCCCCCGCCTCCAAGCATAGGGCGACAGCCTCCTCTATCTCTGGCGACGATACGCCAACTGTCCTCAAAAGCTCTTGATTCCTGTTCATCAGCCTCCCAAGCTTCTCCAAGTCTTTGCTCCTTAAGTGGTCCAACCCCTCCATGGTGATCCTCGCAGCCTCATCTAGGAGCTGCTTGAATATCTCGGGCTTCTTCTCGCTGAATTCCTTCACTCTCAGCACCAAGTCCCCAGTCCTCCTCTGCCTGCCAGTGTTCACGACTAGAATCTCCTCGAGCTCGATGTCGAGTCTCCTATACCCATCTGAACGCGTGTAGAGCCCAGCTCCACCGAATGTTGCGATCGAGGTGTCTATCCCGGATGGCATGTAGTGGACCGTCTTCTCGCCCTCATACGATGCTTCTAGTATCATGCTGTGGTCAAGCCTCCCCGCCAGCAGGTGGAGAGTTGCTGCCGAGGATGATGCAGCTACCGCGGCTGATGAGCCAAGCCCAACGCTCTGAGGTATCTTTGACCTGATCTCTATTATGAGGCCTGTACTCGCGCCCAGCCTACTTAGGATGTGCTCGGCGGCCCTCACCGCCGGGTTGCCGCGGGATCCGTCACTCAACCTAACATCCCCTGATTCCATAAGCTCGACGATGGCGGTCGCCCTGAGATCTATCGAGGCCACGATCGCCGGGGACCCGTGGACGACGAAGTGCTCGCCGAATAGTATCACCTTTCCCGGGGCTGATGCGGCCCTCATTCCCCTTCATGCTCCCTCTTACTCCTAATTATCATCGGGACGACGATCTCATCTATGTATTCTATGAACTCTGACTCCGGCATTCTAGTGAATGATGTGACAACACAGTTCCTCGTCAGCCCCATGACCCTATTGGTCCCGGTCACGGTGAAGACTATGTACCATATCTTTCCATGCCTCAGGTATTCCTCGTAGAGCGCTGTGTTCTTCAGCGAGTCGCCGTAGAGAGCCAGCTTATCAACATCAACGAAGTCAAGATCGTCAAAGTATATCACCTTCGTCCCCTCCGGGTTCCTCTCATGGAACTCCCTCATAACCGAGGGCGTGATCCTAGCCTCTGTGATCGCCTTGTAGGATAGGAAGAGGTGGTGGGAGAGAAGTGAGGCGACAGCATTCGCGAAATGCTTCTCCTGGACCACTGTGAGAAGTGTGAAATCCTCAACTTTCCTGAAGATTATCCTCGCCTCAACAGTCTTGAGGACCGGCACGAGCCTTCCCCTCTGATTAACCGTTATCAGCTTATCCCTGCTGAACACGCCCTCAAGCCTATTATTCTTTAGGTCCAAGTCTCTTACCTCTGTTATGAGCTCGAACTGTTGGCCATCCGCTTCCCTCTCCTCGATAAGCCTGTAGCCCATCAGCTTGTCAGCTATCTCCTCGAGCGTCGTCTCAGTCCTTACTTCGAAGATCTTTGCGGCTAGCGGCATCTAGTTGTGGAGATGCCACCGAGCTCATAAAGATAGCTTGCGGCCGTGTCGTGACAGGCCCCGCTCATAGGCCAGTATTGTGAGGAGAGTCACGGCGACTGAGGCGGCGATTAGCTGGAGAGTTTCACCTAAGCTCGTGAACACCCATGGCCTCAGGAGCATCGAGATGGCGAGCGCTATCATCATGTAGCCTGAGAAGAGCTTTATCCTTCTCGACCAAGCCTCAGACATCCTCATCCTGCCCAAGGTATATGCGAAGATGAGGACTATCCCGAGCATCGGCAGGACGTATACCACGTTATAAAGGATGAGGTATAGGTAATACTCCAGCTGACCTATGCCGAGCGATGAGAGGAGGCTCGTGTAGTATAGTGGGAAGCCCGGGGTGCAGGCCAGCTCATAGATGTTGACGATGAATGCCAGCGCCGCCGACTCAGCTGCGAGGGCTCCCAGAGAGCTCATGCGTAGAAGCCTTCTAGCTGATCTACCAACTTGAGCGAGGCTTTTCTCTGACGCGCCCAGAGAGGGGCCGCGGCCATGAGCAAAGTAATCCTTGACATTCAGGGCCCCGGTAGCCGCTACAGCGGCCATCACGAGCGGTATGAGGAGGCTGAAACCGCTCAGTATCCTGAAGACGTTTAGTATGGCGGCCATGAAGAGGAAGTAGGCGAGACCTGATACGAGGACGAATATCCCGCCGACTAAGAGTATGCGAACGCGATCCTTCGCGTATATCAGGATACTGAGGAGGAATGTTAGGATGTAAAAGGCGCAGGGGTTAATGCTGTCCATCCCCGCGATCATGAATGTGAGCCAGAGGAGGTTCTCGCCGGGATTGCCGCCATCAGGATGAGCCCATGCAAAACCCACTATAGATACTATGGATAACATGATGAGCATTGCCGCGAAGAGCCTCCAAGCGATCTGCGGAGCCATCAACCTCGATGATGTCTTCATCCTCGGGATCTAGAAAGTTTTTCCATCAAAGGTTCTTCTCGGCGCGATAAGCATCCCTGCCGCGGCCATAATAATCCCTCAGCCTAGATGTAAAAGTATATCCGAGTAGCTTGTAAAGTCTTATCGCGGGCTCATTATCAACCGCCACCTCCAAGATTGCCCTTTCACATCCGAGCTTCCTGAATTCGTTCTCGAGACTTTTCAGGAGAGCTGCGCCAACTCCTCTTCTCCGGAAATCCGGCCTAACATCAAGCGTATATACATGGCCCACGACCTGGCTGCCAATCTTCTCAACCCGCCCTATCGCCGAGCCCACTAGCTCGCCTTTCTCCGTAACGGCCTTCAGGGGAATGGAGCTTGGATCTACCAAGAGAAGTCTTAGAAACTGTTTCGAGTAGGCATTCCTGCCAAAGCAGATTCTCTCCAGCTCGTATAGTGTCTCGAGATCTTCTAGGCTCGCCTGCTCGATCCTAATGCTTCTCGCCGGAGCTACGTAATCCATCAGCATACCTTATATGAACCTGCTCGTGGAAATATTTTTGGTGCCGGGATTTTGGGGTCGCCGCTAATAGTGGTGAAGCTTGGGGGATCATTGATAACGGATAAGAGCCGGAGGTTCTCGCTGAATGCTGATGTGGTTAAGAGGCTTGGGAGGGAGCTCGCTGAGGCGGTTAAGGAGTCGGGCGTGAACCTAATAGTGGTTCATGGGGGCGGATCATATGCTCATCCAGTTGCTAAGGAGTACTCGGTCTCGGAAGGTTTGAGAGGCAAAGGGGGCTTAAGGGGTTTTGTCGAGACATCTAGGGTAGTCCGGATGCTCTGCCTCGATGTTCTCTCAAACCTTATTGATGGCGGCTTGATGGCGGTATCAATACCAGCATCATCAGTATTCACGACGAGATCTGGCAGGATAAGTACATGCAATCTCGAGCCCGTGTTCTCAGCCCTGAGGCTCGGCCTTGTCCCGATCACGTCCGGCGATGTGGTCTTCGACCGGGATCTAGGGTTCACAGTCCTATCCGGGGATGAGATAAGCTCCTACTTAGCCGTCAGGCTCAGGGCGAGGAGGCTCATCTACGCCATGAACGTGGATGGGATCTATGTTAGAGACTGGGCGACCGGGGGGATTAAGATTGCCGAGGAATTCTCCCGGGGCATGAACATAGCGTCGGTCGGGGGAGGTGTTGAGGATGTAACGGGCGGGATAGCTAGGAAAATAGAGGAGGGCTTCACGGCAGCCGAGGCCGGAATTGAGGTGCTATTCATCAATGGGTTGGCCGAGAATAGGTTGAGAGATGCTGTCTTAGGGCTGCCTGTTCCCGGGACGAGGCTTAAGCCTTAGCCTGCTGGACCCTTATTTGTAGAAATTCTTCAGGTTTAAGCTTCTCGGAGAGCTCGGGTGTTAGCTCGCCCCTCTCCATTAAGACCCTCCTAGCTAGATACCAGAAGGCGTATGGTAGGGCCAGCCTCCCTCTATTATTCACCGGGATCACGAGATCAACATTAGAGATCATGTTATCCGTGCTGCACATGGCTATGATGGGGATACGGGCTATCTTCGCCTCCATCACCGCTTGGTTATCATACCTCGGGTCGGAGACGAGGACGAGACCTGGCTCCAAATACGTCCTGAGGCTCGGATTTGTGAACGTGCCGGGCTCAAACTTCTCCACTATTGGTATGCAACCAGTATACTCGCAAAACTTCCGGACCGGAACTACGCCATAGACGTGAGTCGAGACAACAACCACTTCCTCGGGTCTATAGTACGAGATGAACCTGGCCGCAATATTCAGCCTCTCGATAATCTTGTTCAGATCTATCAGATAGACACCATCAGGCCTAAGCTTGAAAATGAATTTCTCCATATGCTTGACCTTTATCTTGGAACCTATGTAGAGGCCACTCTTTATGAAGAGCTCCTGAATATTCTCCACCGAATCTATAGCTCCTTCACTCATGTCCGCTTCCAGCCTGATAAACAAATCCTCTAAAAAATTTTACTATGGTAAAGGCAGGGAACGGGTTTCTAGCCCTGAGCGCGCCTCTTGTGCGAAATTTTCGGGGGGAAGTGTTTTTAGCCTCTAAATCCTTAGCTCAACCATCTTTTCCACGCCTATATTCTCGCCTATCCGCAGTAGCTCGTTGGCTTTTGCGATGCGCTCTCCGCCGATTACTCCGGCCTTCAAGAATTTTCCGCCCCAGGCTACTGCTAGCTGGGCTAGATGCCCTTCCGGTGGCTCTCCAGACCTGTGGGAGATGACCGGCACGATCCCATTCTCGTGGGCTATCTTGACGGACTTCATGGCTGTTGTAAGGAGACCTACCTGATTCGGTTTAATTATCACGGCTCTAATAGCCCTTAACTCGGCCGCCCGGCTCAAGATGCTCGGGTTGGTCACGATCAGGTCGTCACCACAGATTAAGGCTCTCTTACCCACTTGCTTGCAGAGATCGGCGAACCCTTCCATATCGTCCTCCTCGAGTGGGTCCTCGACATAGAAGAGCTCGTATTTGTCAACCCATTCAGCGACCCGGCTCATCTGCGCCTCACGGTCAAGCTCTATCCCCTCGGTTGGGTAGACATATCTCCGCTTCTTCGGATTCCATAGGCTGGATGCCGCAACATCAACGCCCACCCTAATCTTGAAGCCGAGTTCATCGGATATTTCGTCCGCTGCCTGCTTAAGGAGCCGAATGCCATCCTCGGTCTTTATCGGCGGGGCATATGCGCCCTCATCACCCCTGCCGAGTGTAAATCCTCCCAAGTACTTGTCAAGAAGCTTTCCAGCCCTTGCATGAACCAAGATATTGGCTTTAACCGCTTCCTCCACATTCCTCGCTCCAATTGGGCTAACGAGCATCTCCTGCCAGTCCGGAGCCCCCCTGCCCGCATGAGCGCCTCCACCAATTACATTTCCAAGCGGATAGGGTAGCCTGAACGAATCAACGATCCTGAGATGCTCATAGAGAGGTTTTCCAGTAGTATTTGCCGCGGCTATGGCCACCGCCAAGGAGACCGCGAAGGCCGTATTGCCACCTAGCCTCCGGAAATTCTCAGTCCCATCAAACTTCTTCAAAGCTTCATCAAGCGCCTCGTGATTGGACACGTCTAGGCCCCTGAGCTTAGCCGCGAGCTCGCTGTTAACAAGCCTAACGGCTTCGTCAACACCGCCCTCAGGATAGTACATCACCTCCTTCCCACCCTTACTCTTCCCGGCCGGTGCTGCAGCCCTCCCAAAGGCGCCATTAACCCAGGCATCAACCTCAATCGTCTCCTCTCCACGGCTATTGTAGATCTTCCTGGCCTTCAGCTTCTCAAGCTTCAGACCCATTCTCCTCCACTTCCTCCTTCCCAGCTCGAGGGTAGGGCTTGGAACCATAGAGCGTGTGAAGTTTGACTATTTCATCAAAATACTCGTAGTGGCTTAGAAACATCCTCCTACAGCAATATCTTTTTACGCCCAGATCGTCCAAGACCTTGCCCGGGTGCTCACCTTCCTCAACCCTCCTAGCATACTCCTCCCACTTATCGGCAATCAACGCGCCGCAGCTAAAACACCTAATCGGGAACATCATGCCCCAAAGACCCCGGATCAAGAAGATCACCATCATTATTTTAACATACTGCAGGTCCTAAACATTTAAGATTGGGCCTTTTTGCGACAAAAATGATGCACGTAGATGTAGCGCTTGGCCCGCCCAGGCAGTATCATGAAAACCTCGTTGTTGTGGACATTTTCAGGTCAAGCACGTCCATCGTTACAGCCCTAGAGAATGGGGCAATTGAGATAATTCCCTGCCATTCAATTGGTAGAGCTAGAATACTTAAGAGGAGGCTGGGTGAGGGGACGCTGCTTGTCGGCGAGCGGAAGGGAATAACTCCAAAGAACTTCGACCTTAACATTTCTCCCAGCCTGCTCATCCAAGAGCGCGTGGGGGGCAGGAGAATAATATACTGCTCAACCAACTTAATACGTGTCGTCTCTAAGTATATGAATTATGCTAGGCATCTTATTATCGGTGGGCTAGTGAATGCCAGCGCTGTCGCCAAGTATTTGAAAAAGCTCGGTCTCGACAACATCACTATAATTGCGTGCGGGTATGTTCCCGATAATCATGTGTCTCTGGAGGATGTTATAGGGGCTGGTGCAATAGTCTCGAGGCTCGGTGAAGGAGACTTCTCAGACACAGCACTCCTCGCTAAGCTAGCCTATGAGAATAAGGATTGGAGGGGGCTCATATTGCAGAGCCGCACAGCAAAATATCTTCGAAGTATTGGATGGGGGATGGATTTGGAGTTATGCTTGAGAGAAGATATATCGAGTATTGTCCCAATTCTATCAGGCGGCGTCATCAAGGGGGTTAGGGTTGATGAGTAGCTACCTGTAGGACTTCTGCTTAAATCTTCTAGCCGATCTCCTGTTCGGTTTCTTAGGCTCTGCCTGCCTCGGATCACCGGCTAATAACACCCTGTTATAGCTTCTTATCTCCTCGCGGGCCTTCTCATTATGCTCGGCTATTGCTCTTGCTAGGGCGAATGCGGCCGCATCGGCGATAGCCATGATGCCGCCGCCCTCAACCTTAATATCGAAATCATGGGTTTTCCAGAACTTTTCATCGAAGTAGAGGGGTGCCAATATCTTCATTCGGGCGATCTCGTTCCCGAAGTGCTCGAGGGGTTGATTATTTATTAGTATCCTGCCAGTACCAGGCCTAATTATTAGCCTCGCGACAGCTGTTTTTCTCTTCCCAACAAACACTCCAAGAGCCTTAGACATAGTTTAGCCGCCCTCCTGTAAGCTCCTTACTCAACTCTCCTAGGGTCATGTACCTGATTACCCTGCCGGACCTGCTCATGGGCTCCCGGAGAATCGCATCCTCTATCACCATTCTCTCAACGCCTTCAAGCTCTTTTGGGACGCCGACATAAATCTTTAGTCTACTCAGGGCCTCCTTCCAACGCTTGTTATGTCTTGGGAGCATTCTATATACCGTGTACCAGAAGATCCGCTCAGGCCTCCTTGGATACCATACTGTGCCGCGCTTCGGGGAGACAAAGGCCCTCCTAGAGATCAGGAACTTATATCTCTCAAGTATTGCCTCCTTCTTGCCCGTGATTATTGTTTTCTCCACGTTGACTACCGTCACATTCACACCCTTCAACAGCATCTTCGCTATCCTAGAAGCCGCTCTACCTAGCCTATGCATCGTCAAATCCACAACTATTTCTTTCGCACCCTCGTCGAGCGTCCTCAGCTTCTGAACCGCCATCTCTCGAGTCCCAGATCGGCTTGAAGAGAACTTAAATATATAGATGCATGCTCTTCAGGGGTTAAGCCTTCTTCCCGTTCCTTGGGGGCTTCAGCGTGGTTATCGAGACTATTAGCCCTATCATGGCCAGAATCGCCGTCGTCAAGAATGCTGGGGAATATGATCCGGTGGTTGCTTGGATGTAACTCGCCAATGTTGGACCTATGAGAGCACCAGCACCATATCCCGTGAAGACTATCCCATAGTTTGTCCCGAGATGCTTTAGGCCGAAGAATGTGGAAGTGCCGGCAGGCGCGATCGCGAGCCATCCACCGAAGACGAACCATAGAAGGGCGAATGAGATTATGTATGGTGGCAGTGTGTAGGCCTGCATAGCAAGTAGAGCCGCGGCGAAGATCACGATAAACGATATGAGCGCTGTCTTTCTCACCCCGAGGCGGTCGCAGAGGTATCCGAAGAACGGCCTCCCTGCCCCATTAAAGATTGCGAAGACACCGGTTATGGTTGCGGAGAGCTCGGACGTGAGCCCCACAACCTCCTGCCCATATTTCGCGGCAAGTGATATCGCCGTGAAGCCGCCGAGCGTTCCAAGAGTATAGGAGAGCCATAGGCCGTAGAAGGTCAGCGTTCTAACCATCTGCTTGGGCTCGAGCTCTGCTAGAGCACGGGTTTTCACCACTTGGGCGCTTGTGCTGGGCGGCGTCCAGCCCTCAGGTGGGAAGCTAAGTGGCATCGACAGGACCACCAACAGTGCTCCAAAAGCTATTCCGAGGTATGCGAATGTGTTCATGAGACCGACCGCGTATATCAAGTAGTTCGCAAGGGGCGCTGTTATCAGCGGGGAAAGGCCGAACCCCAGTATCGTCAACCCAACCGCGAGACCCCTCCTCTCAGGGATCCACCTGCTTGAGACGGATATCGGGATGCCATATGCTATCCCAACACCTGCTCCAGCGATAATACCATAGAAGATTAGCGTGAATATTAGGGGCTCCGGCAAGCTGGCCACTAGGCTCGTTAGGAACCATCCGAGGCCCACCAATACCCCACCTATCAACGATACCTTCCTAGGCCCTAGGGCTTCCATCAACTTTCCACCAACGGGCATTAGGAGCGCGAAGACGAGCAAGAATACCGTGAAGGGTAGGCTAGACTCCACCGCGCTCCACCCAAAGAAGCTCTCCAGCGGCTTCCTAAAGACGCTCCAGCTATAGATCGTCCCAAGCATCAGGTTTATCACGAGACCTATGGGCGGGTATATCCATCGTGGACTCAAGGAAGATCCTCCCCCCATCCTCCGTAACTTGGAAGACCCATTTGATGCTGGCGATATATATGTTCCCCCTCATCATC
>JAKCEV010000030.1 GCA_023539495.1 Candidatus Wolframiiraptor allenii
CCTCATGGAACTATACTGGCTACCCTCCCTCCCATATATCCCAAGTGGGACTCGGGGTTATGAATAGACCATTCATCATCGCCACCAGCTCAAAAAATCTAAAACTCATCACCAAAAATAATTAAAAAAAGAAAGCTTATAAGCTCCTCCCTCCATCCCCGCCTTTCAAGGCGGGACTTTCAGTTGTAACTAAGAAACCTTGACAATTTCAATTTTTTCTAATGCCCTTGCAACAAGTTCCTCGACCGGTAGGAATTTCTCGATAGCCTCGACCTCCTCCAGCTTGGCCGCCGTCGCCTGCCTACGTGGCACGAAGAGCGTGCAGCAATCCTCCTGAGGCTTTATCGAGACATCATACGTCCCTATCTCCCTCGCCAAGCTCATTATCTCCTCCTTATCAAATCCTATAAGCGGCCTTAGAATAGGGATCCTAACAGCAGACTCTATAACCCTAAGATTCTGGAGCGTTTGGGATGATACTTGGGCCAAGCTCTCGCCTGTGACGAGGAATATAGCCCCCTCCCTCTTGGCAATTCTCTCAGCTATCCTGAGCATGAACCTCCTATACAAGATGACGAGATATCTCGGATCAATCCTCGTCCTCAAATAGGATTGTATTTCAGCGAGGGGCATGAGGTATAGTATACGTGTAGGCCCATGGCTCGAGAGAATCTTGACGAGCTGCATTGCCTTATAAATGCTGGATCTCGAGACGAGCGGAAAACTGTGGAAATGCAGATAGATGAGCTCAACACCTCTCCTAAGCATGAGATACGATGAGACAGGTGAATCTATCCCGCCCGAAATTAGCGAGATCGCCCTTATCACCATCCACATGAAAATGTAATAGATGAATGTCTTAAACATCACCCTTGGAAGGCGGCATCACATCCCCCTATACTTCGCGGCTATCCCCCTCATGCACTCGATTACATAATCAACCTCATCTTCAGTGGTCCATCTTCCTATGCTGAGCCTTAGGCCGCTCTTAGCTTGCCTCTCGTTTAATCCTATGGCTAGGAGGACGTGGCTCGGCTCTATCTTCCCGCTCGAGCAAGCGGAGCCCGTTGAGGCCGCCACGCCCCTCTCGTTCAACTCCATTATTAGCCTCTCGCCATCAATGAATTCTAGCCAGAAGCTCGCGATTGTTGGCAGCCTTTTCTCCGGATGCCCGGTCAGATGCACACCATCTATCCCGAGCATCTCATGGATTAGTCTTCTACAAATCCTCCCAAGCTTCTCGGCTTCTTCATACATGACCTCTCTAGCAATCTCGCATGCCTTTGCAAACCCGACGGCCCCTGCGACATTTACAGTGCCGGATCTTAACCCATACTCGTGGCCGCCTCCATGAAGCAATGGTTCCAGCCTGACGCCATCCCTAACATAGAGGCCACCAACCCCCTTAGGGCCGTAGATCTTGTGGGCGCTCAGGGTCAATAGGTCCACGCGCATCTCCTCAACATTCACTGGGAGTTTTCCAAGGCTCTGAGCAGCATCAACATGGAAATACACTCCGCGTTCCCCGCAGATCTCGCCAATCTCCTTTATGGGCTCTACTGTGCCGATCTCATTGTTCGCATGCATTATCGAGACAAGTATTGTATCCCTCCTAATCGCCTCTTCAACATCGCCGGGATCCACGATCCCATGAACATCCACTGGGAGATATGTTACCTCGAAGCCATTTTTCTTAAGCCACTTACATGGCTCCAAGACGCTTGGGTGCTCTATCTTTGATGTTATGATGTGCCTGCCCCTCCCCCGATTAGCTAAGGCGACGCCCTTTATGGCGAGGTTATTGCTCTCTGTCGCGCTGCTCGTGAAGATGAGCTCCATGGGGTTTGCGCCGATGAATGTAGCGACAGTTTCCCTAGCCCTCTCGAGAGCCTCCCTAGCCTCCATACCCCAAGAATGGGGGCTCATCGTGTTCCCAAATCTCTCGCGAAAATATGGCATCATGGCCTCAAGAACCCTAGGATCGATCGGCGTCGTCGAGGCATAATCCATGTAGACACGGCGAGGCCCAGCCATGCTCAAGCCATGATCAATTATCGCTTTACTCACAATATATGCTCTCCCGCGTAACGATGCCTCGGCTACCAAGTTTTGGAGATAAGGTCATAATCCTCTTTCGTGAGCTTCCAGCCAGCCGCGCCCGCGTTTTCCTCAAGATGCTGCCTCTGCAAGGCTTTCGGTATCGCTATCACTTGATCATGCCAGATCACCCAGTTAAGCGCTATTTGGACGGGGGTCTTAGAGTATTTCTCGGCAAGCTCCATAAGCAACTTAACTCTCCTCTCCATGGGCTTCCTTAGATCCGCTAGAAGGGCGCCTCTCGCGAGGGGGGAGTAGGCCACAACAGTTAAGTTATTCCTGAAGCAGTATGGTATTACATCCCCCTCAATCTTCCTATTATAGAGGCTGTACTCTGCTTGGATCGCAACTACATCAGTCGTGGAGAGGTAGGATCTTGCTTCCTCTATCTGGGTGGGCGAGAAGTTACTTAGCCCAATATACCTTATCTTACCATCCTTATAGAGGCGTTCCATGGCTTTCATAGTCTCTGAGAGCGGGATCACATCACTCGGCCAGTGTATGTAGTATAGGTCCATGTAGCTTGTTTGGATTCTCCTTAAGCTTCTCTCACAGGCCCTTAACACATCGTCATACCTCAGATTTGTGTGCCATACCTTGCTCGCTATGAAAATCTCATCCCTTTTAAAGGATTTTATCGCTTCCCCGACAAGCTCCTCCGCATGGCCACCACCATACATCTCCGCAGTATCTATATGCGTCATACCGAGCTCTATCGCATATCTTATCGCCTCAATAGCCTCCATATCCATTGAGTAATCCGGCGAGCTTCCACCGCCAATTAGCCATGTCCCAAGACCTATCGCGGCTATCTTCTCACCGGTCCTACCCAAAAGCCTATACTCCATGACCATATCTCGATCTAGGGATTTCCCTAAGAATATTATATATGCGTTCGCTTGCGGGAACGTATTTTAGGCCGCCTACGTAGGATGTGGGTCTCGGGTTGTCTTCAGCTCGCGCAATCTTGAGCTTGAAGCTTCTTCTGATACTAGAGATGGCTTTCGCGGGAATATACCTAGCCCTGACTAGGAATCTCCTCGTGATTTATCTGACCTCTATAGGGTTTGATGTTGGCAAAATCTCCCTTGTAACGTTGATTGCTACAGCCATAGCGTCCCTCATCTCGGTGATCTTGTGGAGGTTTTCGGGCTTTCTCACCCGGAGGGTTAAGTTGAAGCTTCTGCTATTCCACGCGTTCGAGCGGATCTTCTGGGTACCAATGGTGCTCGTGAAAGATCTGGCGAGCATAGCAGCCCTCTACGCCATGATAAGCGCCTCGACAACGATCATAACAGCCTTCATGAACCTCCTAATCTATTCATCATTCGACGAGTCTGGCGTCAGGGATGTTACCGCAAAAAGGACGATCGCCGGAAACCTGATGAGCATCATCGGATCTGCGGCGGCGATGATGATGCTAGCAATCCTGCCGAGAGACTTGAAATTCGCCATAATATTCGTCACGGGCTCGATGATAGGTCTTCTCGCCACGCTCATGCTCTCCACAGCGGACATGAGGCATCTCGAGGGCATTAAAGTGCCGAAGAGGGTTGGAAAGCCTGAACAGATGTTCTCGATATCATCATTCCTGCTCACGATGCTGACGTCCAGCAATCTCCTCGGAATAGTTTGGACACCCTATCTGATGGGGGTTCTAGGGGCGCCGGACTACCTCGCTGCCGCCATGAACTTCGTCTCCACGATCTTCGGCATCATGGGCTCATTCTTCTGGGCTAGGAGATCTCTCAGGAGCTTTAGGCTCGCTATCGGCAGTTTGATGCTGGTCCCAATCGCCGCCTTTATCACGCCAATACCCACAGCCCATCTCGGAATAACCGCCTTCGGCACATTCATGTTCACTGGAGCAAACTTTCTCGGGAACTTCCTGTTCGCTAGATATTTGAGGGAGTTCGGGGCGGTCAGGTCCAGCATAATGCTCTCCATGCTGACGAATCTCTCCCAGCTCTTGGCAACACCCTTTGGCATGCTCTTCAGCCAAGACTACATGCTCCTATTCGCCTCAGTGATCTTTATCAGGTTACTGTCTGTGATCCTCGCGTTTCTCACGGTGCCGGAGGTCGCGGCGGTGCCGGAGGAGGTCGCGAGGACCTACTCCCAGCTCATCTACACCAATAGCCTCATGGGATACTCATACATCTTGGAGACGAGCAAGGAGGTGATAGCTCTCACAGTCAGGCTCCTAGCTCTAGCCACAGTGCTGGCCCTCCTTTACATACTCTACAAATTCATCTTCTTCCTAGCCGGGGTCTAGGGTAAGCTAAAAAGCAGCGAGTACCCTTAATCCATCGCATGAATGGTTTAGGCGAGGAGGCCCTCAGAGAATTCACATCCAAGCTCTTATTGGATTTCCTCACGCTCATTCCGAAGCTCATCCTCGGGATAATCGTGGTGATAATCGCCTTTCTGGCACTTAAGTTCGTAGGCGGCGCCATCAAGAAGCTTCTTTCCATCGTGAACCTCGATGGATTCGTGGAGAGGAGCCTCGGCGTGAAGCTCCCAATATCCTTTAACTCTGTTATACTCTGGATCTTCTATGCTGGAGTCCTCCTAGCATCGCTCTATGGCCTGATTCACATATTCTTGGGACCGGAGTACCTAAGCCTAGCCAACTCGGCGCTAATCTACGGCGCTAGGGTGATAAGCGTCATAGTCTTGGCGCTTATTCTCTTCACGGCGTTCTCAGCGCTGATAGAGAAGATAAGGATCGAGAGTAGGTTGAAGGGATTCCTGCTCTTCATCGCGATGCTCCTCATAACAACGATGCTGATAGATGTAACCGCCTTAAGTGAGCCGGTCAAGGAGGCCCTATACATGGGTCTAGCCATTGGGATAGGATCATCCCTTGTTATCTTCTCGATCTGGTTCTTCTTCAGCGAGTACCTAGAGAGGCTGGTCGAGAGGCCGGGTAGGAGGAGGCGATCGGAGAGCCCCGAGTGACAGAACGCCAGCTAATTCTCCCGAAAATCGGGCTCCATGTAGCTTGGGAAAGAGGCTGGATAAGACTCAATAGATAGCCCGTTATATATCGTTGTTTGGTGGATAGTGTGCCCCGTCGAAGCGGCCGAGAGTCTGAAGGTGGCTCGGAGATGCAGGCTGAGAAAAAGATCTATCTCCGTATAGAGGATCTGCCCTCGGTCGGCGCGGCCACGGCCCAGAAGCTTAGGGAGATAGGCTTTTCGACGATAGAGTCTCTGGCGACGGCGACGATTGCTGAGCTGGCGGCTGCCGGGATTGGTGAGAAGAGGGCTGCGGAGATAATAGCGGCTGCTA
The DNA here is from genome assembly GCA_023539495.1 of Candidatus Wolframiiraptor allenii. Classification (GTDB taxonomy): domain Archaea; phylum Thermoproteota; class Nitrososphaeria_A; order Caldarchaeales; family Wolframiiraptoraceae; genus Wolframiiraptor; species Wolframiiraptor allenii. The sequence goes on from JAKCEV010000030.1 coordinate 5,392, forward strand.
GGGAGGCGATAGAGATAAGCTGGGTGACGGCAAAGCAGCTAGCTGAGCTTAAGAAAGGCGTTGGGCGGATAACAACCGGCAGCAAGGCCCTCGATAACTTGATCGGTGGAGGAGTTGAGACCCAGTCTATAACGGAGTTCTTCGGGGAGTTTGGTAGCGGCAAGTCCCAGCTATGCCATCAATTGGCGGTCAACGTCCAGCTCCCGCCGGAGAGGGGCGGCCTGAACGGCGCTGCCCTCTACATAGATACCGAGAACACTTTCAGGATCGAGCGGATAGCCCAGATGGCGAAGCACGTGGGGCTCGACCCGGATGAGGCTTGCGAGCGGATAATCTACGCGGAGGCCTATAATAGCGATCACCAGATTTTACTGCTCGAAAAGGCTGATAGGGTGATTAAGGAAAATAATGTTAGGCTGATAATAATCGACTCGCTCACTGCGCATTTCAGGAGCGAGTATGTTGGGAGGCAGAGCCTGCCGGAGAGGCAGCAGAAGCTTAACAAGCATATGCATAAGCTTCTCAGGCTTGCTAGGGCCTTTAATGCCGCGGCTGTTGTCACGAATCAGGTGATGGCCAGGCCTGATGAGTTCTTCAGCGCCATGGCCGTGCTCCCGGTGGGAGGTCACATCGTCGGCCACACGAGCCACACGAGGATATACCTGAGAAAAGCGGCTGGGAAGAATGTGAGGATAGCGAGGCTCGTCGCAAGTCCATATCTCCCGGAGGGTGAGGCTCTCTTTAGGATAACGGAAAATGGGATAGAGGACTTGGAGGGGGATGAAGGCGAATGAGCCAGCAAGCTAGCAGGGCCGTGAAAAACTTCTTCACGCTACTTTTCTCGGGCAAGATAAGCAAGGCCGAGGAGTCCCTTAGTAGGCTGGAGAAGAGGCTCGGCAATAACGGCTACTACAAGGCTCTCTATGGGATATACTACGCCTATGTCACCGATGACCGAGACTCCTTCATATTCCAGCTCTGGAAGAGATACCTCAGCGGCGAGGATAAGGCCAAACTCAAGGAAACATTTACAGACCTACTCAAGGAAGCTTATGACCCGCCTAAGGACTTCATACAAGCCTGGATCGACTTGATAGACATGATGGACTCGCTTCCTACACCACACAAGCTAGCTAAAGAGCAGGAGGTCGTAAAAAGCATGGAGGAAGGCGAGGCTGAGGCGGGGGCAGAGGCTGAGCATGAATCTTAGAGAAAGAAAAGCTCATTCCAGCCCAAAGTGCTTAATTATTTTCTCGGCGACGGCTTCGGGCGTGAAGCCGAAGTCCTTCATCAGGTCCTTGTAGGGCGCTGACTTTCCAAATCTCTCGATGCTTATCACGAGGCCATCCTCCCCGACATACTTATACCAGCAGAGCCCCACACCAGCCTCTATCGCAACTCTACGCTTAATATGTCTTGGAATAGTGCTCAACTTATACTCCTCATTTTGGAGCTCGAAGACCTCGAATGATGCCATGTTTACAACTCTCACCTTGAGCCCCCGATCCTCTAGTATCTTCTTCGCGCCAAGGGCCGTGTGTACCTCGGAGCCCGAGGCCATGATGAGGAGATCGGGCTCACCATCCTTCGCGTCCGCCAAGATATATGCTCCCTTTCTTATGCTATCGGCTGGCGGGTATATGCTTCTATCAAGGGTTGGGACCTTCTGCCTAGTGAGGATTATGGCTGTTGGGCCATCTTTCCGGCTTATTGCCATGTCCCACGCGACCGCGACCTCATTCGCGTCACATGGCCTAATGACCCACATGTTCGGTATGAGTCTGAGTGATGAAAGCTGCTCCACGGGCTGATGTGTGGGCCCATCTTCACCTATCCAAACGGAGTCGTGGGTGAATACATATATGACCTGTAGCTTGGCCATCGCCGCAAGCCTAATCGGGGGTCTCATATAATCCGAGAAGACAAGGAATGTCCCACCATATGGTAGGATCCCACCATGATATGCCATGCCATTCATTATCGCACCCATAGCATGCTCCCTGACACCATAATGTATGAACCTGCCAAGAGGATTATCGGCCTGGAAGCTGCCATAGTCATGGAGATACGTGCCCGTGGATTCTGCGAGATCCGCGGATCCACCGATCATAAGGGGCAGATGCTTTGCAATCGCGTTGACTACCTTATAATTCGCCTGCCGGGTGGCGAGTTCCTCATCCTTGCTGAAGGTGGGTAAATGCTTCTTATACTCGGTGCCCCAATCCCTGTTAAATGCCCTTATCAGGAGGTCGGCGAGCTCCGGATAATTCTCGCGATACTTCTCGAAAAGCCTTCTCCACTCAGCCTCCTTCCGCTCACCCTCCTCAATTTTCCTCCTCCTATACTCCCAAACCTCCTCCGGGACGTAGAATTCTTCTAATGGCCATCCAGCTCTCTTCTTAACTTCCATTACGATCTCCTTCCCGAGCGGAGCACCATGCGCCCTACAATCATCCTGCATAGGGGTCCCATAAGCTAGATGAGTCCTTACCGCTATGAATGAGGGCTTAGACGTCTCCTCCCTCGCCCTCTTCAGAGCTTTCTCAAGCGCCTCGAGATCATAACCATCCTCAACATTCTGGACGTACCAGCCGAATGCCTCAAATCTCTCAACAACATTCTCGGACCATGCGAGCGACGTCGGCCCATCTATCGAGACCCTATTATTATCCCATATGACGATTAGCTTATTGAGTTTAAGGTGGCCGGCCAGCGCCCCAACCTCACTTGACACTCCCTCCATGAGGTCGCCGTCACTACACAGTACATACGTGTAATGATCGATTATGTTAAAGCCCTTTCTATTGAAATAGCTTGATAGATATTTCTCGGCGATTGCCATACCGACCGAGTTTCCGAGACCCTGGCCAAGAGGCCCTGTTGTTGTCTCGACGCCCGGCGTCAGCCAACTCTCAGGATGGCCCGGGGTTTTACTGTTAAGTTGTCTAAAACCCTTAAGATCATCCAGCGTTATATCATATCCATTCACAAAGAGTGTTGCATATAGCATGGCGCTGGCATGCCCCGCGGAGAGCACAAACCTGTCCCTATCAATCCACTTTGGGTTCTTGGGATTGAATTTCAGGAACCTGCTGAAGATCATATGCGCTATATGTGCTGCTCCAAGAGGCATTCCGGGATGACCGGATTTCGCGCGCTCAATTTGATCAAGGCTGAGAAACCTGATGGTGTTTATAATAACCTCGTCGAGGGATTTTCCATTCATCCTCACGTGGTGGAGAGCTCTACCTATTAAATTTAAGCCAGACTTATTGTTGGTTGATCAAAGCAGGTTGAAGACGATTATTAAGCTGATGATCCACATGGCTCCATAAGCGGTCGCTCCACTCAAGTATAATTTCTTCCCGAGCATGATCCTTTTCTCTTGGGGCAATAATATCTTGAGCACGATCGCTGAAATTATGTAGGCTGCGATGGCGAGCGCTATCCCGAGGAATATAGTTGGCTCATATAGTCTCAGGAGAGCTGTTAATGTACCCATCACCACGCCGCCAAGGAACCTGGCCCAGTAAAGCTTGTCCTCGAGTTTCAAGGCCGCGCCACCAGAGCTCGAAGCCGAGATCTCTTAACATTTGCGGGCAACACTTGTTAATAAAAGGATTCTTTAAGAATGGTGGGGTTGGAGAAGTTAATGGGAGGATTGGAGCCTGCATCATACCTAGAGCTGCGGAGGGTTCTCGGGGAGATTTCAGGCCTAATAGTTGGAGCCAAGGTCCTTAGGCTCTATCACATGGATGATGGGTCAATAATACTTAAGCTCAGGTCTGATAGTTTTTCTGGAGAGCTTAGGATAGTGCCGGGCCTATTCTTCTACCTTGTTCATGGCGGCTATGAGAAGCCTGTTGAGCTCTCACAAGCTGGTAAGGTGATGAGAAGCCTGATCGAGGGTATGAGGATAAGTGGTGCCAGCTTAGTTGAGGGTGAGAGAATCCTGATAATAGAACTAGAGGGTAGGCAGAAGCTCAGGTTGATCTGCGAGTTCCTCCCAAGGGGGACTATCGTGATCTTGGATGAGGCTGGCAGGATACTCGCTTGTCTCCAGAGGCTGGAGATGAGGGATAGGCGAATAGCCCCCGGAGAGCAGTACATTCTCCCACCACGCAGGCCAGCACCCTCGCTTGAAACCCTGAAAGAGACTTTGGAGAGGCAGTATGCACCGGAGAAGAAGATTGTATCCATTCTCGCCTCGGAGGCCGGGCTTGGCGGGAGATATGCCGAGGAGATACTCCAGCTTGCCGGTATCGATCGTTCAAGAAAGATTGGCGAGCTTAGCGCGGACGAGGTCTCTAGGATATTGGAGGCGGCACAAGAGGTTTTCGAGGTGGTTAATAATGGCCAGCCGGTCGTCGCCTTCTCCCCCGATGGCATGGCCCAGCCGCTACCATACCCCATGAAAATCTACGAGTCTAGGGGCTGGAGATTTGAAAAGGCTGAAAGCCTGAATGATGCCTTCAGGATCGCCTATGAGCATTACCTAGCCAGCATACTCGAGCAGGAAAAGAAGAGAGTTTTGGAGGAAAAGCTTAGGGATCTCGAGAAGAGGATTGAGGAAAGGCGGGCTAAGGCGGATGAGCTCTCGACTCGGGCGATGAGGTTGAGGAAGATTGCTGAGAAGCTCTTTCAAGCATCAGGCCAAATTGAATCCCTAAAGCACGTGCCAGGGAAACATGATATTGCTGAGATGAGGATAAGCGTTGATGAAGGGGGCAGGAAGATGCTTGTCTCTAATGATGGCGTCGAGATCGAGCTGAGTACTGATGAGCCAATTATGAGGCAGGTCTCGCGGATATTCGATGAGGCCAAGAAGATGATGAGCGCGGCGGAGAAGCTGAGGGCGGAGGCCGATGAGCTTGAGAGGCGCGTTGAGAAACTTAAGGAGTCGATGAGGAGGTCTGCTGAGGAGTTGCTGCTCAGGGTGTCTGCGAGGATTAAGCCGAGCAGGGCCAGGTGGTATGAGAGGTATAGGTGGTTCATCACGTCCGAGGGATTCCTTGCGGTGGCTGGCAAGGATGCATCAAGCAACATTGCCCTTCTGAAGAAGCACTTGGAGCCCGATGACTTGGTTTTTCACGCGGAGGTTAGGGGGGCCGCGGTGGTTATCCTGAAGAATGGAAGATCATCCGGCGAGCAGTCGAGGACAGAGGCAGCGCAATTCGCTGCGGTCTATAGCAGGGCATGGAAAGAGGGTTTAAGAACAATGACGGTCTACTATGTCGAGCCGAGCCAGATATCCTTTGAACCGCCGCCGGGCCACTACCTCCCGAAAGGAGGCTTCATCATAAAGGGCGAAAGGCATTATATTCAAACAAGGCTTGAGCTGGCAATAGGAGTTACGGAAGATCTCGAGCTAGTGTATGGCCCGCCAGCAGCCGTGGCCGGGAGAGTCAAGTCATACGTGAAGCTCGAGCCGGGGGGTAAACAGGCAGACGAGCTCGCGGACATGATTTTCAAAAAACTCCTCTCCGGCATCGAGCTAGACTCAAAAATAATAAGGGATCTAAAGGAGCAGATAAAGGAAATAATACCCTATGGAAGAGGAAATCTAATTGAGCCCGTCGAAGAGCTAGGAATTAAGTAATGATGTCCGCAGAGCGTATGAAGTCTCAAGAATGGGCTAGAGCTTCTTCAAGTTCCCTTAATTTATCCTCTGTGACAAATACCGGCAGCTCTCCTAGGTAGATTAAGTCATCTCGATACCATGGCCCCTCTATCCATATTGCCGCCTTGCATATCGGTCTTCCCCCAGCTCTCTTAACAAGCTTTTCCAGCGCGTTTATTGTTCCACCTGTGGAGACGACATCATCAAGTATACAGACCCTCTTGCCGGAGACCTCTCCAACATCTTCCTTGGTTAATATCATTATCTGCCTCTCCCTCGTGGTTATAGACTTAACCTCCTCAACGAGATAATCCTTCATGTACACTTTAATGCTTTTCCTAGCCACGACAAGCCTCTTATGGCCTAGCGATTTCGCGACCTCATATGCGAAGGCTATGGCCTTAGCCTCTGGGGTAACTATTATGTCAGGCTTCAACGGCTTTAGTCTCTCCACAATAGCCCTAGCCGCCGCCGAGATAAACTCTATATCACCGAAAATTATCCCACCATTAGAGGCTATCCACAAGCCCTCATCAACCTGAACTAGGGGCAGATACCTGATGATGCCGGCCACGCAAACCTTATGAGATTCTTGACCCCTGTATAGCTCAACGCGCTCAAGCATCTTAGATCACCGCAAACAAGTAATGGAGAATTGCCAGGATCAAGGCCGATATGAAGCCCCCAATTACGACGAGGTCCAAGATCTTGAGTTCTCGACCCATTGACCCCCTCCTATTGAGCGAGAATGCCCTAAGCTCCATCGCTAAGGTAAGCCTCTCTGCATTTTCAATACTTCTAACGAATAGGGGGATCAGAACAGGCACATAGTTCTTGATCCTCCTAAATAGCGAGCCTTTGTCCAGCTCAAGCCCTCTTGATGACTGCGCTTCCTTGATGGCTTTATAGTCCTCAGCTATGGTGTGGAGGTGCCTTATCGTAAGGCCCAGCACGAAAACCGCCTTATATGGAAGCTTGAAGGAGTTCAATGCGTTAACGAGATCCCTCATACCAATTGTTGCGACAAATCCTAGTGAGGTTAATAGTATCAGAAACAGTCTCAAGCTCATGAATACGCCGAGCTGTAGGTTGATGCCGCTCTCATAGCGCTGGAATAGAGACCATTCATGCATGAATGACCATAATAGAAATGCAATTATAAGGAGGGGGGTCATGCCTTTTAGGCTCCTTATTATGAAGCCTCGTCTATCGCTGAGGAGCAACGCAGCCATTATAGCCGCTGCTAAGGCAGCAATCACGAGAAGGTCCTTGCTTATAAAGGCCAATGCAATAACCGAGGAAAAGGCGATGATCTTTGTTCTCGGATCGAGATTGAGGTTGGCCATCATGCCATCACCTCCGCGAGCTTTAGGAGCTCAGCCGGAGGCTCCAGTCCTAGCTCCTCGACAACAAGCCGGTTTAAGAGGATCTCCTGAGGGGATCCATCAGCCGCTATAGTGCCATCTCTCATCACTATCACTCTGTCGCTTACGCTTAACGCGAAGTCGCTATCGTGTGTTACCACGATTATTGTTTTGCCCATTGACTTTAGGCGACTTATCATGGATGAGATTATTGCTAATGTTCTCTCATCTTGCCCCGTTGTAGGCTCATCAAGTATCAGGATTTCAGGATTCATTGCGAGAGCTCCCGCTATCGAGAGCCTAATCTTCTCACCCATGCTGAGGAGATATGGTGGATCATTCTTGCGATCGATAAGACCGAGATCCCTAAGCGCATCCTCTGCATACTTCTCGCTTAAGCCTAGATTTCTCGCCCCGAATACAACCTCATCCCAAACCGTTTCACATGTTATATGCTTGTCCGGATCTTGGAAAACCATGCCAACAAATCTCGATAGCTGCGCGGTGCTATACCCCCTAGTATCCTTACCTAGAATGATAACCCTCCCCTTAACCGGCTTGAGCAGACCATTAATATGCTTGATTAGAGTTGTTTTACCGGAGCCGTTTGGCCCCATCAAAGCCACGCATTGGCCCCTGCGAATCTCCAAATTAATTTCTCTCAACGTGTAATCCTTCTCCTTAGAATATCTGAACCAGACATTCTCAAATGTTATCACGGGATCGTTTCCATAAGAGGGTGATGAGGGAGGAATATTCTCGCATAATTTCACTTCGGGCTTTATCAGTATGCCTTCTCCATTTAGAGATATTACCCTGTCAATGGAATTTTCCAGCCCCTTAAGCCTTCTCGTCATCACGATTAGGCCCTTGCCATCCATCTTCAACATGTTAATCGTTTTGGCGAGCTCCATGATCCCTCCCCAGTCTAGATTAGCCGTCGGCTCGTCCATCACTAGGTATTTCGGGGCCATGATTATCGCGGATGCTATTGCAAGTCTCTGCTTGAGCCCTCCTGATAGCTCATGGACATAATATGTCCTGTAATTTATTAGGCCGAACTTCTCCAGCGCCCACCTAACTTTCACCTCTATCTCATGATTATCTAGACCTAGGTTTTCTAGGCTGAATGCCAGGTCCTCCTCCACCGTGAGGCCGAAGATCTGCATCTCATAGTTTTGCATAACAATGTTTATCAGCTTCACGTTCTCTTGGATCTTTGACGTGAGCACATTCTTATCATCAACTATGATTCTTCCCTCAACCTCAGCTTTTATCCTGTTCGGTATTATACCGACTAGGCAGTATGCTAGCGTCGTTTTGCCCGAGCCGCTTGGGCCAACGATCGCGACAGCCTCCCCAGGCTTTACCTCGAAGTTTAAGTTCCTAAAGACCCAGTCTTTATCATACTTGCATCCGAGATTCTCCACTCTAAGCCCGTTTTTGCCTACAGCCTCCATTTTAGAAGCTTCCTCCTAAGCAGTGATGGGACTACAGCCTTCACGACTATTGGTGTTCCAATGAGAATAGGGGGCAGATCACTCAATGCTAGGAACATTATGGCCGGTCCAAAGGGCGCCACTCCAACCCAGTCGAAGCCTATAGCGACTATTGGCACCATGATTACGCCCGAGATAAACGAGATAATTGTAATCTTGAGGAGGCCTTTCGAGCTTAAAGAATCCTCGGGTTTACAGAAAAGCCCTGGGATTAGTCCGGTTAAGCCGACGCCGATTAAATCGAATACTGGTGTGGCTGGGTTAAAGTATCCACCTAAGACAGCCCATAGCGTGTTGCCCAGCGCGCCCGCGAGAAATCCTATCACCGGGCCGAAGAGAACGCCAAAGACGCATGGGAGGAACGCTAGAACTCTCCAGTGAATGGCGCCCGGGATCAGAGGTATTGGTGCTGTTAGGAGAAAGCCCACGCCGGTCACTGCGGCGGCCATAACAGTATAGGCTATAGCCGTCAAGGCATCAGGCCGAGAATATTTCACCGCTTCACTACTCATGGCAAGTTATCTTTTACACGAAAATATAAAAAATTCTGAACATTCACACATATAATTTAAACGATAATGTATAAATCCCCTTATAAGCCCGCGGGCTACTATCTGTTGCTCATGTACACAAGTTAACAAGGGACTCGACTTTCTCTCTCGCCCTTCAAGGCGAGGGTTCCCGCTGGTGCGGGGGGCGATTACTATGAAAAGGGTCGAAGGATACTGTCTCGTGGATGGGGAAGGGACTGA
>JAKCEV010000031.1 GCA_023539495.1 Candidatus Wolframiiraptor allenii
TCAACATAGAATTCCATGGCAATAGAGGGGCCTCGGAGCAGATACTCATAATACCATTCAGGGATGGGGACGATGTCAAGTATTTCGTGATCAAAGGTATATGTGAGGGCGACAGGCGCGTAACAAGATGTGATATGGTGAGGGTAATGGACTGGGATCAATTGATAGAATATCTCGGGGAAGTCTGGGAGGAGGTGTGGGACGCAATACTATTCAAGCTGAAGGCCACCGAGACGAGCATGCCATAAACATCATAACATCCCACTCTTTATTTTTTCTTCCACTTTCGGGGGGAGCCCAAGAAATAAGGGCAAGTCTCTTATTCTTAGACATGTTAGGGGCCATGATGGGGTATAGGGCCTTGGAGGAGGCAGTCTCAATACTGAAGAAGTATGGGAAGGAGGTGGCGAGGCTACTTAACCAGGAGCACGAAGACCCCAATGCATTAAGGTATCAGCTATACGTGTTTAGGAGGAGGGCTTGTAGGAGGCTTGAGAGGTTCATGAGATGGGAGTATAGGAGGAAGTATGGGTGGCTACCAAGCGGGAAGGAGCTTAAGAAGGTTAAGGGCGAGTTATACATATCCGAGATGGTTAGAGGGAATATGGAGAGGGCCGGGGCCATGATAGGAGGGATAGGGAGCGAGGGGGAAGTGAAATTACATGATCATGAGGCTGTGTGTCTCGGAGACCACGCGCTGACCTTCGACAAATAAGGTGATGCATGTTATGAAGCTCACGATACGGGGGATATACTCAACAGCCCTTATCCAGCTCCTTCTCTCCAATGGCTTCACTATAACAAGGCCCACGAAATCCCAGTCAGAGAGGTTCGGTATATTATCACGAGACCAGCCGGATGCCGAAATCATCGACTCGACATTGGATCGAAACTGCGTTGATGTAAGGGGCTCACCTGATGTCGTGGAGTCCGTGATTGGCGTGTTGCGGAAGAATTTTGTCGACTTGATGGTTCTAAGGGTTAAGGATCTGGGCGGCTTACTGGGCGTGAGAATAGGCTTCCCGAATGATGCGAAGCTCAGGCTCGATGAGCTAAGATCGATGGTCGCGTATACGGTCCCATACCATCATTATTGTAGGGCTGGTGGTGAAGGGTTATCCAGCATGGTAACAATAGCTGAGGATCTTGTTGAGAGAGGGATTGTCCCGGCCGAAGAGATGTCCAAAAGCTTCCGCGAGCAGGTCCTGGGCATCTCGCCTAGAGTCGGGTCCGTGGTGAGGATTATTCACGTGAAGCCCGATGGTAGGAGGATTATTCTTGGCCGCGGGAGGGTTGTCGGGAGAATGGATGGATCTATCAGGCTAATGAGGAGGATGATGGGGTTTGGGGTCTATGATGGGCTTGGTGTTGAGAAGTGTCCGGGAGACTACGCAATAACAGAGGTCTCCATGTTTCGGCCATGGATGAAGACCAGCTACTACAGTATCTCGGGCACGCTTAAGGGCTGCTACTATAACATCTCGACCCCGGTCTCCATATACCCGGACCACATACACTACTTTGACCTCGAGCTCGATGTTGTTGTTAAGCCGGGCTCATGTCCGGAGATAATTGATGCTGATGGGTTGGAGAGGGCCGTCCAGGAGAACAGGATAAGCGAGGAGCTGAAAAAGACGGCATTCAGGATCGCTGAGGAGATTGTTTCGAGGCAGCCCTAGCCAGCCTAACGTACCAGAACTCACTTGCCTCAATCCTCCAGCCAGATCTCATCAGTGACTCAACCACGAGATATGCTGGGACTATGCTTAATGGAACGTGGAGCATGTTGAAGGCCGCTGTGAATATCATGGTCATCATCATGGCGGCGAGGGCATCTGAGATCTCTAGGCCGAGGAAGGTTGAGATGCTCGCGGCGGCAAACTCTAGGAACCCAGGAAAAATGTAGACCAGCACGATATAGTTAAGGGCGCTCATCACGGCAACCCTGATCAAGCATCCGAGAACCCCGCCTATCATGAGGCTTGTCCTCGGCAAGCCTCTTATCCTGAAGCCTGCCCAGAGGCCGGCCAGCGTTGAAAGTACTGCGACGAACTTCATTGTGGGGCCTAACGGGCTAAAAGATCCAACGAGAAGCAGGATAAGCCAGTAAACGAGGGAAGAGAGCATGCCAGCCCATGGGCCGAGCAGCAGGAAGGCGAGGAAGACTGGTATCTCGGCTAGGTCGAACCTCAGATAGGGGATTACTGGATAGGGGAATGATAGGGGTAGGACTGCTAGGAGTGCGGCCAAGCTTGCCAAACAGCTGGCTGATGCCACTATCTTAATCGCTCTAGCATTCATCGTTTACGGGGGCTCTCAGCTGAACTAATAAATTTTGAGTAGTTACTTAAAAATGGGTAACTAGCCTAGGACCCCCGTGAAGTAGTCCTTCCAAGCCTGCTCGTAGTCCTCTGGAGACCCTATATCAACCCAGTAGCCATCGTATGGGTAGGCGTAAAGCTTCCCCCTCTCTATAAGCGCGGGAAATACATGTTCTTCCAGCGAGCAATAAGTTAGTTCTGGGATATATTCCAAGATCTCCGGCTCGAAGACGTATATCCCAGCATTGACGAGACCTGGGACAGGCTGCTTCGGCTTCTCCCGGAAGGCTATAACCCTGCCATCCTCATCCAGCGATACTAGGCCGAATCTACTGGCATCCCCCACTCTGGCCAACGCCATCGTAGCAACCGCATTCTTCTCCTCATGAAATCTCAGAAGACTCCCGATGCTCAGTCCATCAAATAATACATCTCCATAGACTACTAGGAATCTGCCATTAAGCTTGTCTTCTGCATTCTTTATAGCTCCAGCGGTTCCGAGAGGAATCTTCTCCACGGAGTAATCTATTCTAACGCCGAGCAGGCCGCCATCCCCGAAATACCTTATGATGTGTTCGCTCAGGTGGCTAACGGCTAGTATGAAGTAGTTGAGACCCTGATCCCTGAGCTTGCAGATTATATGCTCTAGTAGGGGCTTGTAGCCGACCGGCATCATCGCTTTTGGGATGCTCTTACTTAAGGGGCCCATGCCGATGCCAAGGCCACCACATAGAATCAGGCATTTCATGGACTCGCGAATGAGCTTCTCCCGAACGGCCTCGATTATGAATGATGTCCGCCGCCTAGCAGGTATCCTGCTGCTAAGCTGCCTCCAAAGATCCTCCGGAAATTCAATGGAGGTGCGGTGTTTTCTCAAGACTATAAAAACCTCCTTGTCCTGAATAATAAAACTTCTCTTCCTTATTTTCTTATTTTTAAACTCTTCTGAAATCTGCTCCACAAATTACCATAAATACGGAATCATCGGTGGATTTACTTTCGGGAGCTGGTGTCTTCGCGAATTTGTTTAGAGGAGGGTGGAGAACTAAAACTCCAGCTCCACAAACCTTTCTCAAGCTTATTTTCTGAGGGGTCTGAGGAAGTTGAGTCTAACACGTTTGACCGTATAAGCTATTCCGGCTATGAGGAAAAGCTTTATAAGTCTTGAAAGTCTCACGCATGAGCTTTCGGTTTTTATAAAGCCTCCCTTAAATACCTAAACCAGCTAAATACAAGGTCTAACACATTGGATATGTTGCCGGAGATCCAGCTCACTAAACTGCCCACGCTGAGAACAACCATGGGGAAGATAAGGCACCGCAACCTGCTCGAGAATCTTAAACATAATTTGGCATGGGCTGTATAATTCGCATAAGACTGTGAAGGCTATTTTCCAATTCCAACATGGATTGAAGCTAGGTTCATCAAGGCGAATATTGACGAGAACTGAGATGACTCAAGAGCTGAGAATGGGAGCGGCTCAATAATCCTAGTCTACAGGAATGGGCGAGTACTGTATAGGCATGTAAGGCGTTATCCATGGATCCATTGAAGAGACAGCGAATGTAATAGCTGGTATTATTGTAAAGGCTGGAGACTTATGAGTCTTCGGAAAGTGACGTCATTCAACAGGATGGAGGGAAGAAACCGCAGAACGCTAATTACCTAGAGAACACTGGCTATGTTTATCCGAGGACGGCTGCTTCACATTCAAGAGGTGATTATACTGGATACAATCAATAATATTAATGTACATAAGGTCGAGAAATGTTTGAAAGAAGATTCTTGCCGAGAAGATGATCGCATCAAGGATGGACTAAGAGCTACTTTAGGGAGTCGAGGCTTGCGGGATACGGTTTGATGAAACTTATCAGTTGCCTGCCACCGTTATATGACCGTCATCAATGAACATCAAGACCTACATCAATTCCATGGGTGAAGGGAGCAAGAAGGCTTCATGGGCTACTTGGCGGGAATCTTGTGGCATTTGACGAGGAATTCTTCAAGCTAAGAGAGAATGGATTTATCACGGTCACAGGCTCCAACGAAAGCCATCATTTCACATATTACCTCTTTAGGAAGGCGGGTTGCCCAGACGTCTACGTGCACCTAGACTGCCACGACGACATCTCCCTGATTGCCCTTCCAGGCAGGATCGGCGACCTCAGCCATACATCCTTTGTCGGGCATTTAATTCGAGACGGGTTTACAATAGCTTTCTACGGAACAAACTATTGGTCTCATCAGATACTCCTTTTCGGGAGAAGCACCACCTGCTACCTTAGGAATAATCTGTTCGTCTATGATCCCTTCAAGGTTCACTTCTCAGACTTCAGCCGCTATCTCGTTGCCTCTATGGGCATGTGCAAGGCGGTAGGGATTGAGGGTGTTAAATCTTACATCAATGACTGCCCAAACTCTGGTAGGGTTGAGGAGATCTATGTGAATGAGGATCTCGGCGTCCACCACGATAGGGTCAAGCTCTATCGATATGGTAAAGATATAACAATTCCAGATTTCAGCGAACTTTTACTTATAGATCGGGATTTGAGCCCGGGGCTAATAATCAAGTGGCAATAGATCTGACATGGCCGATTTCAACGATCTGACCGCATACTTAAGCGTAGATTTAGACGTTCTGACCGAGAATTGTCAAGTTTGTGAACTAAACCCGTTAGAGATCGATCCACAGAAGTTGAAGGATCTTTGCTGAGTTATTCATAAAATAGCTATAAACATGAGGATAGTTGCGGCGGACGTATACGGCTTCTATATCCCAGATAGGATGGAGAGATCAGACTTATTACGGGGCATTAATAGCCTCTCCCCACTTCTCGAGAGCCTAGGAGATGCGATCCTCAGAGGATGGAAATCATGTAACCTCCGGATCAGCGCACTAAATTGGGAGCCTAAGGTGAGAAAAATATGCTAGCCATAATGCGTTAAATTTTGTTTTTGAAACACGATTATCGGCTGAGGGTGGAGTGGGTTCCGGGAAGCTACTTGGGGCTGGGGCCTTTCATGGAATGTATTTAAGCTTGTTTTTAAATTCCTTTCATAAACTCATGAATTTTGTCACAGTTCTGATAAAGCATGTGATTAAACTGCGCGCCACTAAGGCCTAGAAGTTTGTATATTTTAGAAATAACTCTTTTTTCACCTCGCAGTAAAGATTATCTTTTCTTATGAACTCCTTAGGAAAACGTGTCCCAAGCTTCTTAAGAATTTTGATAGTTTGCTGATCTAGCGTGATGACATTTTGCGCGATGTCAAGTCCGATGAGAAGATTTCTAGCACTCTTTCTCTCGATATACTTGAAACTCTTCATTTCATTAGCTTATATATGCGGCATAAGGATTTCTGGAAAGACTGAGGTGTTCGAGTTTCTGCGTCTTAGAAACGCGCGCATTAAGAGGTTTCTTGTTCTTAGTACTGTAGTGAAGAAACTGCTTATAGAATCTTACACCGCGCTCTGAGCATTACTTGAATATGCCCTTCCTTATCGGTGTATTCTTCTTGCCACAAAATGAACTGAGGGACGAAGTTCAAGTGTTTATTTTTCAATAGGTCTGAAAAGACTTTTTATTAAGGTCGGAAATTGTTTAAAGGAGGTTGAGTTCAGATAGAACCCTGAGAAGACTTCAGCAAGTCTTCTCTGAGGATCTCAAGAAGCTCAAACCTAGTTCTCTAAGAGCTTTGACAATGATTAGGGATTATCATTCGATTACTGGCAGGTGGCCGCGTGCAAGGGAGGTAGAAAATAGATACGGCTCTAGAGCCGTCTATGAGATCCTAGATGATGCACGACGGTCTGGATGGGTGGAGAAGATTGAGATTAAGGAAGACAAGGAAAGAATCGTGATTTATCGTCTCACTAAAATCGGGGAAACATTAGTTGCCCTAGGCCAAGAATTGCTTGAAAGAAATCGAAAGGAAGCTGTTAGGAAGCTCCTAGAAGAGCTTAAACCAGGCATTGAAGCTCTTAGCATTCTGCCGTGGAGGAGAAGTGAGATAGAAAATCTTGCTCTAGCTCTGGCCGATGAGTCCGTAAGATTTACCCAATCGATCTTATATGATAGATATGCACGTGATAGCATCGTAAGAGTGGATTATAGAATGCTTTTTGAAGAAGCTAAATCTATTCTGAAAGACGCGCAAAACAACGAGGAACAAAGAAGGAAACTGTTCTCAGGCACTTTGAGAAAATTCTTTAAGCTGTTTGATAGAGGAGGAGATAGTTTAGCGGGCGAAACCTTGAGCTCACGTAGAAGAGAGTTGGAGAAGAGATTGGAGAAACTGCTAAAATATTCCTTTTTATCGCAACCCCGTCCTGTACGGGTCCTCATGAAGTTACGCGTCGTCAAATCCTTATCCAGCATCATACCCCCCTTAATCTACTTCTCAGGATCTATGCATTTGATATCCCTAGTGATTATAATTGGTTTGGCTCTATATACTGCTCATATCCCGGGTTTCATATACATGTTAATGCCGATCCTCAGCTATCTATTGTTCATCATTTTACTGGCGATAATATGCGTTCTCATCCGCATCGAACTACGAAGAAGGCTCGGCTAACCAAGCTAGTTACTCACCGTCCACTACTTCTTTTCCCGGAGATTTCAGCATCTAGACCGGAAATTTATCGATCCAACTCACCGACTTACTCAGTGATAATCTTATCTACACTCGGGGAATTGAGCTGGACGAGAGAGTTGGAAAGATCCGACGGGCTCACATGGAAGATCCCAGCTAAGTCGGCAGAGAGAATCGGGGAAAACCTCCTCACGAAAACCGCGTTAACGATATTGGATAAATGGATGGAGAATCCAACATTGGATTACATGGAGGAATTGGTCTCGGATGCGGTTGCAAACAAGCTCACCGACGTGAAGGCGAGGACAGGGGTAAGGGAGATTGAAGGAAGGGTGCTGATAATATTGGATGATGGAAAGCCTATAGAGGGGATCCTGACTTCATATTCGCAGCCTACTAGGCAGCATTATGAAATCATCGAAGAAGGTATGCTCAAGATAGTAGAGTTTAAGGAGGGGCTTTCGGGCACTGGCGGCTTCTTGTACCCAAGATGTAATCAGCCTATCAGGTGTAGAGTTCGCAACACTTTGGTAAATTGTCTCTGTGGTCATCTGTACAACTGTGTCAGGCATCAGAAGTACAGGTACGCTCTTCCGGAGGTGCATGCCTAGTGAGGAAGGTTATCATGAGGGTTGGTGGAGGGCGTAGTGGCAGGCTGGTTTATTGGGCGTACCTAGTTTACGGTGACGTCTGGTCGGGTGAAAACTCCCAGCTTTCCTCCACCGGGTTCAGGTTCCTCCGAAGGAAGGATAAGCTCGGCATCGCATGTTATCTTTTTGGCTTGAGATCCGCCCTCCGCGATCTTTTAACTGATATGGAGAGGAGGGGGATACATGAGCAGTACCTAGTCAGGTTCTACTATGTTGACGATAGGTTGTTCAATGTTTTATCGAAGTGGGGATACGGCTTGCGCGACCCACTCTTCATAGGTCTCGTGAACGAGATTAGGCATCTCGCTAACAGGATCGGCCTGCTCGATCTGGCAAGACCCAAGAGCACCTACATCGAGGAGATTCTCAGAATTAAAGCCTCCTCCCAGCCGTACAGGCGCGCGAGGGAGATTATAAGGAGGGCACGGGTATGGGATTCCTCGGACGAGGGCGGCTTCGTGGTATGCAAGCTTCCAAGCGAGAGCGAGGACATACCCTTGGAGTTTTTAGCGAAGATCCTGTTAAAGGAAGAGGCGAGAGCTGAGAAGCGCGATAAAAGGCACCGAGATCTCAAGGGGGCAATAGTAATCAGGGAATGCGAGGAAGAGAAGCCGCTGACGAGGGCACTCTTCTACTCTCCTGAAGGCTGTGGAGAGGTTGCTAGGGTCTTCAGCCTAATTGACCCACAGTATCGAGGGGGAAGATTGGCCGCGAGAAAGAGCCTTTGCGTTACGCGCTCATCGGCTGACGAAATCGAAGAAGTGTTGGTGGAGGTGTTTGATGCATGTCAAGCGTAGATAATCCATGGAATGTTGAGGGCTCGTGGGGCGGGTCAATGTCTATAGAGGTAACGGTAGACCAGGTACTACAGTCCATCCTTGCTGGCGCCCTGATATTCACAGCTGTAGCGTTGCTTGCTGGAATAGTCGAAGCGTTGAGAGCCAAGTGGTGGAGGAGGTCGAGATATATGAGGCTCGGCGTTTATTCCGCGATCTGCACGATTCTACTCGCCGCGGCTTTGCTCTCAGCGTATCCGCTTAAGAACGTATCGCAGCTCTTCCTAAGCACGCTATCGTACGTCTCGATAATCCTCCTTGCCGAGCTAATTCCGATAGTCGCGATCGATAGGGTGAGGGGCGCTTTCATCTGCGAGACGCCGCTACTATCCGATATTCTAAAGCCTCTAGAAAGGAAGTCGGAGGCTAAGATCAGCGGGATCAGGCCGAGCGAGACCGCCAGCTCCGATCTCGGGTTTGCCGAGCGAGATCCAAGCACTTGCGACGCTCATGAAGTCAAGCGCCCTGAGGAAGAGGTTCCCCTGACTTCTCATATAGAAGTCCAGCTGAGCCGCATCGCCGAACCAAGCGAGCATGGAGGGAGGCAGACAAAGCCGCAGAGCGTCAACGCCTGCTGGAAGACGATCGTCGATCCGGATTATGAAATGTACTGTAGATGGATTCTCCGGAAGGGGCTGTTTTTGCGGGAGCTCGAATACCGGGAATTCGTCAAGCTGAAGGAGGTTGTGAATCAGGTACTGAGGGGGGATGTGTTTGGGATGGCGGGCTCGAAACTCGGCTTCGAGCCTCTCTGTCTGCTTGCCAGAATCGACACGATGGAGGACGTCGAGAAGCTCAAAAGATCGTATCGCAGGTCCTTCCAGAAGCTGAGGAAGTTTAAGCTAGTATCGGATCGAGGGAGGCTGATGCCGAGAGGGGTTAGGCTGGTCAAGGCGTTGAAGAGGGAGGGGCTGATAGAAAAGCTAAGGGAGCACCCGCTCTAATCCATCACGCTCACTTAGCGATGGGGTGGGGCGTCCCCCCACCGACATGGGGGAGGAGGGAGAGCAAACAAGACGCCTAGAGGCGGATTGAGTCCTCCGCCTCCAGGCAAGTGCGCAGGCATTGGCCTGCGACTAGTAAGGCTAGTGAGGCAAACGCCCCGAAGCGGAGACTAGGGAAAGAGAAACGATGATACGGTACCTGCGAGCCCGATCTCCCGCCGCTTGGGATGCCTCTTGAACGACCGGTCCACAGGATGACCACCGCTTAGCAGAATTACAGCACAACGGCCGTCAAGCTACATGCCATCAATCTCCTGCCATGATGAATGACTCTACCATGGGAGGCTGGGAGCCGGAGGTCGCTGGGCAGGCCGGTTTGCGGAGGGCCGGCCGAGCCCAACTCAGGCGCCTCCCGCAGCGCCTGAGAGCGACTGGCCGAGGCACGAGCCTCCTGTAGATGAGTGCAGCATCGCGTTGAGCAAATATTAGGTTGCGAGGTTTTCCATGAAAGTTATTGAATTTGTTGCCTCATCTTAGCCCATGGGTCTCTAAGTCTCACGCAGGCGGGGCGGATGGAGGGTGGAGACCATTTCCTAGATCCGGGGCCAGACCCCGGCACCTCCCGCCACTTTTTGATTGGGGGTGAGGGAATGGTCTCCACAAAAGAAATTGAGAGTAGATACAGTGACGCCTTCGCTGAGCTTGATCTCGGAGACCTCCAGCACTTTAAACAATTCGTAGATCATGTTGACCGTTTCTTTGACCTCCTAGCGAATCCAAGAACGGACTTCAGAATTAAGTTGGCGAATTGCAATAAACTCAGGATGGCTGCCTTCGAGTTCTGTCAATATTATGCTAAATGGCTGGACAATCAACTGATGGAGAGGTTGAAGCATGAGATCTATAAGCTATTGGAGCACGCCATAGACTGGTGGGGATGGCAAGAGACCTTTTACGTAATGGAGGGGTGAAAATGGGGAGAAAATTCGAAGACGAACGGGCACTACGCGAAACTTTGGAACGACTATATTTTGAGGAGGGGTGCTCGTTGCCTACAATAGCTAGAATCTTACACGTAAATTATAGGACTGTCTGGAGATGGTTTGAAAAATTTGGAATACCGAGAAGGACATTATCAGACGCAATCTCATTAGCATTATCATCGATATATAATAGACCATATGATCCTTCGAAGGATGAGAATACGGTAATAGAGCTTAACGCATTGTATCATACGGATTTCACATGTCTATACAGAAATAGGAAAGTACGCATTCATTCAGGAACAAGCCGCATCGGTCAAATACAATTCTTCAACAAAATAATTACAAGTCATAATCTTATGCCAGTTAGGTGCGCTCCCACATGGAGCAAAACGATTAATTACCAATGGCTCATCTATACTCACTTAGATGAAACATTTAAAGGAGTCTTTGAGAAAGATAAAATACGCTATCTTGAGAGCTTAAAAGACGATAGAGAAGCACTTCTGCTATACTTCACTAGGGTTGTCGAATGCGACGGTTGGATAGAAATAGTAGCACCTTCGTCAGCGCTATGTCGAAAAAGGATCTGCGCCTATATCGGTTTTGCTCAAAAAGATCATCAATACGTTCAGAGACTTGCCGAAATAATTAGTGAAACATTTAACGTGCCAGTAACTGTTAGATATTACAAGAAAGACTTAACAAAATTATACCTTCCGATGATTGACGAACGGGTCAAAGATCTGCTTTACAAAATGCCGATGGTGCATCCGGAGAGAAATTTAAAGAGGGATCTCGCGTTAAGATGTGCTGGGGAAGTGGCGACCGAGGACTTGTTGAGGGAAATCAATAACGCAAGGAGTGTTATCCGCCAGCTTCGGGACTTGACTGTTGAATTAGCAAGAGAGCGGCACCTCTTAGATATGCGTAAAAGAGCTATGGCCGCGGACAAGCTGGTGGAGGAGGTTCTAAGGAGATATGCTGAAAGGTACAATGACTATTATTATATAGAGCGATATTATAGAATCTAAACTAAGATAGGAACCAAAGATGGCCATGATATCGTCACCATCAAGCTACTAATCATTGGCTCAACAACTTCAGACAATGTCGCTGACTGCTGCTGATAGACTTTTTGGCGACAAATCACCTCAAATAATCCAAAGGCGGCGATGAAGCTCCTTCCTCCCCTTTTCTTTTTCTTTTCCATCTTCGGGTTGTTTCATGCTCACCTTGGAGTAAGGCTTATGTTTGAAGTGTTTTTGCTTTGTTTCGATTTGTCTCATCTGTCAGTAAGCTTCCTTCTTCCCCTAGATCTGGGGGTTTGGGCGTGTAGTTTTTGGGATACCTGAGTATGTAGTCTTATAAATGATGGTAGTGTCGACGGGATCTATGATTGGAAGATAAAAGGTAATAGGGAATTGTGATTGTGGAGTGAGGATTACTCGTGGGAACTTTGTCGAGGGCTTTGATGAGGAATATGAGGTTAAAGAGATCTATAAATACCGAAGGCATCGTAAGAAGATTCAGCACAGGATGGTAGAGGTTGCTTACGCCCTTCAAACGTCCTGTATATTGTGGAGAATTAACGGGGCTATATTATAGCATGTTTGGAGCTTCAGCGGGGTTGAGAAGCTCTAATGCCATGGGCGTAATAGGTGTTTGTGTGGATCCGGCCTGATTCCGAGAAGTATTGTAATAACTTCTATCCGGAGACTAAGGGGGAGCTGATCCGTATGGGGGTTCCACACGTGGGACTTGTCTCTTCAGGCAACGTTCAATACTCCTATAACTGGGCTACCTATATTTACATTTAATGCTTGTTCTATGTTTCCTCATCTCGCTAGAATGGGCGGAGCCATTTACATATAACGTTTATGCAAAGTTCCTCCCCTAAAAGCATTCCCTATGACTACATAATGCTAAGACTAATTAGGATATAGTTAATAGGCCCCGGAAAAATCTTGTAACCGCGGGTGTTTAGGACATGTTAAGGGTTGGCATTAATGGTATGGGTAGGATTGGGCGGCTGTTTGCGCGGGCAGCCCTCCAGCATCCGGAGCATGGTAGGAGCTTTGAGATAGTGGCCTTTAATGAGATCGCTGATAACAAGACTACTGCTTTTCTGCTGAAATATGACTCCGTTCACAAGAAGTGGGATAGGAGGATTGAGGCGACGGAGAAGGGTATAGTGGTGGATGGCAGGGAGCTTCTGGGATTCCACGAGCCGGATCCCGCGAAGATACCATGGAATAAGGCTGAAGTCGACCTCGTGGTTGAGGCTACCGGGAGATTCACCGATAGAGAGAAGGCGGCCCTCCATCTCAGGGATGGCGTGAAGAAGGTCTTGGTCTCAGCGCCGTCAAAGAACGCTGATGTAACAATAGTACCGGGTGTAAACGATGAGATGCTGGACGTGAAGAAGCATCACGTCATCTCGGGAGCCTCATGCACGACAAACTGCCTCGCGCCCATGGTCAAGGTCCTACTGGATAACTTCGGGATAAAGAAGGGGTTCATGACAACCGTCCACGCCTATACAAACGATCAGAGGGTCCTCGATCTATTCCACGAGGATCTTCGGAGAGCTAGGGCTGCAGCCCTCTCCATAATCCCGACAACGACCGGCGCCGCTAAGGCGCTCCACCTAGTGATCCCCGAGGTTAAAGGAAAGCTCCATGGCATAGCACTGCGAGTCCCGGTTCCAGACGGCTCGATAACCGACCTAGTGGCGCTACTCGAGCGCGAGGTAACGGTTGAGGAGGTAAAGAACGCCTACAAGAGAGCCGCTGAGGGCAGGATGAAGGGCATACTTGAGTACACAGAGGACCCAATAGTCTCCGTTGACATAATCGGGAACCCGGCATCATGCATCATAGACGGGCAGAATATAATGGTCCTCGGAGACCGGAGCGACATAGTCAAGGTTCTAGGCTGGTATGATAATGAGTGGGGCTACAGCAACAGGCTTGTAGACATAATCCTCCTAATTAACAAGCAGCTTTAAGTAATCCCTCCAAAAACTTTTTTAATTAATCAATAGCCCTAGATAGGAGCTCCGGCAACCTCTCATAATCTTCCGAGTTCATTCTCCAGCCCATGCCCCCGAGGAGTTCATCCAAGTGATCTTTTCTCATGGTCTTCGCTATTGCTATGACGTTATCATGTCTTATAACCCAGTTTATTAGTATCTGCGCTGGCGTCCTCCCATATCTTTCTCCAAGCTCCTCCAAGATCCTCCTATAGGAATCCTTTAGGAGCGCGCCTTTCCCAAGAGGCCTATATGCTATGATAGTTATGCCATTTTTCCTGCAGAAAGGCAATACCTCCTCCTCAATGAACCTATCTAAAGGATTGTAAAGGACTTGGTTCGAGACTATATCATATTTAGAGAGATAGCCCATCGCCTCCTCCAACTCCTTGACGTTGAAGTTGCTAACTCCGATAAACCTGACCTTACCCTCATCAACCAGCTTTTCCATCGCCTTCATAGTCTCCTTCAACGATATGAATGGGTTTGGGAAATGTATCTGATACAAGTCAACATATTCCATCTTCAGCCTCTCAAGGCTCCTGTCAAGGGCCTCAAGTATATCTTTGAACCTCAGGTTGTAGGGCCATATCTTCGTCGCTATGAAGACCTCCTCCCTCGGGAACATTCCAACCGCTTCCCCCACGAGCTCCTCGGAGTGGCCGGCGCCATACATCTCGGCCGTATCGATGAGCTTCAAGCCCCTCCTGACCGCGTACCTGATTATCTCTATCGCCTCCTCATCTCTCGAGTAATCCGGGTAATCCCTCCCACCTATCTCCCAAGTTCCAAGCCCTAGGGCAGGGAGATAGATATCAGTTCTTCCAAGCCTCCTAAATTCCATAGCCATAATGTTTTCCTCCGGGGTTGAAAAATGTTCCATCCTACATGATCACTATGGGGCTAATGGTTTTTAACTCTCCTAGAGGAAGTATTTCCTTGGTGATTTGAGGTGTGCCCAGCTTTCAAGACTTTGGACGACGTGGATGTCCGCGGCAAGACTGTGATCGTGAGGGTTGACCTGAACTCTCCGATAGATCCACAGACTGGGAGGATTCAGGATAATGAGAGGATTCAGGCGCATGCTGAGACTATTAGGGAGCTGTCGGATAAGGGTGCTAAGGTTGTTGTCCTAGCCCATCAAGGGAGGAAAGGTGATCCGGACTTTCTCCCGCTGGAGCAACATGCTAAGCTCCTTTCAAAACATGTTGGCAAGCCGGTGAAGTATGTTCCAGATCTTGTTGG
>JAKCEV010000032.1 GCA_023539495.1 Candidatus Wolframiiraptor allenii
AGAGGGAAGTGGTATGCTCACATAGCTTTCTCCAAGATCTCCGAAAGGATGGTGAGGGGAGAGTGGAGGCAGGTGCCACGGCAGCCGAAAGGTAACCTGACCGCTGGCGTGGATATTGGAGTCAATAATTTGATGGCCATTTATGTCGAGAATGGTTTGACGAAGCTCGTCAGCGGCAGGCCATTGAAAGCTATCTCACATTATTGGAGGGGGAGGATCGCCGAATATCAATCAATGTTGAACAAGTATGGCTTGGAGGCGTCTAAGAGGCTTCGACAAATGTATGCAAAGTGGCGGAGACAAATAAGGCATTACATTGATGCTAGGGTGAGGGAGACCATAGAATGGCTTTACGACATCAGCGTCTCCATGATTAAAGTCGGCTATCCAAGGTATATCGCGCAGGAGAACGACGACTTCGATAACGTCCATGTCTGGACCTATGGCCTTCTGCTGAGGAGGTTCTCAGAGGTTGCCGAGGAATACGGTATCAGCGTCATCTACGTTGATGAGGCGGGCACCTCATCGAGATGTCCGCTACACGGTGATGGATGCGGTATAAGAGTATATCGAGGATTGTTCAGGTGTACGCAGCTGAACGAAATATTCAACGCCGACATCGCAGCAGCACGTAACATACTGAAGACGCAGGTAACTGAGGATGTAAATAACCCCCGAGCCCCGAAGAGGGGAGGGGGTAATGGCCGGAGACCCGGCCAAGGGCTAAATCTCCAAGAGGGGAGGGATGTAGCCCAAACCTCCCCACACCAAATGGGGAGGAGGTCATAGGTCGTCTCCTCGGATGAGTTTCTGCAACCCATCTTCGAGGCTTATCCTCGGGCTCCAGCCGAGAGCCCTCATAGCCCTAGTTATGTCGGCATAGCTATCCCTTATATCACCCGGTCTTGGCGGCGCGTGGACGGGCTTAAGATCTAGGCCATATAGCCTGATCATCATGCGGGCTAGCTCGAGTATCTTGATCGGCCTGCCAGATCCGATATTGGCCACAAGCCTCTCATCAGGAGAAGCGTCAAGCGATTTTATGAATGCCTCGACTACATCATCAACGTGAATGAAGTCTCTAGTCTGGCCTCCATCGCCGAATATTATCGGAGGCTCACCCCTGCTCAGCCTCTCCATGAACCTCGTTATGACCCCAGCGTACTCGGGATTTTGGCCAGGCCCATAGACGTTAAAGATCCTGAGTATCACAGACCCCTCCTCTCCCAAGAACTCGGATGTGACATAATATTCTCCCATCAACTTCGAGAGGCCATAGGGTGAAAGGGGGCTCATCGGATGATCCTCGGATATAGGGAGCTTGATGGGGTTGCCGTAGACCGCTGCGCTGCTCGCGTAGATGAACCTCTTCACGCCGGCCTTATTCGCGGCCCTTACGAGATTTCTAGTGCCCTCGGCGTTGACCTCCATGTATAGCCCCGGCATCCTGATACTCTCCTCGACGCTGACTAGCGCGGCTAGATGTATAATGGCGTCGGGCTTGACGCGATGCAGGATCCCGTACACCATGGCCCAATTCCTGACATCAGCCCTATGGAAAATCATGCCAGCACCCTCGAGAACTTTAACCCTCTCAGCAAACCCCCTGCTCAAGTCATCCAGCCCATGAACCTCCATTCCGAGATCAAGTAGCCTTCGAGAAAGACGAGAGCCTATGAATCCGGCAACGCCAGTCACTAGGACTCTCAAAATCGTGAAGCAACTCGCCCGCGGGAGATATAAGATCTACTCTCCTCCTTAGAGCCTTTTTCACGCTCGTCACTTTTACGAATATGCGCTCACAAGGCATATAGCTTGGAATAGCATACTATGTATTGGGATGTGCAATCATACTCGCCTCATCTATCTCGGCGCTCAGAAGGCTTACGATGGTTACAATCATTACTTCAAGTGCCTCGAGTGCGGAGCTGTTCTAGTAAAGCTCCCCTCGGGGAAGATCTTCAAGATAGGTGGTGCGGGCGCCGAGCTTAAGGAGGCCTCAGCAGCCCCAATAATGGGGTAGGCCATGCCTTCACATCTATTTTTTCTGTCCCCGGTAGCTGGCGAGCACACTTCTTAGGCTCTCAAGCTCTCTCCTTATAGCTTCTTCATGAATCCTAGCAAACCATTCTTGGTTCTTCGAGATGCTCCAGAGCCTCTCAATCAAGTTAATGCTATTAGTTAGATGCTTCTCTATGTCGCCTGGCTCATAGTTATATCCGGTATAGAGTGTTGTCTGCCTCGCCGACCAGTCTCCAGGCTGATCAGCCCCAGGGATATACTCGGGGAGAAACCGTGTGAATGTCTCATAATCCGTTATCCCGCCGAGCAGCCTCAACTCTCTCTTCTCCGAATAGTAACTCTCATCCGGGCCATATAGCGGCATGTCATAGAGGTTGTGGCAGAGAGCTGTTAGATTACAGATCGCGAAGAAGTATGTTCTCCTGAACCCAATGCTCGATGCGGCCTCATATATGGTCTTGAGTCCGTCAATTGAGATGAATCCATATACTATGAGCTCCTCGAGCGCAGAGTTCTTCTCCTCGGCGACTTCTGCCAGTCTCTCCAGCGACGCCCTCCCAGTCCTGCCGCTCGCTTCTGTATCGGGCTTCAGTACAATCAATAGCTCCCTCCTAGGAAGCTCCGAGAAGTCCTCGTAAACGATCTCTATCCTTTTCTCGTCCGCGGCGTGATGAGCCCGATAGGATGGAATCACGTAGCGCGGCCTTATCCAGACCTCCCTGAATCCAATTCCAGCCTCTCTAAGCGCCTCATGAAGCCTGTAGCCGGGCGCCGCCCTTAGGACATGCTCAAAGACGATAGCATCCTTGTCATATTCGCTGATGCTTGTCAGCTCGATTATCGCCTTAGCGGCATCCTTCGCGCAGGAGAGGGCTAGCTCGGCGAGCCCCTCACCAACGATATGCGGGTGGCACGCTATCTCCCTCCCAGCTTCACAATCAAGTATGTAGACCTCGCAGTCCTTTGGGAAGCCCTTAACCCTATAAACTCTACTCCTCGGAGAAAGTCCCTTAACGTCGATATCCTCCGTGAGATCCACCTTGACCCTGAAGGTCTCGATGAGCTTGTCGGCAAGATTATCATGTTGCATCCACGCCAGCCTCCTGAGTTAGGCCAACCCCAGCCCCTCTATTAAAGGCGAGTTTCACGTTTATGGTCCAAGGCTATGACGCGTCTTGGCCACGTCTCCTCCGGTCCAAGATTTTCTCAGGCTGGTCTCTTACCGGCAGATAGACCTTCTCATAGAATTCTCGCTGGCTTTTAAGGACGCTCTCCGGGAAGCTCTTAACATATTCTATGGCCGCGCTCCAGAATTTCTCGAAACTCCGTCCAAATCTCGAGGCTATCATTCGGTCAAAGTCCACGGGCCTCTGAACCTGTCCACCTATCATGAAGTAGCCATGTGGAGATCGGTAGGCAACCTCATCACCAACCCTCTCCTCAATCTCCCCCCTCTCGGCTGGCTGGGCAGACCTCAATCCCCTCCCAGCCCTCCTTACAGTCACGCCGCGCTTCTTAGCCCAAGCGTAGAATATCGCCCTATTGAGGCCAAATGACTTAGCAAGCTCTAGATCGCCCTTCAACACGTAGTATCTCGCAGCTTGGAGGAGGCCCATAACCTGAAACCTACCCACCTGGCCAGCCCGAGCAATCTGCTGAATATCCTCGATCCCCTCCTCTCTCACCTTCTCCTCCCCACCTATTGTCGTCCTAAGGTCTCCTCTGATCTCCGCGAGAGCCCTTAACGCGAGATTATCAGCTTCACCCGGCTCATACTCATCCCAGCCACTCCAGTGCCTATAGCCATCAATCCTAGCCCACTCTATCTCGAATTTATCAAGGTCATCCGGCTTAACCGCGACGGCGACGAGATCAAGCTCCCGATAAATGCTTAGAGGCGCCGTGAAGACCCTCTGAATATCCATGAGATTCTCGACCTTGAGTCTCCTATCAGGCGACCTCGACCTCTCACATACGGCCTCGAGCTCATCTTTCACGTGCCCGAGAATATATTCGGCTATCGCGAATGAGATTCTCAGAGGCCCCCTCTCCCATATCTCACCACTTATCGCCCTCTCATTTAGGTGGACATGTATCCCGCGGCCGGACCAGATGAGATATATCGACTTCTCGACGCCCTCGCTCCTAAGAGCCTCGACGAGTATCCTCGCAGCTTCCTTGATCAGCTCAACCTCCTCTAATGCTCCATCAACATCCCAGCTTGGCGTGCTCATAGTGATATTACTCGCATCGGAGACGTCCTCCCTCCGCTCAAGCCTCCTATAGATATTCGCAGAGCCATAGATCGTCCTCAGCATCCTATTACCAAACCTGTTAATCAGCCTCTTTATGTCAGCCGGCTCCCTAATCGTAAGCGGCCCATCATCGGGCCAATACCTGTAGAAGGCTCGACCGCTGCCCGACTTACACTCCAAGGCAACCCATCTACCAGAGCAAAATTTCGAGATTTCTCTTGCAACATCTTCCCTCAGATAATGCTTTAAGACGACTTCCATCCCGCCCCGCCCAAATATGCCTTAAATCAAGTTTTAACCTCAAGCCCGGCGAGAGGCGGGGATTATACTTGGGGCTTCATGAGGGTATGGCTCCGCGAAAGCTCAGATTCTTGAGAGCGCTTTGTCTAGATCCTCCTTTAGGTCCTCTACATCCTCGAGGCCGACTGATAGCCTGAGGAGGTTCTCGCCTATCCCGAGCGCATCCAACTGCTCCTTGCTCATGTTCTTGGCGGCAGTCCATATTGGATATGTCAAGAGACTTTCAACACCACCTAGGCTCGGCGTTGATTTGATTATCTCCGTGCCCCTGAGAACCTCTATGGCCTCCCTCTGGCCTCCCCTAACCTTGAAGCTCAAGACGCCGCCATAAAGCCGACGCTTGAAGAGCCTGTCAGCAACACTCCTATATGGGCTGCTTGAGAGCCCAGGATAATAGACCTCCAAAACCTTCGGGTGATCCTCTAGGAACTCAGCTATCTCCATGGCGCTTCTCGACTGCTTTTCAAACCTCGCCTCAAGGGTTGCCACACCCCGGATCGTGAGAAAGGCGTCGAATGGGCTCATTATAGACCCGAGCTTCCTCCTCCAGTTCCAGAGGCTCTTCGCATCATCCTCGTTCCCGACTATTATCGCACCACCTACTACATCATTATGTCCGGCGATATACTTCGTCAAGCTATGGATCGTTATCCAAGCACCATCCTCGAGCGGATTATAGAGTATTGGTGTGGAGAATGTGTTGTCGACGATGAGGGGTATTCCCAGCTCCCTACACCTCCTCGCAACCTCCCTAACATCAACAACTCTAATCATCGGGTTCGTAATCGTCTCAACGAGGGCGAGCGAGACGCCGTCCTCAAGCTTCTCAAGGAACTCGCTCGTATCAGACCTAGCGAGAACGCACGTGACACCGAACTTTGAGAGGTTTTGAGCAAGCTCTTGGGTGGTCCCATAGCATTCTAGGGGGACTAGGAGCTTCGACCCCGCATTGAGCCTTGAGAGATATGCAGTGGCTATCGCGGCCATTCCGCTTCCGAAGGCGAGACAGTCAACACCCTTCTCAAGCCTAGCTAAAATTCTCTCAAGAGCCCTAACCGTGTGATTCTCCTCCCTGCTATACTTGAGGTCTAGGCCCCGATCACTAAGCCTAGGCGCCCCTGTGGCCGAGTCGGGATACTCGTAGATGGCTGTCTGGTAGATGGGGACCTTAAATACCCCCCTCTCCCGATCCCGATAGCCATGTCCGTGAATCGCCTCGGTGGACGGCTTCCGCATCACCTTTGCCTGTAATCTGCTACTCATAAACGTTTATAATCAGATATTCCTATAGGAATCATGGGTGCCATAATACTCTTGGAGAGCCTCTGGGATCTCGAGTCCCTCGCGAAGCTTAGGAAGAGGCTGGGTCTCACGCAGAGGGAGCTTGCTAGGATGTCAGGGCTAAGCCAGTCCCTGATCTCGAAGATTGAGCGCGGCCGAATTAACCCCTCCTACGAGGCTGTTAGACGCATTCTTCAGGCCCTCGAGATGGCTAGGGCTGAGAGGGGTGCTAAGCTCTTGGCCAGAGACATCTGCACTAGGGACGTCATTTGCGTTGAGGCATCCGATCCACTGAGCAAGGCGATAAGCCTGATGAGAATACATGGGATATCTCAGCTACCGGTTCTAAGAAGCGGTAGCCCCGTTGGAAGCATCTCGGAATCAACAATCATGAGGAAGCTCGAGAAGGTGAGGTCCACGGACATGCCTGTGAGCGAGATCATGGATGAGGCTTTCCCAATGATACCCGAGGAGGCGTCATTGAACATCGTCAGGCAGCTCCTCCAAGAGTATCCAGCTATCCTCCTCCAGAAGGATGGAAGAATAACAGGCATCGTGACAAAAGCCGACCTCTTCAAAGTGCTGGAGTCGAGGGCTGAGGAGCTCTAAACTTGTTCATGACTCTCCCCGGAACTCGCCATGGCCTCGCTTACAGCCCTCAATAGCATCCTTAATGCCTCAACATTCTCCCTCCTACAACTCCTCCGCCTCTTGTCGATGTAGATCCCAAGCCTCTTCGCCTGATCAATTGTTATGCCCGCCTCCCTAAGCTCATTCAAGCTGAAGCCTCTGCCCTCCCTCTCGATAATCCTACCATCTCTAAGCTTTCTCTTAACTGCCGGGATTGGCAGGCTCATGAACACACCCCCAAGAATATGATAAAAGATCTCTAAATGTCGCGGTGTGAGGCTAAATTTAGCCATAACGTCCACTAGAATGAAATCTTGGTTAACATGATCCAAGAAAGTTGGCGGGGCGCTGAAACGGAGAGGCTTGCGTATATCGCCATCTTCGTCCTCGTGATCACCTTGGCCGCGGGAGTTTTCATGGCATTTTTACCCTGCCTGAAGGCCCCAACCGGGAAGCCTGCCTTGACATGTAATGTGAGCTGTTGCTTCAGCATAAGATATGATGGTCTCACAACGGGATATGGTTCGATGAGCAGGATTAAATTCGCAACAAGCCCCCAACAAGCATTTATCCATCATTTAAGATATACCTGCTGCGCCGATATTAGTGGTTGGCTTCGGGTTCATGGAACATTGTGGAGATTCTTTACTTCTCGAGATAATTGAGAGAAATGCTAGCGAAATGTGCAGGTGCGTCTGCGGATGCAACATCATAATCAAGATAACGATCTTCATCCAAGGTGGTGCAAAATTGAGCTCTACGAAGTCGGATATAAGATGGTCGGCTAGAAGGTTCTTGGAGGGAATTTATCGAGCTTTAGAGACTAGGTATTCTTTTCCAGACTTCAACTCTTGATCCATGAATCCTCACGATATCCCCGGTTGAGATCCTACTGACATCTATCAGGTCAACACATGGTATCTCAGCTATTATCGCCCCAACGGCTATTATGGGCTCACATCTCTGGTTTATTATTGCTCTCGGCGCTAGGCCGCGCTTCTTTAGCCTGAGAAGTATGTATGAGCCGACGGTTGAGCCCTTACCATATGGGAAGACAAGTATTTTGTCGCTGATTGATACTCCCTCGAGCTCATGCCCTTTCTCAATTATCTTCCCGGTCCCTGGATCAACCCCGCCATAGAAGCTTATCGGCTGCCGTGTCGTGAGCGCCTCGCCCTCAACATGCCCTTTCCATATCACTCTGCCCTCTAAGACTATCTTCATCTCACAGCGTCCTCCACAAGTTTTCGAAGAGGCTTAAGTTGAACCCTGACCTCGTGAAGGCTCCTCAGGTAGTATGCCGCCTTCATAGAGTTTGTGAGCACGTTCTTAAATCCAAGTCTCTTAAGTGGCGCCACCACTGGACATGTATCGCAGTAAACTCTTACACCAAGCTCCTCGAGCTTCGCTAGCAGCCCTATTCTCTCTGCTTGAGCTCTTACAGCCCTAGAGGCGAATATCCAAAATCTTCGCGAGACACTCCTGCCGCTGAGAAGCAAGTATATCTTCGTCAGTTCTTCAATGGATGCATGCGGGCAGCCAACGAATATCAGGTCTGGCTCATCAAATTCCTCGCCAAGCATTTCAATTTCATTCCGGAGATCATTCTCTGTTACCTCGATCACATCCTCTACGTGTTCTCTGGAATACCTCTGTGCCTCAGGCGTTACGCCCTCGACGTGGAATAGAGCTATTCCTCCGGATGATGCGAGGCCAGCTCCGAGGGCCTTGAGCTGATCACGCGAGATAGCTCCGAGCCCGGTGAAGAGGGGCACGCCGCCCACGAGGATCCTGCCGACATGGTAACCGAGGGCTGAGGCATCGAGTTCCCCGCCTATCCTTGGAGCTCTCACGATTATTGTGGGTCTTCTAGCATCATCAAGATGGAGGCCATATAGTGGTGTCCTGCCGGTGATCGCGGCAGCTAGGGCGCTTGGCCCGCCTTCACGATTAGTTCTCGCGCCGATGACTGAGTTAATGTAAATCACGGCTGAGCTCTCGCTCCACGCGACATGATCCCCGAACTCCGGCATGTTGCCGGCTAGATAGGGCGTGCAGGTAAGCGTTAGCTCGACACCGAGTCTCCGATAGGCCTCGATAACCCTCAGTTGCTTCTCTGCGAAATCCTCAGGAATGCCCATCTCACGCCACTCCTCTAAGTCCATCCCACAGGGATTCAGCGTTGTGGGGACCCTGACACATCCATCCTCCGCGAGCTTGAGGAGGAACTCGAGCCCCTCCTCTCCGAGATTGCTATAAGAGACGCCGGAGATCTGCGCGCTCCTTATCTCTATCATCCTCTCCGCGCCATAGATCTTCCCCAGCGCCACTAGTATCTCCATGGCCTTCTGGGCCGCATAGCCATACTCGCCCGCAAGCATCCTCTCCTCAAGCCTCGTCAAATACATCCCGCTCACTTCACGTAATCTTCTATTCTAATCTCATCCTCACCCGGTATTCTTGCCTTAATGAACTTGCTCTTATCAGCCTTAAGAGGAATCGTCGCATCCAAGCCGGCCTTACAAGTCCTTCTAGTAACCTGATCAGCTGACGGGTCAAGCGATGATCCAAGTTCATTCGGCCTAAGCACGAGATCCTTATCCAACTGAGCTCTCGTCGCTATTGCCCACTCCAAGTCATATGGGCTCGAGAGATCTATATCGTCATCAACAACTATGACATGCTTGAGACTTTGATGGGCCCTCAGCGCAGCCTCGATAACCCTCCTCGGATCATCATCGCTCCTCTTCTTGATGCTTATCGCGCAGTGGAGCCAGTTGCAGCCACCCGGCGTAAGTCTCACATCAACGACCTCACAAACCCTTGATGCTTCAGCATATATCGCCGCTTCCCTTGGCATTCCCATCAAGTTTCTATGCTCACTGCCGGCTGGGAGTATCTGCTGGAATATTGGGTTCCTCCGCATTGTGATGCACTCGATCTCGATAACTCGTTCCTTCCTTACGATATCATATGTCCCCGTTATGTCAATAAATGGTCCTTCATCAGCCCTCTCATCCGTTATCCTCCCTTCCAAGATGAGCTCGCAGTCGGCTGGGACGAGAATATCACTCGTCACGGCTTTAGCATACCTTATCGGGGTGAGTGCAGCGGCTATATCGAGCTCGCTGACGCCTAGCTTCCACGTAACAGCTGCCGCTAGCATGAATGCCGGATGATTGCCCACGGTTATCGCGATTCTCCTAACACCCCTCTTAATGAACTCGTCGAGGTGTCTTGGCAGGATCCTCGCCACAACCCTTCTCTCATTTAGGAGCATGAGCCTGTGATAACTCGCGTTATGCCCCAGCTCCGGATCCCGGGCTATCACTATCCCGGCAGTCATGTATGGGCCGCCGTCTTTTTCCCCGAAAACAAGGAATGGAAGTTTCCTAAGATCTGGGTCATCTATTACGATCTCTTGGCATGGTGGGTCTCTCACGATCTCGCCCCTCCTAGGATTCTCCATAGCCTCGACAATCCTCTTGAGTAGATCCCGCTCCGAGATCCCTAAAGCCCTTGCAAGGATCTTCCTGTCAGCGCATAGGTTTCCGATGAGTTTGAAGCCCGGGGCCTCACGTATATCATGAAATAATACGGGCCTCGGATCAAGCTTCTTCATTATTGCAGCAACCTCATACCTCACCGAGACGGGTCTCCTAACATGGGTGAGAAGCCCCTCATTATCCAAGACTTCAAGAAAATCCCTTAAGCTCATCTAAGGGTTTGAGGCTCGATCGCTAAGTATTAAGCTATCTCTTACATCCCTAACAGCTTTATCGTCCACATTTCATTATTTCTCAGTCCTTGTGCCCCAGATTTGTTGTGCATGAACATCACGCCCGCAGGGCTGGGCTACACTTTGACCTTAGGCTGGAGATTGGTGGGGTCCTAAAATCATGGGCATTTAGGAAGGAGCTCCCGACAACGCGCGGTGTCAAGAGGCTTGGGATACCCCAACCCGACCATGAATTATGGTATGCGGACTTTGAAGGAGTAATCGAGGAAGGGTATGGTGCTGGCGTGGTGAAGATATGGGATAGGGGTGAGTTCAAGCTTGTGGAAT
This sequence comes from Candidatus Wolframiiraptor allenii, assembly GCA_023539495.1. Classification (GTDB taxonomy): domain Archaea; phylum Thermoproteota; class Nitrososphaeria_A; order Caldarchaeales; family Wolframiiraptoraceae; genus Wolframiiraptor; species Wolframiiraptor allenii. The sequence goes on from JAKCEV010000032.1 coordinate 10,555, forward strand.
ATGAAGAGGACAGGAAGATAGTCTTTGACTGCATGGGCTCAAAGTTAAGAGGAAGATACGTGATGATAAACATCGGGAGGGGCTGGCTCCTCTTCAAGACCTCATAGAGGTGGTATGCTTGCTCAGGGTAGAGAATCTTCACGTTGCTGTGAGGGATAGGCTGATACTCAAGGGCGTGAGCCTCGAGGTTGGAGATGGCGAGGTTCACGTGATCTTCGGACCGAATGGTTCCGGAAAATCGACGCTCGCCATGGCCATAATCGGTCACCCGGATTACAGGATAGTCAGCGGGAGGATATTCTTCGATGGCCAAGATATAACTGAGAAACCGATAGATGAGAGGGCTAGGATGGGCATAAGCATAGCATTCCAGAATCCGCCAAAACTTCATGGGGTAAAGCTGAAGGATCTCCTAGCGAGGATAGCGTCTGAGAATGGTGTCGGCGAGAGGTTCCTCGAGATAGTTGATAGGCTCAATATATCGCAGGAACACTTGAACCGATATGTTAATGTTGGCTTCTCGGGTGGGGAGATTAAGAGATGCGAGCTTGCACAGGCGCTTGCGTCGAATCCAAAACTGATAATACTTGATGAGCCGGACTCAGGTGTTGATGTGGAGAATCTCGAGCTTATCGGGAGATTTCTCTCGGAGAGCTTAAGGGGTAGATCCGCCCTAATAATAACACACCATGGCTATATTCTCAGGCACCTGAAGCCCGTGAAGGCCCACGTCCTCATAGATGGCGTGATAGCGTGCGAAGGAGACCCGGATCAAATACTCAACAGGATAATGAAAGACGGATACAGGTGGTGTGAGAGATGCAGGTTGATGAGAGGCGTCTGAGAGAGGCTCTTAGCAAGCCAGCTGAATACGGCGAGGACTTGGATCTCGGGGAGTTCGAGCAGGAGTCTAGGGAGAGAGTCGAGGTGGATGAAGATGTTAGAAGGAGGAGCCTCGAGGTCGGCGTGGATCTAAGAAGGGCATCATCTCTTACAACATTTCTCCAGATAGATCATGAGATCGCGTATAGGGCTGTCCAGAAGCAGTTCCAAGGAGACATAGAGCTCATGCCGATACAGGAGGCCCTTGAGAGGTATCCATGGGTTCGTGAGCTTTTCTGGAATCTTGTAAGCCCCTATGCTGACAAATATACCGCGTATAATGCCCTGAGGCCGCCAAGCGGGTTCTTTCTCAGGATACTTGAGGGTAGGAGGCTTCACATGCCGATTCAGGCATGTTTCTTCTCCTACTCACCCGGGATAATCCAGAGCGTTCACAATCTCATAGTTGCTGAGCCGGGCTCAGAGGCGTACATAATCACGGGCTGCACGATGAGGAGGGGTGATCAGAAGGGGCTTCATATCGGGGTAACCGAGATATTTGTTAAGCCGGGCGCGAAGCTGAATTACACGATGATTCATAGGTGGGGGCCGAACTTCCACGTAAGGCCACGGACCGGTATAATTCTCGAAGAGAGCGCGGCGACATCCTATAACTATGTCCTTCTAGGCCATGTTGGAAGCTTTCAATCAAAACCGTTTACAAGGCTCGAGGGAAGGGGCGCGACAATATCCATGAGCAACATAATCTACTTGGACGGCTCCTCGAAGATGGATATGGGCGGCGACTGCTCGATAGCAGGGAAAAATGGAAGGGCTGAGCTGACCACGAGCGCAGTTGCCTTGGACAGGGCCAAGCTCACAATGCGCGGAAGGATATTGTGCGAGGCGGATGATGGCCGCGGCCACATAAGTTGCAGGGGCCTAATGCTCTCCGATGAGGCGGAGATATACACGATACCGGAGCTGATCTCGAGGAGGATGAACGCGTCGCTAACGCATGAGGCAGCGATAGGTAGGATCTCTGAGGACCAGCTGATATACCTAATGTCAAGAGGCCTCTCAAGGGAGGAGGCTGAGTCCCTAATAGTCAGGGGCTTCCTAGACGTGTCCCCCCTTAACCTCCCAAGCTTTCTCGAGGAATCCATCAAAAAGATTATAGACCTCGCAATTAAAGGATTCTAGGAGCTTGGCATCCGAGGAAAGGCTTCTCGACGAGGTTAGGAGGCTTAGAGAGGAGATCTCAGGGAAGATCCAAGAGCTTGAGGAGCGGGTTAAGAAGCTTGAAGACGCAATCTCCCCTTCGAGGATCGTCTCGATAAGCTGGAGGATAGCGCGTGTAGAGGCCTCAGCTCACAGGATCCTAAGCATGGCTAGAAACACTCTTGTAAGCGTCCCTGATATGGAGAGGGACTTGAGGGACTATTTCGCCGATCTCGGGAGCCTAGTGGAGGTAATTAGAGGGGAGACCGGCGCAGTGAGCTGGGATCTTGTCAAATCATGCACATCGGTGGCCATTCATGCAGCAAAGACGGCCGGTCTACCATTCAGGATCATCGCAAATATCGCCATTGATAAGCTTGGCGAGGTGGCTGCCGACGCGATAGACGAGAAAGTGATCAAGGAGGTTTACGGGCTTGTGGACTTGGATTACTGGAGGAGGCTAGTCGCGGGCTATAAGCGGCCCTAGAATCCGATATAGTGAATCTTCAAGTGATTCCAGTACTCCTCCCCGTATGGTGTTATGAAGCCGCAGTGGGGGCAGATAAAGAAGCCCGGCCCGCGGCCCCCTCTTCTCTCCGGCTCCTCATCCTTGACTATAACCTCTCTATCGGATGCCGTGATTCCGCGGAATCCTATCCCGAGCTCTGATAATGCTCTTGTCGTGATCTCAATTATCTCATTGATGCTAGGCGATCTATTCGCGAGATCATCATCTAGGATTACCTGAGATCTGTTGATCACTGGGAGTATCCCCATTGGGGCCAGAATCTCCGATAACTTCGCCGCCAGCCTCTCCGCGTTCTCCTCCCACCTCAGCCTTATTTTTATCAATCTTTCCTATTTTCTTGGTTGCTCTCCTATAATAGGCTAGCGGGTTCCTGATCCCGCCACATAATGCGCCATCCTTTATGCATAAACCGTTGGTCTTCATCGTGCTGCAGCTCGGTGTCATGTACTTTGTCCTGCTGCCCCTGAGGCCCGCGATATGTTCGACTTGATACTTCGCGATCCTCTCCTTGAAGTCCGGCCTATTTGCATAGAACCTGATTATCTCATGTGGCTCGAAGCCTATGTTTGAGAGGAATGCGGCAAAGGCGAAGTTCGCGAAGTGGCTGATATTCTCGCCGGCCATGAGCCTATCCGCTATCGTCCTCATACATGGCGGCCACGTCTCAGGCCCGCTCTTAACAGTAGTGAGTTCGAGCTGTATCGCGGTCGGCATCCTCTCCTTGATCTCCCTAATAGCCTCCTCGACCGGGCTGGGGAGGGCGCCGACTTTGCCAGCTTTCTCCACGAGGGATAGGATATGTTCCATAACCCGATCCTTTAGAAGCCTGATAAGCTCATGGGCCGTCACCAAGACTCTGCCGCGCTCGACGACGCGGTTCACGAGCTTCCATTCAGGCTTATTAAATGCAAGTGCCCCCCTTAGGTAATCCTTAAGCCCCAAAGAATAGTCATATGCTATGCCGCTGACAATCCTGCTATCCCTCCTAACATCCATGCCGAAGAAATCTCGCGCGATCCTGAGAACCATCTCATCTCTCCACTCGGGATTCTCGGATTCGAGAAGTTTTATCACAAGGGAGGATGTGGCGAGCGCGAACCTTCTCGCGAGCCTTTTATCACCGATCGCGGCTATCATTGCGACTGAGAGTGGGAATGATGCGAGCTCCACGAAATCATCATCAGAGATGCTTGATGGATTGACATCATCCCCATATTCTATCGCGTCGAGTATCCTCCTCTTCGCCCTCTCAACAACCCTCCGGTAAGCCGGGTCGCTGAAGCTCTCGAGAGTTATCCCGTATTTCGCGAGCTCCCCCCGGGCTTCTGGGAGGAATGGGTACTTAGCCATCATAGAGAGCTCCCGGATAGCTGCCATCCAACACTAGCATGTGGCGCTCGACGTATTAAGCTATCTTTAAGACGAGCATGTCGCATGACCTGAACACCCTCTCCAGCTCCCTGAGGGACCTCCTAT
>JAKCEV010000033.1 GCA_023539495.1 Candidatus Wolframiiraptor allenii
CCTCATTCAGTATATTCATGATCTTCCCGCTGTAGACGAGTATGTCGGGCCTCATTGCCTTATAGAGCCTCCAGGCCCTCCTTAAGTCTCCAGTATCCTCCCATGCTATCGGCCTCGGCGCCTCTAGGAAGAAGCTCAAGTCTCTGCGTCCCGTCTCTATTATCGCGTTCGGCGGTATTGATGCCAGCCTTTGCCTCCCACTCCGCTCCAAGCTCAAGCACCCGTGCTCAGGGTAAATCAGATGGCCGCCATCGAGAGCCAGCCCTTCAAGCATCACGAGAAAAACCCATGACTGGTATATGCTTCTCAAATTGGTTTGCAGCGAGATTTGGATAACACGTTGAGCCCTCTCCTCGAACGACTCTACACCGATCCTCCTCCTAGCGAGGTCCATGGCATAGATGAAGAGCTTCTTTCTTAGGTGATTCTCCGGGTCCTCTAGAAAGCTTTTGAGCTCCCTCGGGAATATTATCTCCAATAATCCAAGCCTCCTCTTGATGCTATCAGAGGCTTCCCTCAACCTCATACACCATTCATGAGCCTTGGTGAGCTCGCCCCCAGCAGCCTCTCTAACAAATAGTCTCTTCAACTCATCGAGCTTCCCGGCAACCTCCTCCGCGAGCTCCCTGCTTATCCTGCCCCCTCGGGGAACCATCTTGACAATATCCCTATAGATGCTTCTCCAACCCCCTCCTCCATCCGAGGAGAAATAGATGCCATTATGGGGATTAATGGTTTATGGCCAAAGTATGCCCGCTAATATGGGGCGCCGCGCCTCCCGGGACCGAAATGCCCCATGCTTGTCTGGACTATGACGGTCTTTAGGCCCCTCTCCTCAAGCACTTTCTTCACATCGAGCATCATGCTCACGGTGGGCCTTCTAAGATCCCTCCTCCTAAACGCGGGGAAGTAGTCAAGCACGGTCACCTGAAGCCCCGGATCTATTGACGCAATCCTATCACCTATCTCCGCAACCTCCTCGAGAGACATCCATTCCGGGTTATAGGCGAAGCCAGCCCCAACATAGACCCTGTCAGAGTAACTCGAGATAATATACTTGAGAATATCCCAAGAGTTTTCAAGATACATCCTCGCGAGCTCCTCATCTCTTATTCCGGTTATCATCATATATGTCTCCAGCCTGATGGCCTTGGGCTCGATCCCGATATTATTGCACCCGGCTTCAACCAGCTCATCAACATAATCCTTCGTCAATATCGTCCCATTACTGTCTAAGTGAAGCCGCGCCCCCGGATTCATATCCCTAAGAATCTTGAAGAATTCTATCAGCCATCTCCTGTTGAGGGTTGGCTCCCCGCCGCTTACCGCGAGACCGGATGTATTGTAGCTTTTTCTGCACTCAGTCAATCTCCTAGCAGCCTCAAGCGGCGTCATCTGCCTAGTCGAGTTATCGTACGTGACGTGATAATTCTGGCACTGGGGGCATCTAAGATTGCAGCCTGCAAGCCAGATCGCCGCCTCCACATATCTCACCCCATTCACCTCCCACCATGGCGTGGCCTTCCCACCAACCCTATGTGGCTGGGGTCCGTGAACGATCCTAAGCGGCTCCACATCCTCCACGTCGAGCTCAACCCTCATACCATCTCTAACAGGGGTTATGCAGGTTCTCTCGAGGTTGCCATCTATCAGGACCGCGCACGCCCAGCATCCCCCTAGGCCGCACGGGGCAGTTAAGCCCCTCGATCCTGGCCTCCCAAACACGATGCCGACACCCTCCAAAGCCTCCTTAACGCTAACACCATCAGGGACAGAGTACTCAACCCCATCAACGATTATCTTAACCAGCCTGCACTCGGCCTCCTCGAGCCTCAGAACCCTGGCCTCATAAGGGCATGCATAGTAACAGGATAGACAGCCAATACACCTCCCGCCACCATGGCATACGTTAACACTCTCGCAAAAGCCGCATTCAACACACCTTTCATGATCTATGGACACCATCCTCCTGCTAACCCTAACCACGTATTCATCGTGGAAATAGTGGTCTTCTATTCTTTTCGCAAGATTTCGGCTCCAGCCCACTTATAGCCGGACTCACACTTATTAGGTGGTGGCGGAGTATAGTTTATGTCTTGTCTACTAGGGAGCCTTCCCGCGGGAAGATGTCTAAGAAGAAGGAATCCCCTCCACCCGAGGAGCCCTCAATCCTGGAGCACTTCCTAGTCCCCAAGCACAGGATATTATCTTCGGAGGAGGCGGAGCAGGTTCTGAGAAGGTATGGTGTTAAGCCGCATCAGCTTCCGAGCATACTGGCCTCCGATCCCATTGTTAAGCTTCTCGGCGCCAAGCCTGGTGACATAATCGAGATCATAAGAGACTCGCCGACCGCGGGTAAAGCGGTTTATTACCGGCACGTTGTCCCGGCAGAGGAATAGGGCTCATGGAAAGAGTTAAAGCTAGGGGATGGAGGAGGGAGTTGGGAAAGTGACCGTCTCGGGTATAATATTTATGGAGAAGAGAATGGGGCTAGGGGGGATGTTGGATGCTTAAGCAGGTTGAATTCACTCAGGAAGATCTATGGAGCGTGATCCGCGCATACCTAGAGGATGAGGGCTTAGTACAGCACCACCTAAGATCATATAATTGGTTCATCAAGGAGGGCTTAAACGAGCTGATAAAGTCCCTAGGAGATCTGGAGATCCAGACAAAATATGGCACGCTCGTCCTCAAGATGAGGAACCCGGAAGTCGGCAAGCCGGTCTTCGAGGAGGTTGATGGCACAGTTAGGGAAAATGTAACTCCGATGGAGTGTAGGCTCCGGAACCTCACCTATGCCGCGCCACTCTACGTTGAGATGATGCTCTACTTAGATGGCAAGCCGGTAATCCCGAAGCCGGAGAAAGTCAAGGTTGGAATAATCCCGATAATGGTGAAGTCCGAGATTTGTCCACTCTCAAAGATGAGCGATGAGGAGTTAATGGAGATTGGGGAGGACCCGAAGGACCCTGGGGGATACTTCATAATAAACGGCTCGGAGCGTGTCATAGTCGCGATAGAGGATCTCGCGCCAAACAGGATACTGGTAACGGAGAGGGAGACTGATAGCGGGCAGCTGAGCGCGATCGTGATATCAGTCGCCTATGGCAGACAGGCAAGGACTGAGGTGACATATAAGCCGGGCGGCCCGGTCAAGGTCTTCTTCTCTAGGATTTACAAGGGGATACCGGCCATAATAATGCTCAGGGCTCTCGGCATGACGAATGACCGTGAGATCCTCAGCATGGTATCTAGGCTGGATGAGGTTCGAGAGCTCCTCCAGCCATCATTCGAGGAGGCTGCTGGCATAGACACGGAGCAGGAAGCCCTCAGGTACATCGGGAACAGGATAGCATTCGGCTACGCGGAGGAGTATAGGATCCAACGCGCGGAGCAGCTCATAGACAACGTCCTCCTGCCGCATATCGGCACGAATAAGGCAGCGAGATATCAGAAGGCAATCTTCCTCTGCGAGATGATTGGGAGGCTTCTAGAGACAAGCATTGGGATCAGAAAGATCACGGACAGGGATCACTACGCCAATAAGAGGCTTAAGCTAGCCGGCCCGCTCCTAATGGAGCTCTATAGAATGGCCTTCATGAAGCTCCTCCGGGATATTAGATATCAGATCGAGAGGGCTGCAGCTTCCAGATACCCAATAAAGATCTCGACATTCGTCAGGCCCGGGATAATCACGGACTTCGTGAAGCATGCTCTAGCCACGGGAAACTGGCCTGGCGGGAGAGTTGGGGTAACACAGCTACTGAATAGGACTAATCACTTGGCGACCATAAGCCACTTGAGAAGAGTTCAATCTCCCCTGAGCAGGAGCCAGCCGCACTTCGAGGCAAGAGACCTGCATGGAACCCACTGGGGGAGAATATGCCCAGCCGAGACGCCTGAGGGGAGCAACTGTGGCCTCGTCAAGAATCTCGCCCTAATGGCTGAGATAACGCATCCCGTGAGGAAGCGCGAGCTCCTTGAGAAGCTCTACTCCCTCGGCGTGATTCCATTATCCGAGGCGATAACTAGGAAGAAGACTTACCCGACGAAGGTCTTCGTTGACGGCCTCCTGATAGGTTATCACGCGGACGGCGTGAAGCTCGTGAAAACCATGAGGGAGCTGAGGCGGAAGGGCGAGATAAGCCACCTCGTGAACATCGCGTTATACGAGTATCCACATGTAACCGAGGTCTGGATAAACACGGATGAAGGCCGCGTAAGAAGGCCCCTCATAGTCGTCGAGAACGGCAGGCCGCTGCTCACAGCCGAGCATATCAAGGGGCTGAAGGAGGGGACGCTCAGGTTCAGAGACCTCGTCTCGATGGGCGTGATAGAGTTCCTAGATGCCGAGGAGGAGGAGAACGCGCTCGTCGCGCTCAGGCCCGAGGACCTAACCGAGGAGCACACCCACCTCGAGATATGCTCATATACCATGCTCGGGGCGGTCGTGGCGATAATCCCGTATGCCGAGCACAATCAGTCGCCGAGAAACATCTATGAGGGCGCTATGGGCAAGCAGGCGCTCGGAATATACGCGATAAACCATCACCTGAGGGTTGACTCGAGATCGCATATCCTCGTCTATCCCCAGAAGCCCATAGTAATCACCAAGGCCATGGACCTCCTCGACATGTACACTAGGCCGATAGGGCAGAACATGGTGGTCGCGATCCTGACGGGCCAGGGATATAACATGGAGGACGCCGTCGTCCTCAACAAGTCAGCGGTCGAGAGGGGGCTAGCCCTCTCTCTAAGCTACAGGGTCTACGAGGTGGAGGCTAGAACATACATAGGCGGCGAGAAGGATGTCATCAGGATTCCGGAGCCGACAGTGAGGGGGTATAGGGGGGAGCACGCCTACAGGGTTCTAGACGCCGACGGCCTGGCCCACGTCGAGGCGGATGTAGCTGGTGGCACTGTGATAGTCGGAGTCCAGAGCCCGCCCAGATTCCTAGAGGAGTATCAGCGCGCGCCAGCCAGGGAGCTGGTCTGGAGAGATGCCTCGGAGATTGTTAGGCCGTCGGAGGCCGGCGTCGTCGACACGATCTTCATAACAAAGAATGAGGAGGGCAATAAGCTGATCAAGGCGAAGGTTAGGTCATTCTGCGTCGCGGAGATAGGGGACAAGTTCGCCTCGAGGCACGGCCAGAAGGGCGTCGTTGGAATGGTTCTGCCGCAGGAGGATATGCCCTACACGGCGAGCGGCGTGGTGCCGGACCTGATAATCAACCCGCACGCGTTCCCGAGCAGGATGACTGTGGGCCAGCTCCTGGAGAGCATAGCCGGGAAAGTCGGAGCATTAAAGGGCGAATTTATAGATGGGACGCCCTTCATGGGCAAGCCGATAGAGGAGCTCAGGAGGGAGCTCGAGGCGCTCGGCTTCAAGAGCTCCGGCAAGGAGATAATGTATGATGGCTTAACCGGGAAAAGGTATGAGGCCGAGATATTCATAGGCGTCGTCTACTATCAGAAGCTCCATCACCTCGTCAGGGATAAGATCCACGCGAGGGCTAGGGGCCGCGTCCAGATGCTAACCAGGCAGCCGACGGAGGGCAGGAGTAGGGGAGGAGGCCTCAAGTTCGGTGAGATGGAGAGAGACTGCTTGATAGCACATGGAGCAAGCTTCCTCCTGCTCGACAGGCTACTAGAGCAGAGCGACAAGTACACGGCATACTTCTGCAAGACATGCGGCCTCCCAGCTTATTACGACCTAAAGCAGGAGCGGTTCATATGCCCGATCCATGGTAAGGATGCCGACATCGCGGTTGTAACGTTGCCATACGCCTTCTACCTGCTCTTGGAGGAGATGATGAGCATGGGCATTTACCCCAAGCTCTTATTCGGGGAGGAGGTGTAGGGGGGATGGCGGCATCACTTGAGACCCTTGTCGGCGTGAAGTTCGGCATACTGAGCCCAGAGATGATAAGAAAAATGTCGGTTGCCGAGATCTCTAACCCCGACACCTATGACGAGGATGGAATGCCGATCCCGACGGGAGTTATGGATCCGAGGCTTGGGACCCTCGAACCGGGCCAGCGGTGCAAGACATGCGGGAACACTTATCTCGGGTGCCCCGGCCACTTCGGCCATATCGAGCTGCCGGTGCCGGTAATTCACGTCGGCTTCGTGAAGCATATCCACCTCCTCCTTAGGGCAACATGCAGGTCATGTGGAAGGCTTAAGATACCGGAGGATGAGATCAGGAGGCTCTGGGATGAGCTTGAGGAGCTGAAGAAGCTCGGCAAAGTGTCTGAAGAGTTCTACTACAAGGTGGCGCAGAGGGCGATAGCGAGCCAGACATGCCCATACTGTGATGAGAAGCAGTATAGGATCGAGCTCGAGAAGCCCGTGACATTCATAGAGGTCGTCAACTCCGAGAGGAGGAGATTAACGCCGCAGATGGTGAGGGCGAGGCTCGAGAGGATCAGGGATGATGATCTAAGGTTATTGGGCTTCGATCCCGAGGTGGCTAGGCCCGAGTGGATGGTCTTAACAGTGCTCCCGGTGCCGCCGGTCTACGTGAGGCCCTCGATAACTCTCGAGTCGGGATTCAGGTCTGAAGACGACCTGACACATAAGCTCGTCGATATACTCAGGGTGGTTCAGAGGCTTAGAGAAAACATTAACGCGGGATCGCCGTCGCCGGTCATAGCAGAGCTCGCCGACTTACTCCAATATCACGTGACGACATATATCAATAATGAGGCCCCGGGGATAGCTCCGGCGACACATAGGAGTGGCAGGCCCCTCAAGACCCTCGTTCAGAGGCTGAAGGGGAAGGAGGGGAGGTTCAGGCTAAACCTGAGCGGGAAGAGAGTGGACTTCTCGGCCAGGACCGTCATATCACCTGACCCGAACATCAGTATAAACGAGGTCGGGGTACCGCTCGAGGTAGCGATGCAGCTGACGGTCCCCGAGAAGGTCACTGAGTGGAATATCGAGAGGCTTAGGCAGCTCGTGAGGAATGGGCCGAACAAGTATCCTGGAGCAAAATACGTGATAAGGCCCGATGGCAGGAGGGTCAGGCTCTCATATGTCCAAGACTTGGAGGAGGTGGCTAATGCCCTCGCGCCGGGCTTCATCGTGGAGAGGCATCTGATGGATGGTGACATAGTCCTCTTCAACAGGCAGCCAAGCCTCCACAGGATATCCATCATGGCCCATGTGGTCAAGGTTCTCCCATACAAGACGTTCAGGCTTAACCTCTGTGTCTGTACACCATACAACGCCGACTTCGATGGGGATGAGATGAACCTCCACGTCCCGCAGAGCGAGGAGGCCCAGACGGAGGCCAGAATACTCCTCCTAGTCCAGAACAACGTTCTATCCCCGCGCTATGGGGCGCCGATAATCGGGGCGATAAGGGACTTCCTCACAGCGGCATACCTCCTCACCCGCGATGACACATACTTGACGAAGAAGGAGATGTCATATCTCTTGGCGGCGATAGGATATGATGGCGAGCTCCCGGAGCCGGAGATAAAGGAGCCGGAGCCAAGGTGGAGTGGTAAGCAGCTCTTCAGCCTACTCCTCCCGAAGGGCTTCAACCACAGGTTCAAGGCAGCATTCTCACCAGAGATAGAGGTCGTGATAGAGAATGGTAGGCTTGTCAAGGGGGTAATAGACAAGAACGCGATAGGCGTCGAGAAGGCAAATAGCATACTCCATAGGATGATGGTCGAGTATGGCCCCGACGCGACGAGGGAGTTCATGGACAAGCTCGTCAAGCTACTCAACACTTATCTCAACCTCAGGGGATTCAGCTTCGGTATAGATGACCTCGAGATACCGAAGGAGGCCCATGAGGAGCTTGAAAGGATCTTTGATAAGATGAATAAACTCTTCGAGAAGCTTAAGGCGGATTACGAGAAGGGGAGGATAGAGATTAGGCCTGGAGAGACCCCGGAGCAGGCCTTTGAGTCAAACATCCTGCAGCTAGTCTCCGAGACGAGGGAGGAGGCTGGCAAGATTGCGAGGAAGCATATCTCAAGGGATAGCTCGGCGGTGATAATGGCGAGGACGGGTGCTAGGGGCTCGCCGCTGAATATAGATCAGATGGTCGCGGTCGTTGGACAGCAAGCCGTAAGAAGAGAGAGGATCAAGAGGGGATTCACTGATCGAGTTCTAACGTTCTTCAAGCCTGGAGACGTCTCGCCGAGGGCTAGGGGATTCGTCTACTCCTCATTCGCGAAGGGCCTCGACCCAATAGAATTCTTCTTCCACATGGCCGGTGGGAGGGATGGGCTTGTGGACACCGCGGTGAGAACGCAGCAGAGCGGATACATGCAGAGGAGGCTCATAAACGCCCTCGAGGCGCTCTACGTCGAGTATGATGGAAGCGTAAGAAGCATGGATGACGGGAGGATAGTCCAGTTCCTATACGGGGAGGATGGAGTAGACCCGATGAAGAGTTATCATGGTGAGGCTGTGAACGTGGACATACTAGTTAACAGGCTCAAGATCTCCGCATCGAGCACGCCGGCCTCCGAATCAGCGCTTAACGAGCTCACGAGGCAGTATGAGGGCAAGCTTCCTCCAAAGGTCATCGAGACCCTTGTGAAAGCGGTCCAAGAGCGCCGTATATCCGCGGGCGACGCCGAGCTCCTCTTCAAGGAGGCATACAGGGAGTATCTGAGGAATAGAATAGAGCCTGGGGAGGCTATAGGAGTAGTTACGGCCCAGTCCATAGGCGAGCCTAGCACACAGCTCACCCTGAGGACATTCCATTTCGCGGGAGTCCATGAGGCCTCGATCCTGAGAGGGCTCCCGAGGCTGATAGAGATAGTTGATGCTAGGAGGACGCCTTCAACACCAATGATGAGGGTGCCGCTCATTAAAGAAATTGCGCAGGACCTCAAGGAGGCCCAGCGGATAGCAAAGCAGATAAAGTGCACCTACCTCGAGGAGATAGCCTCGGACGTTGGCTTAGACCTCCGGAGAAACGCGGTGATAATAGTCCTCGATGAGGCTACTATGAGAGATGAGGGTGTAACGGTGAAGGACGTAGACCAGGCGCTAAAATCGCTGAAGCTCAAGTTCGAGAGATCGGAGAAAACGATAACAGTCTACGCGGATGAGAAGGAGAAGGATCTCGAGCGGTTAAAGGCGAGGCTCATGTCGCTTAAGGTCAAGGGTATAGAGAGGATAACAAAAGCGATCGTGAGATATGAGGACGGGGAATACGTGATCCTGACGGAGGGATCGAACCTAAAGAAGGTTATGCAGGTCCCAGGGGTCGATTATAGGAGGGTCTGGACGAATAATATAAGAGAGATAGCCTCGGTCCTCGGGATAGAGGCGGCGAGAGCGGCAATAGTCAGGGAGCTGAAGCACGTGCTTGATGAGCAGGGCCTCGACGTGGATATACGCCACCTGATGATAGTGGCGGACATGATGACGATAAGCGGGGCCGTCAAGCAGATTGGGAGGCATGGTGTCGTCAGACTAAAGGAGAGCCCGCTTGCGAGGGCGGCATTCGAGATAAGTGTCCAGACGCTGATAGACGCCGCGGTGAGAGGCGAGGTCGACAAGCTTAGGGGGAATGTTGAGAGGATAATAGTTGGAAAGGAGGTCAAGGTTGGAACAGGAATAGTCTCGCTCCTGATGAGCTATCCAGGCATCGCGGATGGATCCGGGTCGAAGGAGACTGGCGAAGCTAAAATTGAGGGGAGAGGAGGGGGCTAAAATGCTGAGGGAGGAGATACCGGCCACAGAGGTCAAGGATCTTAGAAGACACCTAGAAGTGATCTCGAGAACCGGGAAGATGATCCTCGGGTTTAGGCAATCCCTCCTCTCAGTGCTACATAGGAAGTCTAAGCTAGTGATACTCGCGGGGAACTGCCCACCCAACTTGGAGCGCGAGATAGTTGTAGCCTGCAAGATGACGGGGACGCCATTCCTGAAGGTTAAGGTGCCCGGGACCGAGTTGGGATATCTTGCTGGAAAGCCTTTCCCCGCGGCGGTTATCTCGATAACCGATTTAGGGAGCTCAACAATACTTGATGAAATAATGTCCAAGCCGGAGGAGACAGAGACTTAGCTCCTAAGAGGGGTGAGGGAGGGCTCGAACATTGAGTGAGGGAATAAAGCTGACGGATAAAGAGATGCGCTACATCTCCCTTCTCGAAGCGGCTACAGGGGCGAACATCATCGACTGCGTGGAGCACGGGGACATGGTTGTCTTCGTGGTTGGCGAGGGGGAGCTTCAAAAAATCTTCTCCAGCAGGGAGTTCAGGATACAGGACTTCGCGAAGCTCATCAAGAAGAGGGTGAAGATTGTCGAGTACTCGCGTGATCCGGCGAAGTTCATCGAGAACGCCCTCCAGCCCGCTAAACTCCTAGAGCCCGTCAGGATGGCTGAGAGGCCTGATGGGCGGAAGATCGCCGTCGCCTCGGTGGACCCAAAGTATAAGGCCATGGCCATCGGGAAGGCCGGGAGAATGATTGAACTGGTCCGCCTATTAGCCAAGAGACATCACGACGTGGACCATGTCATAATCCGATGAAGAGATCTATCATCGGGGAATATTCATTAGCTGGCTCATCCCGCTTGAAGGCCGGAAGAGGGGGTGTGTTAGGTTGGCTAAGGATAAGTCCCAGGCCCTAATACTCTGGTTCGAGGAGCTGGGCAAGGATGATATACCCCTAGTCGGCGGGAAATGCGCCAACTTGGGAGAAATGATTAACGCCGGGATACCTGTTCCACCGGGCTTCGCGGTAACCGCATATGCTTATAAGAGGTTTATCGAGGAGACTGGGATAGCGCAAAAGATCTACGACATACTTGATGAGACCATAACGGATCCGGGAAACCCGGCCCAGTATGAGGAGGCCTCGAAAAAGATCAGGAGAATTATAGAGTCCACGCCAATACCAAAGGATATCCGCGACGCGATAGTCGAGGCATATCGCGAGCTTTCAGAAAGGGTTGGCTTGAAGGATGTTTATGTCGCGGTCAGATCCTCGGCCACCGCGGAGGACCTACCCGGGGCATCATTCGCCGGCCAGCAGGAAACCTACTTGAATGTCAGGGGAGAGGAGGAGGTGCTCGAGTCCGTTAGAAAATGCTGGTCAAGCCTCTTCACGCCCAGAGCGATATTCTATAGGACTGAGAAGGGATTCAGGCATGAGAAGGTTCTCATTAGCGTCGCGGTCCAGAAGATGGTCAATAGTAGGTCCGCCGGCGTCATGTTCACACTACACCCCGTAACCGGCGACAGGAACATCATAGTAATCGAGTCAGTCTGGGGGCTTGGAGAGGCTATAGTCTCCGGAGCGGTAAGCCCGGATCACTTCGAGGTCGACAAGAACACCCTGAAGATTGTAGTGAAGAACATCGTGAAGAAGGAGGTTGAGTATGTCAGGGATCCGAAGACTGGTAAAACCGTGCACGCGAAGGTTCCACCGGAGAGGCAAGAGGCTCCAAGCCTGACAGATGAGGAGGTTGTGGAGCTCGCGAAGATAGCTAAGAGGATTGAGCAGCATTATGGTACCCCACAGGACATAGAGTTCGCGGTCGACAGGGATCTACCCTTCCCGCAGAACCTGTTCATCGTCCAGTCCAGGCCTGAGACCGTCTGGAGCATGAAGGAGGTGGAGGTGGCCGCGTCCTCAGGATCATCAGCAGTCTCTGTCGCCGAGGCGAAGATGGTCATAAAGGGCCTGCCCGCGAGCCCCGGGGTCCACGTGGGGAAGGCCAGGATAGTCTTCTCGCCTGAGGAGGCTGCTAAGAAGATCCAGAAGGGAGACATCCTCGTCACGAGGATGACGAACCCGGACTGGGTGCCATACATGAGGCTTGCGGGCGCGATCGTGACGGATGAAGGTGGGATGACCTGCCACGCGGCCATAGTCTCTAGGGAGCTCGGAATACCGTGTATAGTCGGCGCGAGGGATGCCACGAAGGTGCTGAAGGATGGCGAGACATACACCGTGGATGCCAGGTCTGGGGTCATTTACGAGGGCGCGGTCGAGGAGCTTGTTAAGCCAGCTAAGGAGAAGGTGGCGGAGGTGGCCGTCGCAGCCCGCGCTCCAGTGATCACTGGGACAAAGATTTACGTCAACATAAGCATACCCGAGATCGCCGACAAGATCGCGAGGGAGACCCAAGCTGATGGCGTCGGCCTGCTAAGGGCGGAGCACATGATGGTGAGTATCGGGAAGCACCCGAGGCTCCTCATCGAGGAGGGCGGAGAACAAAAGATGATTGACGCGTTCGCCGAGGGGATAAGAAAGGTTGCTCAGGCATTCTATCCAAGGCCTGTCGTCTACAGGTTCCTAGACTTCAAGCCCGATGAGTTCCTCGCGCTACCCGGTGGAGAGAAATATGAGAAAGAAGCTGGGCACGTCGGCCCCAACCCGCTAATAGGCTACAGGGGTGCATTCAGATACATCAAGGAGCCGGACATATTCAGGCTGGAGTGTAGGGCTATTAAGAAGGTTAGGGAGGAATATGGGCTGAAGAACGTCTGGGTCATGGTGCCATTTGTCAGGAGGGTCGAGGAATTCATCCAGGCCAAGAAGATAATGGAAGAGGAGGGCCTTATCCAAGGACCAGACTTCAAGGTGTGGATAATGGTTGAGGTCCCGAGCACAGTCCTGTTAATCGACAAGTTCATCGAGGCTGGGATAGATGGCGTCAGCTTCGGGACAAACGATCTAACAATGCTCATCCTCGGGATAGATAGGGATGACGCGGCGGTGCAGGAGATATATGATGAGAGGAACTTGGCTGTTAAGAGGGCGATAAGCCACGTCATAAGAGTTTGCAGGAAGCATGGCGTGACGACGAGCGTCTGCGGGCAGGCGCCATCCAACTACCCGGACATCGTCGAGTTCCTCGTAAGGGAGGGTGTCACGAGCATATCCGTCAATCCGGACAAGGTTATCGAGACGAGAGAGATGGTCGCTGCTATCGAGAGAAAGATCATGCTGGAGAGGCTAATGGAGCTTGAGGAGAGGCTCAACAATCTTGACCGAAGGATGCGAGAACGCGGAAAGATATTTGAATGGTCACCCGAGCTCGACTAACCCACCAGCATATTTTTCTAAGATAGCCCACCTAATCTCAAAATTATACCCGAGAGCTAGGAAGATAATTGAGGTCGGAGTGGGTCGATCACCCTATACGCTGCTGCGGCTGAGATTTCTATTGCCTAATGCCGAGATAATAGCAACGGATATTGATCCTGAGGCCGTGAGAGAGCTTAGCGAAATGGGGGTAAAATCTCTTGTTGACGATATATTCGAGCCTAATGAGAGGATTTATGAGGGCGCAGATCTGATCTACTCTATTCGACCGCCATCCGAGATTATACCAAGGCTTGCCGAGCTCGGCAGCAGGATTGGCGCGGACATCCTTATAATACCCTTATCGGAAGACGCATATTTCTCCAACCTATCTGGATGGGAGCGGATAGTGGAAAATGGGCTAATAGTATATCTCCTGAGAAAGTCTAGGCGGTAAAAGATTATGTGGAAAAGGGCTTGAGGATGCGCGGCCTCTATGTTTGCGTCTCCTCGGCGATGAGATCGAAGGCGGGCTTCAGGATTGGATAGAGCTTTTCATATACCCTAAAGAGCCTCTCATACTTCTCATGATTCTCCGAGTTATAGTCATTCTCATGTATTATCTCGAGACTTTCAACGGCATCCTCGAACCTCTTCCATATTCCTATCCCGATTCCAGCCAGCAGCGCTGCGCCTAGGGAACCGCCCTTCTCGCTATATTTCAGCACCCTCACCCTCACCCCAAATACATCCGCGAATATCTGCCTCCAGATATTGCTCAAGGCCCCGCCGCCGGAGATATACACTTCCCTTATCTCGCTCCTTGACTTTCTCCTAAGCATGTCGCCTAGGCTCCTCAGGCTATAGGCCACACCCTCCAAGACACTCCTAACGATATCGGGCTTCCTAGTACTTAGACTCAGACCTATGAATACTCCCCGCGCATTGGGGTCGGTGTGTGGGGCTCGCTCGCCAGCCAGGTATGGTAGAAAGAAGACCCCCCTAGACCCCAGTGGAGCTTGCTGAGCTTCTTCGGAAAGTATATCAAAGGCTGATCTGCCGCATAATCTCGCCACAGCCTCCTCACTGTCGGCGAGAGCCTCCCTGAACCACTCTAAGGAGCCGCCGGCGGCCAGTGTACATCCAAACACCATCCACCTTCTAGGCATAACATTGCAATAGAATTGTAGTATCCCTTCGCTGTTCTCGAAATACTCGTCCACGGTCAGCCCAACAACCCCAGAGGTTCCTATTAGTATGCATAGCTTGCTTGGGCTTGTTGAGCCGGATGCGGCTAGCTGGAGGACGGCATCACCCCCGCCCCCCACAACCGCCACCCCGCCCCCGAGTCCAATCTCGCCAGCGACCTTGTCAGTGACGTAGCCCGTCACCTCGCTTGACTCCACAACTCGATCCGGCAATATCTGCTCAGGTATAT
>JAKCEV010000034.1 GCA_023539495.1 Candidatus Wolframiiraptor allenii
TAGTCGAGGAATGACCTCCTCCCCATTTGGTGTGGGGAGGTTTGGGCTACATCCCCTCTTCTGGGGGGTTCAGCCCTTGGCCGGGTCTCCGGCCATTACCCCCTCCCCTTTTCGGGGCTCGGGGGTTACTGGCGTCAATAGAATATTGTATGCTGCCGCGAGGTCTGCGTTGAATATTTTGTTCAGCCGCGTACACTTGAATAGTCCTCGGTATACTCTTATGCCGCATTCATCTCCATGCCATGGACACCTCGACGAGGTGCCCGAAATGCGGGGCCGTGATAGATCATCTGGATTACTGGGAGAGGGCGATAAATACGGGCGAGTACTGGAGGGATGGGTTCCGCGATGTAACCCCCAGCCATGTTGATGAATACTACCTCCCATGCCCGGAATATGGCAGGATACTATTCAACGATATAGAGGCCGCGGAGAAGTTCCTGAAGGGCCAGCCGATAACAGAGGACGATATATGCTCGGAGGACTATTAGCCCGTATAACCCCCATTTTTTATTTCCCCCAATCAGGGGAGAGCCCAAGAAATAAGGGGAGGCGTGTAGCAGGTGTTACGTGAGGTGGCTTGGCGTGGATATTAGACATGGCGAGGGCACGATAATGATGACGCTCTTCGGCCCATTGGAAAGGGAGGAGGATGCATAAGATTGGAGTATCGCGTGCTTGGGAGAACAGTCGAGGAATAGCCGCTCTTGAATAATCTTAAAATTATCCTATAGAAAAGGTGGCGTCTGAACCGGAGTATGGCGAAACAGAAGCCGCCTAAGGAGCGGAAGTTCGGAAAGGGCGTGGTCAAGTGTAGGAGATGCGGAACCACAGATGGCGTCATCAGGAAGTATAAGCTCTATATCTGCAGGAGATGCATCAATGAAGTCGCTCCCCTCTTGGGATTCAAAGTTTACGAGTAGCTGAAAAAACACTTATTAACGGATTATCACAACCCGCCTCATTAGGAGAGATGAGCAAGGATTTGGTCTCAGGCCTCTTCACAACACTCCAGAACAACGAGATGGTCAGGAATAGGGAATGTGTATACTACGCCTCTAAACTCATAGGCGAGATATTGAAGACGCTTCAGAGGCACGGCTACATCGGCGCGATAGAGTATATTGAGGATGGCCGGGGAGGTAAGTTCAGGATCCAGCTCCTCGGTAGGATAAACAGGGCGGCCCCCATCAGGCCAAGATTCAGTGTAAAGAAGGATGAATATGAGAAGTGGGAACAGCAATATCTCCCCAGCAAGGATATCGGGATACTCATAGTCACAACAAGCCAGGGAGTAATGTCCCATAAGGAGGCAAAAGCGAAGGGTCTCGGAGGAAAGCTGCTGGGATACGTATATTAGCTTCTTAACCTTATGCCTTAACCTCAATAAACACGGTTTAGGATAGGAGCAGTTAGGGAATAAGATTAGAGCTGGCCGAGCTTTATGAGGCATTATCAATATTAGTTAAAACAAGCAACAATTACTTGCGCAGTATTAGGCCTAGCAAGCTTTCAATCCATTGTAAGGGTCCATTGTTATTCTCTAGCCATCTTCGGCGGCGATCTTAATCTAGAACCTCTTCTAAGCTTATCCTCTCGGGTTTTTCAGCGCCCGGAATTTTTAAATAGCAATATAGCGGCGGTGGATCAGATTCGCTGGAAGATCGGGGTTAAAGAATGATGCTCGCGGCGGGTGGGTTGGGGGCCATGCCCCTGCAGGAGTATGTTGAAGAGATAGAAGTTCCAGATGGCGTTGTGGTCGAGATAGAGGGCTTTAGCAGGATTAGAGTGAAGGGTAAGCTTGGCCAGGTCGTAAAGGATCTCTCTCACGCCAACGTGAGGCTCGAGGTCGCCTCGAATAAGATTCTCGTGAAGCTCGTGGGGAGGGGTAGGCGGGCCAAGGCGCTCATGGGGACGATAAGGAGCATAATCGAGAACATGATTGTGGGCGTTACCCAGGGCTTCACATATAAGATGAAGATCGTTGCATCCCACTTCCCCATAACAGTCAAGGTTCAGGGGGACACGGTCTATATAGAGAACTTCATCGGCGAGAGGGCTCCAAGAATAGCAAAGATAGTTGGCGAGGGGACGAGGGTCGAGGTGAAGGGCGAGGACGTGATAGTGAAGGGAGTAGATAAGGAGGCGGTCGGCCAGACAGCCGCAAACATAGAGCAGGCGACGAAGGTGAGGCGAAAGGATCCGAGAAAATTCCTTGACGGAATATACATTTACGAGAAGAAGGTGGGGATCGAGTAGATGAGCCCGATGAAGATCCCGAGATGGGTTAGGGAGTTGAAGCTCAAGAGGCCGGAGTTCGTTAGGCAGGAGAGTTGGAGATATGTAAGGGTTAAGCCTAACTGGAGGAGACCGAGGGGGAAGGATAGTAAGATGAGGCTCCAGGTTAAGGGATGGCCCCCGCTTGTTAAGATTGGATACAGGACCCCAAAGGATTACAGGAATCTGCATCCCAGCGGCTATAAGGAGGTCCTAGTCTATAGGCCCGAGGATCTCCAAGGCCTCAACCCCGAGATCCACGCGATTAGGATAGCCAGCTCCGTCGGGATGAGGAAGAAGCTGCTCATAGTGGAGGAGGCGAGAAAACTCGGGCTAAAGATACTCAACCCGCCGAGGCTAATGGAGGAGGTTGAGGAGGTGGAGGTTGTTAGGCCTGAGGTAGAGGGGTCCTCACAGGAGGTGGAGGAGGTTGGGTCTTAAGCTCACACTCCAGCGAAGGCTGGCGGCAAACCTCTTGAAATGCGGGATCCATAGAGTCAAGCTTGATCCCGAGAAGCTTGAGGAGATCTCTGAGGCAATAACTCGGGAGGATATTAGGCGGCTGATAAAGGATGGTATCATCTGGAAGGAGCAGGAGAAGGGTGTAAGCCGGGCGCGGGTAAGAGCTAGGAAGCGTAAGAAGAGCAGGGGGGCCGGGAGCAAGGAGGGCGGAAAATACAGTAGGCTCTCGAGGAAGGAGCAGTGGATGATTAGGGTGAGAGCTCAGAGGAGAAGGTTGAAGGAGCTGAGGGATCGCGGCCTCATAACGAGGGCCACGTATAGGAAGGTCTACATGATGGTTAAGGCCGGCGCATTCAAGTCCGTCGCATCCATGATGGAGTACCTTACCCAGAACAACCTGATCAGGAGGCCGCTGATATGATGCTAAAGCGAATGCCGCCCAAGCGAAGGAGGCTTGGTCTCACAGATTACCGGAAGAGGTTGAAGCTCGTCAAGTCAGGGTTGCCGAGGCTCGTCGTCAGAAAAACCAATAACCAGATAATCGTGCAGGTGATAAGGTCGAGGCTCGGCGGGGACGAGACAATCCTGACGATAACATCGAGAAAGTTAAGGGATTATGGTTGGAGGGCGAGCCTGAAGAATACGCCCGCAGCCTACTTGACGGGGCTACTGGCTGGGCTCCTAGCAAGGGGCAAGATCGAGAAGGCGATCTTGGATATAGGGCTGCAGACGCCTAGCAGGGGCTCGAAGGTCTTCGCGGCCGCGCTAGGCTTCAGGGATGCGGGGATCGAGATACCCCTCGGGGAGGAGATATTGCCCGACGAGGATAGGATCGCTGGAAAACACATATCCGAGTACTATAGAATGATTCGCGAGTCAGGCTTGCAGACAACCCAGTTCTCAAAGAGTGATGAATCCATTTACATGAACTTGGAGAAGCATTTCGAGGAAGTTAAGAACAGGATTCTAAGGGAGTTGAGTGGAGCATGAGCGCGGAGGAATGGACTCCTAGGACGAAGATTGGTAGGATGGTTAAGGAGGGCAAGATAACCTCGATAGCCGAGCTTTTCGCGCAGAATCTTAAGATCACGGAGCCCGAGATCGTAGATTACTTGCTGCCGAACTTGGAACAAGAGGTCTTGGATATTAATCTCGTCCAGAAGCAGACAGCGGCTGGTGAGCGGTCTAGGTTCAGGGCAATAGTGATCGTGGGCAACAGAGATGGATATGTCGGGTTGGGGACCGGTAAGGCGGTCCACGTGGTCTCCGCGATAGAGAAGGCCGTGAAGAACGCGAAGATGAATATAATCCCTGTGAGGAGGGGTTGCGGGAGCTGGGAGTGCGCTTGCGGACAGCCGCACAGCCTCCTGACGAAGGTTGAGGGCAAGCGCGGGAGCGTGAGGATCGAGCTGATACCCGGGCCGAGGGGCTTGGGCATAGTCGCGGGCGAGGCCGCTAGGATAGTCCTTGAGCTCGCTGGGGTCGAGGATGTCTGGACGAGAACATTCGGTGAGACTAGGACAACGCTATCATTCGCCGGAGCAGTCATCGAGGCACTTAGAAACACGAATAAGATAGTCCTCCCGACCATGTGGTGATGAGACTTGTCCGAGGAGGCCAAATGCTATCTCGTGATAAGAATTAAGGGGAGCGTCAAGGCGAGAAAGGATCACCTCGACACGCTCAGGATGTTGAATCTCAGTAGGGCGAACTGGGCGACAATAATCCCGAAGACCCCGAGCTATGAGGGGATGCTAAAAAAGGTCGAGCACATGGTAACATGGGGTGAGCCGAACCTCAAGACGATCAAGACATTCCTCAGGAAAGTGGAGATCATGGGCGATGGAACGCTGGATGACGAATATGTAAGGAAGCTCGGCTTCGAATCCCTCGAGGACTTGGCGAGAAGGATTTACAACGCTGAGGTAACTCTCAGCTCGCTAAGGGAGAAAGGTGTGAAACCCTATGCAAGGCTCCACCCGCCAAGGGGTGGATTTAAGAAGACTATCAAAAAGCACTTCTCCGCGGGTGGGGAGTATGGCTATCGCGGCGAGAAGATAAACGAGCTCTTCATCAAGATGGCTGGGATATAGCGCTGGAAAAGGTATATTAAGGCAGGAGGCTGGCTGTCTCCGGAAAGTGCTCACTGAAGGGGTGCGTGAAGCCCATGGGGACGCGGCATCGGAAGAGCAGGAAACGTAGGGGGAGCAGGACGTGCGGCTGGGGCCAGATAGGCCAACATAGGAAGTCCGGCTCCAGGGGCGGGCATGGCCATGCCGGAATGCATAAGCATAAGTGGACCTGGGTTCTCAAATACGGCCCGGACTACTTCGGGAAGCATGGCTTCTATAGACCGAATAGGCGCGAGGTCAAGTCCATGAACCTGATCCAGCTCTCGACGCTCGTGGAGAACCTAGAGCGAAGAGGCGAGCTTAAGATCTTAGATGGCATGCCGGTGATTAACCTATCCGCCCTCGGGGTCGGGAAGCTCGTTGGCGGTGGAAAGCTGGATAGAGGTCTCGTGATCATAGTAAATAGCTGGACCGAACGTGCCGAGAAAGCTGTAAGAGAGGCCGGTGGAAGGCTTCTTAAGCCCAGCGAGATCGAAGGTGTGGCCGCTTGAGCCTAAGGCAAGCGGTCGAGAGCATCGCGAAATATCTCCCCGAAGTCAAGAAGCCTATTAGGAGGCCGAGCTTAGGGGAGAGGCTTATCTGGACAGCCCTAGTTCTTGTCATCTACACTCTCATGGGTCATACGATGCTCTATGGCGTCTCTCAGGCGACTAGGCTCGCGGGCCAGAGCCCCCTAATTATGAGCATAATCTTCGCCCAGAGGATCGGCACGCTCACAACCCTCGGCATAGGCCCCATCGTGACCGCCGGGCTCATACTCCAGCTCCTCGTCGGGGCGCAGATAATAAAACTCGACCTCTCTAAGCCCGAGGATAGAACAACCTTCACGGCCCTGAGCAAGCTATTCACGATTGCTGTGATAATCGTGGAGGCGGCTGTCTACACGGTCTCAGGGATGCTCGGGCACCTCGAGCCATCAATTCAGGCAATAGTCTTCATCCAGCTGGTGGCCGCGACGATGCTGATAGTCTTCATGGACGAGCTGATACAGAAGGGCTGGGGCCTCGGAAGCGGCGTGAGCCTCTTCATAGCGGCCGGGGTCGCCGAGACGATATTCACGAACCTCTTCTCCCCAATAGTTCTTCCAGACCACTATTATCAAGGGATAATCTTAGCTCTAGCGCAGGTGGCTGCCGGCCACGGCTCGATAATAGACCTCCTTTACAGGGGGCGATTCCCGGACATAATGGGCCTTATATCAACAATAGCGATACTACTACTCATAGTATACTTGGAGTCGCTTAGGATCGAGGTACCGATTCAGCACGCCCGTGTCTCGGGATACGTCGCTAGGTATCCGATAAAGTTCCTCTACGTCTCCAACATCCCCGTGATCTTCACATCGGTCATCTTCACGAACATCTACTTCTTCTCCACCATAATCTGGAGCAGATTCAACCCTGCGAACCAAGACCCGATACTGAACCTAATCGGGTCGTTCAACGCGACAGAGTACGGCCCGGTCCCGCTTGGAGGTCTAGCATACTACGTAACCTCTCCCGGAAACGTGGCTAGGGCGGCCGCGGACCCGTTGAGAGCAGTAATATACACGCTGATCATGCTCGGGTTCTGCGTGCTCTTCGCGAAGTTCTGGGTCGAGGTTGGAGGCTTATCCCCGCAGACGGTCGCCGACCAGCTTGTGAAGGCGGGGATGCAGGTCCCGGGATTCAGGAGGGCACCCGCCGTGATCGCCCGAATGCTCGAGAGATATATCCGGACACTGACAATTCTTAGCGCCATAATAGTCGGCCTCATTGCGGTCTTCGGCGACTACTTCAACGTCTACGGCGGAGGAATAGGAATACTACTAATGACTGGAATCCTCATGCAGTACTACGAACTGCTTCTGAGGGAAAGGCTTGAGGAGATGAGCCCGGTCTTCAGGAGGCTGCTCGGGGAATAGCCTCCAAGCCTTAGAAGAAAAGATATATTTGAAGAGTCCTATCGTGGTCGAGGATATTAATGGCGCAGCCGATGCTCGAGATATTCCTCATCTCGGTCGTGGTGAGTCTGGTGACGAGCATCCTCAGGAGGAGAATCCTGACACCTGAGGACATGGCTAAGATGGCCGAGTCCCAGAAGTTCAGGAGAATGTTGCTTGAGGCGCAGAGAAAGGGCGACAAGAAGACGCTCCAGAAGCTGATGCGAAAGCAGGATTACTACCGGAAGATAGACGCCGAGGTGGGGAAAAAGAACATCATATTCTTCGTAGCGAGCATAGCGATATTTTACATCGTCTTTTTGGGCGTGTTGAGCCCATTATATGGCAGGCTAGATGTTGTGGCGATGTTACCCGGCGACATGATGCTCCCCTTCGTCGGCAACAAGCTAAACTATCTCACGTGGTATGTCTTATGCTTATTCGCCATAAGCTTCCCGATAAATAAGCTGTTCCAGGTCAGCCCGGAGCAGTTTTCCCAGAAGAGCTAATCCTTGGCGAAAATATTATTATGTCGCCCTCTACAATCCAGAACCCATGACTCAAGTATATCTCGATGAGGACGCCGACCTCTCGATCTTAAGGGATGAGGTTATAGCGGTAATAGGCTATGGGAGCCAGGGGAGAAATCAGGCGCTGAATCTAAGGGACTCGGGCTTGAGGGTGATAATCGGGTGCAGGCCCGGAAAGTCTGAGAGGCTTGCGAGGGAGGAGGGCTTCGAGGTCTATGACATGGATGAGGCGGCGAGGAGGGGCACCATAATCTACATGCTTGTCCCGGATATGGCTCACAAGGAGGTGTACGAGAAGTATGTCAGGGCCAATCTCTCGGAGGGTAAGGCTCTCTGTTTTTCCCATGGCTTCAGCGTGCATTACAAGCAGGTTGTCCCACCACCATATGTTGACGTGATAATGGTGGCGCCGAAGGGTCCCGGCCCGATAGTCAGGGAGAATTATCTAAGGGGTAGCGGCGTCCCGGCGCTGATTGCAGTTGAGCAGGACTATACGGGAAGGGCTAAACAGAGGGCTCTCGCGATAGCTAAAGGAATTGGGGCGACAAGGGTCGGCGTCCTTGAGACCACATTTAAGGATGAGACCGAGAGCGACCTGATAGGGGAGCAGGTTGTCCTAGTCGGAGGCTTGATGGAGCTGATAAAGAAGGGTTTCGAAGTCTTGGTCGAGGAAGGTTACCCGCCGGAGCTAGCATACTTCGAGGCATGTAACGAGGCCAAGCTCATCATAGACCTGATATACCGCGGAGGGTTAATCGGGATGCTGAGGGCTGTCTCGGACACGGCGAAGTATGGAGGGCTAACTGTCGGCCCAAAGATAATCGACGAGCATGTGAAGGAGAATATGAGGATGGCGGCGAAACGAGTTAAGGATGGGAGCTTCGCTAGAGAGTGGATTAAGGAGTATGAGGGCGGCGGGAGAACCCTCGAGAAGCTCATAAGACAGGTGGAGAACCACCTGCTCGAGGTGGTGGGGAGAAGGCTTAGGAAGATGGCGGGCCTAGAGAAATAACTAGAAATAACACCATTATCGTGTGAGGGCCGGAAGGCGGGGGATCGAGAGGTTGAACATAGTCGAGAAGATCTTGGCGAGAGCTTCTGGTGAGAAAGAGGTTTCACCGGGCCAGATAATTGATGCCAAAGTGGATAAGGCGATGATGCACGACCTGACCGGGCCGAGGGTGATAGACTCGTTCAGGGAGATAGGCGTCAAGAGGGTCTGGGATCCTGAGAGGATAATCGTCGTATTCGACCATGATGTCCCGCCCTCAACGATAAAGGCTGCAGAGCTTCAGAAGAAGGTGAGGAACTTTGTCAGGGAGCAGGGGATAAAATACTTCTACGATATAGGGCGTGGAGGGGTCTGTCACGTCGTGATGCTTGAGAAGGGCCATGTCAAGCCCGGCGAGCTGATAGTTGGAGCGGACTCACATACAGTGACATATGGTGCCCTCGGGGCTTTCGCCACCGGCGTTGGAGCAACGGATATGGCCGCAGTTCTCGCCACCGGCTCAATATGGCTCAGGGTTCCAGAGACGCTGAAATTCGAGGTCAGTGGCAAGTTACAAAAGCGGGTCTACGCGAAGGACCTCATACTTCATATAATCGGGATGATTGGGGCCGAGGGTGCGAACTATAAGGCCATGCTCTTCTCCGGGCAGACGATAAGGGATCTCGGGATAGACGGCAGGGCGACGATCTGCAACATGAGCATAGAGGCTGGCGCGAAGGTTGGGATAATCGAGCCCGATGAGAAGACTATAAAATACGTGAAGGAGAGGACTGGAGAGCCTATAACCCCGATCCGGAGCGATGAAGACGCCGAGTTCACCAAGGTCTACGAGATAGATGCATCGCGGCTAGAGCCCCAAGTCGCGATCCCACCATCAGTTGATAATGTGAAGCCTGTGAGCGAGGTCGGCGGCATAGAGATACAGCAGGGCTTCATAGGAACATGCACTAACGGGAGGCTTGATGATCTCAGGGCCGCCGCCGAGATACTGAAGGGAAGGAGGGTGAAGGATGGCGTAAGGCTCGTGATAATCCCTGGTTCTCAGGAGGTCTATGATCATGCCCTGAAAGAGGGGCTGATCGAGATATTCATCAAGGCTGGAGCGATAGTCTGCGGTCCGGGATGCGGCCCATGCATTGGGATCAGCCGGGGAGTCCTAGCCGACGATGAGGTCTGCATAAGCTCCGCCAACAGGAACTTCGTCGGAAGGATGGGCAGCCCTAAGTCGAAGGTATACCTCGCATCACCAGCTACTGTTGCGGCGTCAGCTATAAAGGGCAAGATAACAGACCCGAGGGAGGTGGATTAGGGATGAGGGTTGAAGGCAAAGCAGTCGTATACGGAGACAATATCGACACGGATGTGATTATCCCAGGCAGATACCTCGTCCTACAAGAGCCATCTGAGCTGGCGAAGCACGCGATGGAGGGCGTGGACCCAAACTTTCCGCAGAAAGCTAGGGAGGGTGTGATAATAGTTGCAGGCAGAAACTTTGGTTGTGGCTCTAGCAGAGAGGAGGCCCCGGTTGCGCTGAAGCACGCAAACACCAAATGCGTCATAGCAGAATCCTTCGCGAGGATTTTCTATAGGAACGCGATAAACATCGGCCTCCCGATACTCGAGGCGAGCCTGAGAGATAAGGTAAGCGAGGGAGATCTTCTATCAGTGGACTTGGTAAGCGGCATCATAGAGAATAAGACGAGAGGGATCAAGATTCAGGCAAAGCCCCTCCCACCACTCGCCATCGAGATAATAAGCGCCGGTGGTCTCACGAGGTATGTGAGGAAGAAGCTTGGACTTGAGTAGTGGCGGCCTGACATGAGATATCGCATAGCCTTAATACGCGGCGATGGCATAGGCCCGGAGCAGGCTGAAGCAACGCTTCTAGTTCTCTTGAAGCTTGAAGAGCTCCTCGGCTTAAAGCTAGAGATAGTTGATGTCGAGGCTGGAGACGCGTGCATGAAGAGGACAGGGACGCCGCTCCCGGATGAGACTATAAGGACTTTAAAGGGCTCTCATGCATGCTTGAAGGGGCCTGTCGGCGAGACGGCCGCTGACGTGATAGTGAGGCTTAGACAGATGTTTGATCTTTATGCGAATGTAAGGCCCGCGAGGTCCCTTCCCAACGTCCCGGCCCTCAAGCCGGGCGTAGACCTTGTCATAGTCCGTGAGAACACTGAGGACCTCTATAAGGGGTATGAGTGGGAGCTTGATGGTATCGCGATCGGCATCAGGCTGATAACTAGGAGGGGGTGTGAGCGGATAGCGCGATATGCGTTCGAGCTAGCGCGGCGGAGGAAAAGGAAGATTGTGGCGGTTCATAAGGCGAATGTCATGAGAATAACATGCGGCCTGTTCGCTAGGACATGTAGGGAGGTCTCCAAAGATTATCCGGACATAGCGTACTCAGAGATGTATGTTGATGCCGCGGCAATGGATCTAATAAGAAGGCCTGAGCATTTCGACGTAATAGTCACCACTAACGTCTTCGGAGACATATTATCAGATGAGGCTGCTCAAGTTGTGGGAGGCCTCGGCCTAGCGCCAGCCGCAAATATAGGCGATGAATACGCAATCTTCGAACCTGTTCATGGATGCGCCCCAGATATAGCTGGTAAGGGGATAGCAAACCCGATCTCCATGATACTCTCGGCGGCGATGATGTTCGAGTGGCTCGCAGCGAGATATAGTGACGAGAGATGCCTTGAGGCCTCCGAGCTTGTGAACGAAGCGGTCACGAGGACGCTCGAAGAGGGAAAGGTGCTGACACCTGACCTTGGGGGCAGGGCCAAGACCATTGAGCTTGGGGCAAGAATAGCGAGCATGATGGAAGAGATTAGGCGGGCTTGATAGAACGAGATTGAGTTCAGAATAAAGGCTTAATAGTTCCCGCCCTTGGCGGTCTCCAGAGTTGAGCGAGATCATCCGTATATTCGATACGACTTTAAGGGATGGTGAGCAGGCTCCAGGAGTTAGCTTGACACCGGAGCAAAAGCTGGAAATAGCGATACAGCTGGATAGGCTTGGAGTTGACGTGATTGAGGCCGGGTTCCCGGTCGCGTCGGAGGGTGAGAGGAGGGCTTTCAAGCTAATTAAGGAGGCTGGCCTCAAGGCTGAGATATGCGCTCTCGCAAGAGCTGATCAAAGAGATGTGGACGCGGCCATCAGCGTCGAGCCGGACTCCATACATGTCTTCTACTCGACCAGTGACATACACCTGAAGAGCGTTCTCGGTGTGAGTAGGGAGGAAGCGCTGGAAAGGATCATAAAATACATAACATATGTTAAGGATCATGGCTTCATATGCGAATTCTCCCCGATGGATGCCACGAGAACTGATCTAGAATTCCTGAAGCAAGTCTGCCGGGCTGCCGAGGAGGCTGGGGCGGATAGGCTCAACGTGCCGGATACTGTCGGCGTTATGACTCCCAAGCGCATGTATGACCTGATCATGGAGCTGAGGAGGGTCGTGAGGATCCCGATAAGCGTTCACTGCCATAATGACTTCGGGCTCGCGGTCGCGAATACTCTGGCCGGTATAGAGGCAGGGGCGGTCCAAGCACATGTTACAGTGAATGGTATAGGGGAGAGGGCTGGGAACGCCGCCCTCGAGGAGGTTGTCATGGCCCTCAACCTGCTATATGGAAAGAAGACGAACATAGATACGAGGCAGATATACGCGACATCCCAGCTCGTTAGAAGGCTGACGGGGGTCCAGCTTCAGCCCCATAAGCCGATAGTAGGTGATAACGCGTTCGCGCATGAGTCCGGGATACATGTTAGGGGTGTCGTCGTGGATCCATGCGCCTTCGAGCCGTTTAGCCCCGAGCTTGTTGGCAGGGTAAGGAAGATAGTGGCGGGCAAGCACGCAGGTAAGCACGGAATAAAGACGATACTCGAGGAGAGTGGGCTGAGGCCGACGGAAAATCAGCTCGATGAAATAGTCAAGAGGGTTAAGGAACTAGGAGACAAGGGCAAAACCGTGACGGATACTGATGTCCTTGCGATAGCTAGATCCGTGATAGAGGCACCGATCGAGGGGATGAAGGCAGTGAACCTCGAGGAGCTCGTCGTCGTCACCGGGACCGGGGTTATACCAACATCATCGGTCAAGCTAAATGTGCTTGGGAAGGAATATGTCTCGGCGGAAACAGGAGTTGGCCCAGTCGATGCATCACTAAAGGCTATTCAGAGAGTGATTCAGAACCTAGCCAGGATAAGCCTTCGAGAGTTTAGGATAGAGGCAGTTACAGGTGGATCGGACGCCATCGCCGAGGTAATCGTCAAGATTGAGGATGAGACTGGAAACCTTGTCTCCGCGAGGGGCGCGAGGGAAGATATAGTGATGGCCAGCGTCGAGGCCATGATAAACGCAATCAACAAGCTCCTAGCAAGAAGAAGCATACATTGACCCCCTCCCCATTTGGGGTGGGGAGGTTTGGGCTACATCCCCTCTTTTTTGAGGGTTTAGCCCTTGGCCGGGTCTCCGGCCATTACCCCCTACCCCTCTCCGGGACTCGGGGGTTACTGGCGCCATCAGTATGTTATATGCTGCTATGAGGTCAGCGTTAAATACTTTGTTCATCGTCGTACACTTGAACAATCCTCGGTATACCCTTATACCGCATCCATCGCCATGTAGCGGGCATCTTGATGAGGTGCCCGCCTCATCAACGTAGATCACTTTTATCCCATACTCCTCCGCGACCTCGCTAATCCTCCTAAGCAGATATCCATAGGTCCAGACATTATTTTTATCGAAGTTGCCATCCTCCTGCGCAATGCCTTTTGGATATCCGACCTTAACTGTGGAGATGCCGACATCGTAAAGCCATTCTATGGCCTGCCTCACTTTGGCGTTTATGTAGTGTCTTATCTGCCTCTTCCATTTCGCGTACATCCGCCCAAGCCTCTTGGATGTCTCCAGGCCATACTTGTTCAGCGTTGATTGATACTCGGCGACCTTCTTCCTCCAGTAATATGATATCGACTTCAGCGGCCTGCCATTGATGAGCTTCGTCAAACCGTTCTCGACATAGATTGCCATCAAATTGTTGATTCCAATATCTATGCCCGCGGTCAAGTTGCCCTTCGGTTGTCGCGGCACCGGCCTCCATTCTCCCCTCACCATCTTCTCGGAGACCTTGAATGATATGTGGGCATACCACTTCTTTCTATCGGCGTCGTAGCGTATCTCAATCCCTCCATGCTCACCCCTCAGATGTATAATGCCCTTATATCTCACTTCTATCCAGCCAACTGCGCCGAGACCTTGAAGAACAATCCTGTCGCCATCCATCTTATACTGATCCTTCCTAATGACGGTCCAAAGCGTCCTAGATCCATTCCTCTTGCCGAATCCCGGCGGGCTAACCCTCCTCATGAATGGCGGCAGCTTTCCCTCCCTCTTCAGCTCCAATAGCCTGAAGAAGGCCTTCCACGCCTTACCATTCCTCAGCAGGATCGTCTGGGCCGTAACAGCGCCTATTAATTGTTTATATTTCTCATAG
Organism: Candidatus Wolframiiraptor allenii; assembly: GCA_023539495.1. Taxonomy (GTDB): domain Archaea; phylum Thermoproteota; class Nitrososphaeria_A; order Caldarchaeales; family Wolframiiraptoraceae; genus Wolframiiraptor; species Wolframiiraptor allenii. The sequence goes on from JAKCEV010000034.1 coordinate 13,845, forward strand.
AACTCCCTATATGTCCCCTCGAAGTCAATATGCTTCTTCTCGAGATACATCTTCAGCCTGGCATAGTTGACCTCGTTCCATAGCTTTGATGAAAGGTCGCAGAGCTGTCTCAGCCTCTTCTCAGCATCCTCATCAACGATCAACTCCATAACACATGCCCTCTTCATCTTTATTCGCCTCCGAGGACTTCGTAGAGTAGGCTTCTCAGCTCCTCGCAGACATGGTCCATCGCCTTGCCAACGTATCCGCGATACTCCCCGGCGAAATCATCGAGCATCCTAAGGCCATCATTGACAAGCGTCCTAACGATGACTAGCGGCCCATACCTCTCAACAGCGGCAAGCGTCGAGTCCACGTAATCCAAGACCCCGATAAACCCCATCAGGAGACCAGCCTCCTCGAAGACATCCACGTAGCCGCTCATGCCTCCACAATACCATCCCAATACATGCCTCCCCTTATTTCTTGGGGACCTGCCTGAAAATGGAAGATTATTATGATGATGTCGAGATGCCGGGAGGCCGGCTAAAAATAGGATTCCATGGCGATGGAAAAACTTCGGA
>JAKCEV010000035.1 GCA_023539495.1 Candidatus Wolframiiraptor allenii
GCCTGCCCTTATTTCTTGGGGACCTGCCTGAAAGTGGAAGATTATTATGATGATGTCAAGATGCCGGGAGGCCGGCTAAAAATAGGATTCCATGGCGATAGAGGAACCTCGGAGCAGACACTCATAATACCATTCAGGGTGGGGGATGATGTCAAGTATTTCGTGGTCAGGGGCGATAGGCGCGTAACAGGATGCGACATGATCAGGATAATGGGCTGGGATCGATCGATTGATTGAATACCTTGGAGAGATCTGGGAAGAGGAGGAGGGCCTGGGGCTGGCCGTTAGGGAGGGCTGGGAGGTGGAGAGGGGTCAGGGCGATTATTATGGGAGGATCGAGGGATACTGCCTCACGGACGAGCAGGGGGAACGTGTATGTCGCCAGCGTCAAATGGATCTTCCAAGTAATAGAGGATGGGGGGAGGAGGTTCTGGTTCGAGGGCGTTGAGCTTGGGAGGGCCAAGGCAGGGAGTATTGATGAAGTTATCGCGAGGATAACGGGGGGAGCTGTTGATCGCGGGGCTGAGGGGGAGAAGAGGAGGATGGTGAGGGTCAGGATGATCGCTAGGATCAGGGTTGGGGAGACGGGATGATGAGAACTCAACAGCATACTACGCGCATATAGATGGTGAGAGATACGTCCTGTCAAAGAACCCACATCCATTATTGAGAATAGCTGGAGCAAAGAAGTATCAGCAGGTCTTCGGCAAATACGGCTTCGACCATGTCATGGATTATGAGGCTCTCGGGGTTGGCCGCCGCGCCCACGCCTCGCCAGTCTATCGAGTTAAAAGCTTTCCAAATGGATGGTATGGATGGTGCATAGACATCAGGTATCTCCTTGATGGCTGGATAGTTATGCCGAGGGCTTGGGAGAGGCTTGAGAAGTTCATGAAATGGAAGTATAAGAGGAAGTATGGATAGCTACAAGGGGACGATCCACGTTGAGGATTGGGATAATTTATGATGTGATTAGGTGGGAGGAGAAGGATCTCGTGAGGGCTATAAGAGGGCTTGGGCACGAGGCTGTGCCGTTGCAGGTTACTAAGAGGGTTTTCTGGGTTGATAGGCCGAGGAACCTCAACCTCGATGTTGCCTTCCAGAGATGTGTCAGCTTTTACCGTGCCCTAGCGTCGACAATTGTCTTGGAGGGCTGGGGAGTCCCGGTCATCAACTCGTCTGAGGTGATTTATGCGTGTGAGGATAAGCTTCTCACGACCGCTAGGCTTGCGAGGAGCGGTGTACCTGTCCCAGAGACGGCTATAGCCTTTAGCAGGGAGGCGTGCATCGAGGCGGCTGAGAAGCTTGGATACCCTATCGTGGTCAAGCCGATATATGGGAGCTGGGGCAGGATGATCGCGAGGGCGCTAGATAGAGAGAGCCTCGAGGAGATCCTCGAGTTTAGGGAGCATATGCAGAGCCCTCACTTCAAGGTCCATTATCTGCAGAGGTTCGTGAATAAGCCCGGCAGGGATATTAGGGCTTGTTATGTCTGGGGCGATGTCCCAGCCGCGATCTACAGGGTGAGCGACCGCTGGAAGACGAATACAGCGCTCGGCGGCCGCGCGGTCAAGGCCGAGCTATCCGAGGAGCAGGTAGAGCTCGTGAGGCGGGCTGGCGACATTATGGGTGGAGGAATCCTCGGCGTGGACCTCGTGGAGGAGGGAGAGAAATCCATGGTGCTCGAGGTCAACGGTATACCGCAGTACAAGAACGTGGCCGCCGTCACGGGCCTAGATATATCCCGGATAATCGTCGAGAAGACCATTGAGAGGCTTAGAAAATGATGTGATGTAAGTAAATTATAATAAGCTAGTGTTAAGCCGCTCAGGGGAGGTGCATGAAGTGCTCAAGTTAATGGGCTTTTATGCCCCGAGGAATCTCAAGATCGTGAAGGGTGAGGGGCAGTATCTCTGGGATGCTGGGGGGAGGAGGTATCTCGACTGCCACACGGGACATGGCGTCGCTTTCCTTGGACACAGGAACCCGATAGTAGTAGAGGAGATAATGAATCAGCTTGAGAAGATAATGGTCCTATCACCGGTCTTCGACTCCGAGGTTAAGGAGGAGGTGACAAAGCTTCTTGAGAAGATCCTCCCAAATCATCTCACGTATTTTTATCTGCTGAACTCCGGCAGCGAGGCTGTCGAGCTATCCCTCAAGCTCGCTAGGAGGATTACCGGGAGGAGGAGGTTCATCTCATTCATCAACGCTTTTCATGGAAGGACTATGGGCGCTCTCGCCATGACCTGGAATCCAAGCTATAGAAAGGACTACGATCCATTTCCATGGGAAACCGGGTTCCTGCCCTATAACGATGTTGAAGCAGTTGAGCGCGCCGTGGATGATAGGGTGGCAGCCGTGATAGTTGAGCCTGTTCAGGGCGAGGGCGGGCTCTCAGCCGCAACGCCGGAATTCCTCAAGACGATAAGGGAGAGATGTGATAGGGCTGGAGCTTTCATGATTATTGATGAGGTTCAGTCGGGCTTCGGCAGGACTGGCGTTCTTTGGGCATATCAGCGGGCTGGCATTGAGCCGGATATCCTCGTGGCTGGGAAGAGCATGGGTGGCGGGTTTCCCGTGAGCATGGTTGCTGTGAGGGAGGAGGTTGGCGCGAGGATTGAAGTCGGCGCGCATGGATCAACTCATGGCGGGAACCCTCTGGCCCTGGCGGCTCTTAAGGGTGGGATAAGGGCGCTGCTCGAGGATCATGTTGTCAAGAAGGCTAATGAGGCCGGCGAGCTCATGGGTAAGATGCTAGAAAGAGTTGCATCGGAGAACCCTGAGAGCGTTAGGGGCGTGAGGGGTCTCGGGCTAATGAGGGGCCTCGAGCTCAGATGTAATCCCACACCATGTATTCAGGAGCTCCAGTCGAGGGGTGTCCTCGCTCTCAGAGCGGGATTAACGGTGCTCAGGCTCCTACCACCATACATGATTACCAAACAGGATATACAGGAGCTTGGAGAAAAGCTTGGCGAGTCCTTGAAGGCGCCGGCCTCGAAGAAGGCCACGTAGTCCATGGAGGCGGTGAGCGCGTGAAGACCCTCGATAAGGATGAGGTTGCGATGATGCTTGTCAGGCTTCTTGAGGCATATACTCCGCCGGGCAGTGAATATAAGCTCCATGGGATATTGAGGGATATTTGCGGCGGCCTAGGCTTCGAGGATTGTAGGGTTGATGGTGTCGGGAACTTCCTCGCATCATATGGCAGTGGTGATGCCGTGATTTTAGCTGGCCACCTCGACACGATCCCAGGCAGGCTCGAGGTCTCATATGATGGCGAGCTCGTCAGGGGGAGGGGCGCTGTGGACGCCAAGGGGCCATTCCTATCCTATATACTCGGCGCGAGCATGGCTATGAAGCATGTCAGGGATTTAAGGGTCGTGGTCGCGGGCCTTGTCAGGGAGGAGCTGGACGGCGCCGGGGCTAGGCATCTTGTCGAGACCGTGGTTAGGGCAAGTCACGTGCTCGTTGGCGAGCCAACAGGTCTCGGGATAGCGATCGCATATAGGGGGAGCATAACCATGGAAGCCCGATCATCAGCGAAAGGAGGGCATAGCTCCGCGCCATATATCGGCGAGTCAGCCCTCGACAAGATGCTGGACTTCCTAAACGAGTTCAGGTCAAGGTTTAGGGGAATGGGCTATGAACAGGTCACCTCGGCAATAACCATGCTATCCTCCGGCGACTGGCCGAGCAAGCTCCCGGAGGAGGCAAGAGCACACCTCAACTTGAGATTCCCAAGCACCTATACACATGAATGGCTCCTAAAGGATCTACGCGAGCTCGCGGAGAAGCATAGAGTAGAGCTCCGGCTAATCGATGTCACACAGCCTGTTGAGACAAGCTTGAACGCGCCGGTGGTTAGGGCGCTTGTCCGCGGATGTATTAGGGCCGGCTTGAAGCCGAGAATTGTCAAGAAGACCGGGACAAGTGATATGAATATCCTCGTGAGGCTGACCAGCAGCATCGCCGCATTCGGCCCCGGAGACTCTAGGCTCGCCCACACAAGCTATGAGGCTATATCGGTCCGAGAAATGATTAAGGCGGCGGAGATATTGTCCGCCACGCTCCGCGAGCTCGTCGGCATCAGTGGAACGTAAAACGGGGATCTATCTCCCCCTGCGCCCAGCGCCTCGCATGAACTTCTGGAGCTTTACCTCGAGGCTCCAGATCCTTGAGAACCCCTCACTATAGCGCTGATCGAAGATGCTCTCAGCAGTATATGTTATCAGGTCCTTCACGTAGAGGCTTCTATCAGCCCGCCTTCCAGAGATCCTCGCGGATCCCTTCTCAAGGGTCAATCTAACTTCGCCACTCACGTCCCTCTCCAGCTCATCCACGAACTTGTCCAATGCCTCGCGGAGCGGGTGATACCATAAGCCGGCGTAAACCAAATCGGTCCACTCCCTATCAACAAGGGCCTTGAATCTCAGACATCTCGCGGGCAGAACCATCTTCTCGAGATCTTGATGGCACCTGATTAGGGCGAGGGCTGCTGGGGCCTCATAGACCTCCCTGCTCTTCAACCCAATCACCCTGTCCTCGATATGGTCTATCAGGCCGTAGCCATATCTCCCGAGCCTCACGTTGAGCTCGCTGATTATCTCCCTAAGCCTCATCTTCTTGCCATCCAAGGCCACGGGCAACCCTGACTCGAACCTTATTACGACCTCATCGGGTTTATCCGGCCACTCGCTTGGAGGCCTAACCCATTTGAAGGCCTCCCACGGCGGCCCGGTCCATGGATCCTCGAGCTCCGCGCCCTCAACAGACCTGCCCCAGATGTTCTCATCTATGCTGAACCTGCTTTCCTTAACCTCTATCGGTAGGCCTCGCTTGAGAGCATAATCAATCTCCCAGTCCCTGTTCCAGTTCTGCTCCCTGACGGGTGCCAGTATCTTCACGTCCTCTGGGAGGAAGTATGAGAGCGAGGCATCCATTCTAAGCTGATCATTCCCCTTGCCCGTGCAGCCATGTGCCACGGCATCGCATCCCTCCCTGATCGCTATCTTCGCAACCTCCTCCGCAATCGGATACCTACTGAGCGCCGTCGAGAGCGGGTATTCGCCCTCATAAAGTCCATTGAACAATATGTCGCGCACCACGAACTCCTCGACGAACCTGTCCCTCGCATCCACGTGATAATGCTTCGAGGCGCCGGCCGCGTAAGCCCTATCCTCAATCACCCTGAAGTCCGTCGGCTGGCCCACATCAACCGTAACGGTTATCACCTCAGCCCCATAATTCTCCTTGAGCCATCGGCAGAGAACAGTTGTATCTAGCCCGCCACTATACGCGACAGCCACCCTCACCTAGGACACCCCACATCAAGTGATAACGTAAGCCTGCTTGAGCCTCTTATTAATATGATTCCGCGAAGCCGGGAAAAAGCTGGCCCGAGAAGATCTCACTCCGTCGCATAGAGCTCCTGGAGTCTCTCCATCGCCTTCTTCTTAGCCTCCTCAACCATCTTCTCATCTATCCCGAGCGATCTGAGGAGCTTGTCTATCTTGGGCGGCTTTCCTCTGTCGGCGAGCTCCGCGGAGTACTTCGCGATTAGCGGCAGGTATCTGGCGTATATGTCCAGCTTCTTTCTCGTGATCTCGCGCTTCTCCACCCTGCTGAGATAAAGCCTAAGCTCCCTGGCAGCTTCTCTAAGCGCCGTGACAAGCTCCCTCTCAATCTCCGGCCTATCAGCGATCGCCTCCTTCCCAACGGTCTTGTAGGGTACCTTGGGCGAGCATATGTGAGTCACGACGGCGACCGGCGCGGGGAACCTAACCTTGTAGGTGGACCAGTCTATCCGCTCGCTCACAACCTTCCAAGAAACATCGGCCCTCTCATCGTAGAGGAGCGGGATCTTATTCGCGAACCTGTATAGCTGGACTGTATCCGAGACTGGTACCCCGCCTCCATAAGCCAGCCCGACCTCGACGACAAAGGGGTATCCAGAGTAGGATGAGGGCGGCCGCTGGACGACATACAGGAACTCCGGGTTCAGCATATTGCGTATCCCGACCTCAAGGAGCTTCTTGCCAATAGGGCTGAGGCTCGATGGATCCGGGGCCCTGAACTTGCCATAACGCTTAATCGCCTCCACAAGCTTCGTGACCTCGTCATGGCTTAGCTTGCGCGGGCTCTTATCCTCCGGGATCCCCGCGAGCTGCAGCACCTCTCTCGCCGTCTTCTCGCCAACCCTCTGAAAGTTGTTCATGAGGAAGCTTAGCATAGTCCTATCCCTAGATGCCGCGAGAAGTCTTGACATGGTCTCGACATCAACGCCAACCGGGTGCGGGAGGGCCTCCTTAGGCGGCTCAGGAACCTCTGTTGTCACCCGCGGGTAATAGTATAGCCTGCCCTTCGGATCGATGAACATTATCGTCGCATATGGGTTCGCCATAGCCGTGTGGGCGAAATACTGTATTATCTTCGCCTTGCTCGTCGAGTAATCCGCCTCAAGATAGAACTCGACTATCGTCCCATGCCACTTCTTCTCATTCCTTATCACCTCATGCTCAAAGACCCTCGGCTCATTCTTCACGATATCTATCATGAGGACGAACTTGTGTATCTCCTTCCCGCCCGTGCTCGAGATCACCGTAGCCGGCCTATTCGTCGTTATCTGGCCATAAAGTAGGGCCATCGTCCCGCCGAGCCCGAAGGTCCCCCTACTCTGCTTATACCCATACTTGCTACCATAGAAGACCGTGGCAAAGGCCCGTGGAATATGCTCAGGCGCAACGCCAATACCGTTATCCTCAACCCTCAGCCTATAGATATCCACACCCTCATCAGAATTCCCCTCACAAGAAAGCTCCACGATAATATTCGGAGGAATCCTTCCAACCTCGGCCGCGTCGAGAGAGTTATGGAGTAAGGCTATTGCCTCGCCTCCGATGAAACGCTCCACATCCTCGACAGAAATATCGTACACCCATTCTGAGTCGGATTGGACGATCTCTATCTTTTTCACCGGCAGGAAGCCTATATCCGAAGACATTATCTTCCTTAATTTTTCTGGAAGCTGCTCCGATGAGAAGACCCTTGCTAGCCGGCGTTTCTGCACCGTGGGCTTATACAGGTTCGTGTATCGGTAACCAGAGACCCTTAACAGCTCTCGCCTGTAGGAGCCTATTGGAAGTGATTGAGACTCTGAAGCAACCCCCTCCCTTATGTAAATGTAGTAACTTCTGCTGCAACGCGTCTTCCCGCCCCTTACCACCCTTTCCTGGGAACCGGATATGTGTGTTGAGAAGCTTAGGCCCATCAGGGTTAAAAGGAACTTTAGATCCGTGAAAAGCTCCTTGCTCGATGTGGCCATCACTATCCTCCTGTTCCTCTTAGCATCCTGGACGTGTCCATCGCCTTTTATGTAAGCCATTAGGAAATGCCATTTAAGCATCTTAGGCACGTTAAAGGCTATGTAGGGAACACGCTTATTGTTTGAGTTTGTTCCCATTTTAAGCACCTTTTCGAATAGGAAAGCTATGGAGGCGCTATTCACGATGACGTTTATACCGGTTTCATGGGGTTTGGTGATTAAGGGTTTAATGCCGAAGACTTTCTCCAGACAATACGCCAAATCCTTCATGCAGGTGGCTAGCTCATGATGCCCGAAGGAGAACGTTATCTTGACGCCGTCAGTTATTGATCCATTGCTTACATAGTATCCCAAGATTCTCATGAGCTCCGGCGTGATTGGGATTACCGCGGGAATCGTAACCTTTGATCGCTTAACCCCTATTCTTATCTGATGCTTATCAATGTTCTTCGGCACATTCCTGCGGAAGTAGTTGAATGGTATTGAGTCCAGCTTAGCCCAATCCTTGTTGACCGGGTGCCTATTTCTCGGATTTTCCTCCCGATCCACCCTATAGACACCCTTCCCGATATCAACTAGGAACTCTTCCCCTCTCAGGGTTTGTATTGTGTTATTTGGCTTCTTTAGATCAGGTTCTTCAGCCTTCCTGTAAAGCCCATTCCACGTTATCTCGGATCCGTTAATGGAGGCTAGGAGAACATGTGTCTGTGGCGGGACTTTGTCATAGAACTTAAGAGCACCATATAGCATTATATTTTCAGTCTCCTCTTCTGGGAGTCTTAGCAACTCATCCAGCACGTCTAACTCTTTCATGAGATTCTCGGGCTCATAGCCCGACACGGGGACTATGACTTTATCACCCGGCTTAAGGCTCCTCGTCTCCTTGCATATCATCTCGAGCTCATCATTTAGGATGAATATGTTGTGCGCCGAGGTTGTTCGAACCTCCCGCCCAGCCTGCAGCTTAACCTTGAACAAGGTTTTTGGTGATGGATGCTTATAAACCGCCGTTATCCGCTTGAAAGCGAGCTTCAAGTTCTCATCTATTGTTAGAACCTCGATATTTTTTCGTAGCGGCTTGTAATATCTTCTGTTAAACTCTATGTAGCCTCCTTGCGACAGTTCTCCCTCTACGAGCTCGCCTATCTTCACCACCCTTATTCTGCCATCTTCCCTTATCAGTATCGGCTCATCATATGGGAAGGAGTTCTCCACGAGCTCTCTGATGCTCATGTATAGGGATCTGGCTGGGCTGCTGAACCCGGCGATATCCCTGTTCCTGTAGAAGAAGTCCGCTGGCGAGATCTTCTCAAACTTCACTTCGGGCATCGGCGATCAGCCTGAAACCAGGCTAGCCAGCAAATAAACCTATGGAGCTGAGTCGCAATATACCCTAGTTAAGATCCATATGTAGGCATTATAGTCCCGAAGACTTAATTATCGGTGAGACGATATCCTCGGCAGATGAGGAAGAGTAGGGGCGTTAGCTATGTTGTTACAGTGGCTATTATGACGGCGGTGACTATAGCTTTGGGGTTATTTCTTTGGGGGGTTGTTAGTGGGTGGGCTGGAGTTTCGGCGATAGGTATTGTGGCGGAGACGAATAAGGGGATAGCCCAGCAAAGAAGCATACTTGTGGTGGAGTTTATTGACTGGGGGAGAGGTATTGTTTGGGTATCAAATCCAGGGAAAGTGGATCTAGTAATACTTTCATGCGCAATTTATCCGAAATCTTCCTCCCCACCGCCGATAAGCTATCGGGAGATAGCTAGAGTTAACGCGTCCATGAATAGTGCTTATCCCCTAGAAATAGGATCCAAGTGTCAGCTCGTTACGGGTCAGAAGCCATATGTTATTGAGATACGCGCTATCGCCTCGACAATATATAACCCGAATAACCCGTTAGAGAACGCTCAATGGATGATTATGGTGAGGCAAAATGTGTAGAAGAAATGTTGGCCGGAGGAGAGGTGTCTCGGCGATTGCTGGAGGAGCAATAGTTCTAGCGATATTCTTCATGGTAATAGTGCCGCTAGTTGTACTCATGCAGAATTCCTATGCGCTGTTCCTAAATGAATCGAATTCGCGGAGAATCTTCGATACCGATAGAATGTCCGAATCACTAACAGTTGGGGTATCGCAGGATGCGATAACGAAAAGGCTGACGCTATTGTTATCAAATGATGGGCCCGTGAATGTTAGGATCGTTAGAGTTTGGGCTATAGATGTGGTTAGGCAGACATCCATACCTATGGCGAAACCATGTTTAGAGGGAGAGCTCCTAAGCCTGCCCCCGGGTAGAAATGGCACACTCGATGTTCAGACCTGCGTCAATGGATTTACGGGCATCGTGCAGTTTCTCGCAGTGACGGAGAGGGGTAGAATCTTCTCCTCAAATAAGATTTACTTGAAGGAGGGCGGGCTAATAGATATAGTATTCCCATACACGTTAACCGTCAGCATAATTAACATGAAGAAAGGAAGGATGTATGAGGTTTATGTTACGCCCCTCGGGAATGGCAAGGTATCGCCCGAGAAGTTTACCCATAAAGCAACAGCAAGTAACGAGAACGTGACAGTGGCATTTGGAATATTCCCGGGAAACTATAGCGTCGCACTATATGAGAACGGTAAACTCGTCCAAATACCCAAAGGAAACCCCCAGCTAATAGAAGTACCTGATACAACGGCGGTCATTTTCACATTAGGACATGTAACCTATAAACCTGTAGAGCTCAAACCCCTTATACTTGCTCCTAATACTGTTAATAAGAAGAAGACTGATCAAATAATCGTGGATATCTATGTTCAGTTACCGAAGGATGCTAATGAAAGCGTATTCATAACCGGAATACTTGATCCCCTTCTTACTATTAGGGGTGGCGCAAATATAGCTTCATGCAATTTCTACTCAGGATATATGCTTATGCCCGGACAAATCGGGCCTATTGCGACATGCACAGTCAACATCAATAGTGATTTCACCATAATTGTTAACCAAGGTAAAATTTTGGGAGAAGGTACACTTACTTCAGCGACTTATATAAATGCTGAAGCTTCTAAGAACATCAAGGTTGTGGCTGACTGACAACCTTCGACTATAAACATATTTTTCCCCGTATCATTATTTTGTGGTTACAGTTCGGGCACCTATCTTCATTTAGCTTGTAATATGTTACTCGATGGCTATGTCTTGCAATTAACAGTTTGCCACATCTTGGGCAGAATGTTGATTCGAGCTTCGACAACCCCGCATTTCCGATGTAGACGTATTCTATCCCCATTTTCAGGGCGATATCCCTGAATTCTAGGAGCTTGCTGAGGGGTGTTGGGGGCTCTTTCCAGTAGTTTGCCGGGTAGTATCTATTTATGTGGATTGGTGTTTCCGGTCCTAAGTATTCTAGGTGTTTTTCTAGGATCCATTCGGCACATTCTCTCGAGTCATTGTATCCCGTTACTACGAGGTACACCATCTCCACGTGTCCTCCTAGGTCTAGGATCTTCCGGGCGTTTCTGAAGACCCTGAGGTGGTCTATTGTTGTTAATGCTCCTCTGGCGGATGGGCATCCCTTAATGTCTATGCTGAATCCATCTGCGCCTGCTTTCATGAGCATCTCTATGGCGCGTTCAGTGAAGTATCCATTCGTCACCAAGGTGCCGTAGAGCCCCCTCTTGGAGCCGAGCTCGAAAACCTCTAGGAGATAGTCGAAGAGTGTCGCGGGCTCGTTGAAGCTCGCGCAGAGCCCCTCATCCCGGTTTCTCAGGGCCATGTCCACGAGGGCTTCGGGCGGGATCGGCTTCACCCCCGTCGGCGGCTTTGAGAAGCTTATGTGGCTATTCTGACACCATGGGCAGTAGAAGTTGCACCCGTAGCCGGAGAATGTTAGGGCGGTGCTGTTCGGCCAGTAATGGAAGAAGGGCTTAATCTCGATCGGCCTGCTCTCGATGGCGCTTAGGATCCCGTATCCGGCGTGAAAAAGCTCTCCACCGATGTTTTGATAATTCCCGCATACGCCGTATAGGTTGGGCCTTATCCTGCAGGCCCTCTCACATACTAGGCATATGACGTCTTCCCCGGCCTTCTCGTAAAGCGATGCCTTCACCATCATATCATGCTAGGGCTTTGCCCTAGTAATCTCCTCAAGCCTCTCAATAACGTATCCAAGTTCCATGAGCGCTGCTCCAAGCTTTGCGTCAGGCTTCATGAATAGTAATAGGAAGAGGTCGCCATGCCTCTGGAGAAAGGCTCCTCCCCTCTCCGCGAAGATCACGAACTGTTTCATCTTCTCAAGCGCTATATGCTGGGCCGTCCTTTCGGCCGCGCTTCGAAGGGCGGCGAAGATTGTGGAAACCTTCTCCTCATCAATCTCGGGCGGGATGCTGTGCGCTATAATAGCTCCCTTCTCGTCCAAGATGACGCAGCCAATTATATCCGGGTTACCCCTCCTGAGCGATTCCGCGATCTCCTGCATTTCACTCTTCTGCAGCGCTGTACTAGCTCCTAGAGCGACCTGTTCCTCCGACATTTCTCTAATCTCGCGCGGCCCTTGTATATAATTCGCGATGCTATAGAATATTTGCTCAGCCGTTGATGCACCTCCCCCCACCAATAATGAATATATTTTTGAGGTTATCTCGACCGCTTCCGAGCCCCAGCGAACAGCTTCGCCCAGCTTTATCGCTGGAACTCCCGGCAGCCCATACCTAAGCTTGAAAGAGTCCACATATTTCCCTAGCATTGAATGTATCCTGAGCTCTAGAGTATCCTCTCTTCCGAGGGCCGATTTCAGGCTGATCCTAACACTTGTCATGGACATGCCGATGGACTCTGAGTACCTTATCTTGGCGGAGTCCTTTATCCTCCCGATGAGATCATTTAATATTGAGGCTATCTTATCCGAGAGCTCATCCTCGGCTATGAAAAATGATAACGTGTAGGGCATGCCGTGCCGGCCTGAGTTAAGAGCGTGTTTATCTTATTTAGGCTTTTTCAGCCTCAAGTATTACGAGTTCTCCTCTATTGGTTCAAGCTTGGATGGCGAGGCCCATAGTCTTCAATCATCGGGCCTTCACCTTACTTAGGAATCATCCTCTAGCGGGTGGGTGAAAATTTATTCCTCAGTAATGATCTCCTGCCTTCCGGCGGGTGGAGGTTTGTCGCTCGAAGTTGATAGTATCAAGGTTGCTAGGAGGATTTTTGGGAGCAGGATCTCGAGGGCTATCCTTAGGAGGTTTCTGGAGCCTGATCCCAGTGGCGCGAGAACGAGGCTCGAGCATGTTTTGAGCATGCTTGTGCAGAGGGATAAGGATAAGGATAACATGAGCTTCAGCTGCATACTGGACTATTATTTTTCTAAGCTGCTTTTCGGGGCGGCGTTGAAATTCATGCATATAAAGCGTGAGGAGTTCGAGCAGGGGATAAGCGACCCCGCAATCAGGAGGGGGATCGAGCTCGTCCTCAGAAGCCTGCTGAGTTATGGCGTGACCGTGCCACAAAAGCTGGCGGCACCATTCCTCGTGGTATGGAACTTTACAAATGCATGCAATCTCAAGTGCGTCCATTGTTATCAGAATGCGGGACCTATTCCCGGGCCGGGCGAGCTTACCTCCGAGGAGAGGCTTGAGGTGATTAGGCAGGTGGATGAAATGGGGATACCGCTCGTGGCTCTCAGCGGCGGTGAGCCAACTATTCACCCGGATTTCCTCCACGTGGTTGAGGAGGGCGCTAGAAGGGGGATCTACATGGCCGTTGCGACCAACGGGATAAGGTTCGCGGATGAGGAGTTCGCCAAGCGCGCTATAGAGGCTGGGCTGAGATATGTCGAGGTCAGCCTCGACTCCACGAAGCCCGAGGAGCATGATAGGTTTAGGGGCGTTAAGGGCGCCTGGGAGCTGGCGGTGAAGGGGATCAGGAATGTGGTCAAGTATGGTGGGGGCAGGGTCTCGGTCGGGATAGCCGCCACGGTCACCAAGCTCAATAAGGATTGTATCGAGGATATGGTTAGGCTGGGCGAGGAGCTCGGGGTGAACAGGGTCGTGTTCTTCAACTTCATTCCAACGGGCAGGGGAAAGGAGGCCATGGAGCTTGACTTAACGCCGGAGGAGAGGGAGGATGTGCTTAGGAGAATCTATCGCGAGGCGACTAGATCCAGCATACAGGTCGTGTCAACGGCCCCGCAGCTGGCCCGCGTATCCTGGCAGATGAGTGGGGGTGAGGATGTTCTCCCGACACATTTCACGATGCCCCGCAGCTCCACGCTAAAGGCGGTCGCCGAGTTCGTGGGCGGATGTGGTGCGGGCAGGATATATATGGCAATACAGCCCGATGGCACGGTCACGCCATGCGTCTTCATGCCCATCCCTGTTGGAAACCTGAGGGGGGAGAGGCTGAAGGATATATGGGAGAATAGTAAGGTGATAAATGATCTTAAGGACAAGGATCTCTTAAAGGAGCCATGTGGGAGCTGCGAGTACAGGTATGTTTGCGGAGGATGCAGGGCTAGGGCATATGCCTACTATGGGGATTACTTGGCCCCTGATCCAGGATGCTTGAGAGGAAAACTTGTAAGGGAGAGTAGGGCTGAGGCCATGATAGCTGCTGGGGGAGGCTAGAAGCCCAGCACGTCCTTTAGCTTGTCAACCGCCTCCATCACGTCCATTAATACCAAGCCTATTTTGGCGTTAGGCCTTGTGAGAACCACGAGCGAGGCCCTCCTCCCGGAGCAGAGGATGGCGCCACCTTTCTCGGCGAACAGCATCATCCTCCGAACCTCTCCGAGTGCTATCTGCTGAGCCGCGCGATTCGCTATGCTGCTGAGGGCCGCGGTAACAGCTGAGACCCTCTGATCATCATATCCCTCGGGCAGGGCGCTTGCTATGACGAGCCCATCCTCGCTGACTATGGCCGATCCAAGTATATCCGGGTTCCCGCGGGAAAGCTGGGTCAGGACTTCGCGCATCAACTCGAACCTAGATGACATTACCTTCAACACCAACTACAGATGCTCCACGAGATAGATATATGCGTTTTGAGAGAT
>JAKCEV010000036.1 GCA_023539495.1 Candidatus Wolframiiraptor allenii
ATCACAACACCTCACATTTTATTTCCCATTTTCGGAGGGCAATAGTGTCTAAATAAGGCTTTAAATATTCTCTAGGGGCGACTATTTCTACTCGCGAGCTACTATGGGAGTCTTCAGCCATATAAACCCGTTATCTGGACACTATCACTTGACCGCTTAAAGACTAATATAACGGCGGGTCGCTCAAAACCGAGACCCCGGCCATGCAGCTTAGACAGGATAAGGGTGTGAGCAGGAAGTTCGAGGAGCTTATCAAGCTCGCTCTCGAGAGGGGGTTCTTCACATCGGCCTCCGAGATCTATAGCGATGCTCCCGCGGGCTTTTGGGATTATGGGCCGCTCGGTGCCGCGATGAAAAGGAAGTTCATCGAGCTTTGGAGAAGAGAGCTGGTGAGAAGGGATTGCATGCTCGAGATAGATGGCGCCCAGATACTGTCCAAAAGCGTCTTCAAGGCCTCCGGCCACTTGGATAGCTTCGTCGACCCTATAGCACGATGCAGTAAATGCGGCGCGATATACCGCGTTGATAAACTGATAGAAGAGAGAACAGGGCTACATGTCCCGGAGAGGCTGAACCTTGATGAAATGAGAAGAATTGTGGAAGAGAATGATGTAAGGTGCACGCGCTGTGGGGGGAAGCTAACAGGCTACTACTACTTCAACATGATGTTCAGGATCGGTATCGGTGTCGCGGAGGCCGACGCATATCTCAGACCGGAGACATGTCAAAACATCTTCGTGGACTTTCTCAGGCTCTATAAGACGATGAGGAGAAAACTCCCATTCGCGATAGCACAGTATGGAAAGAGCTTTAGGAATGAGATTTCCCCAAGGCAGGGTCTCCTCAGGATGAGGGAGTTTTATCAGGCCGAGATAGAGGTCTTCTTCAACCCGAATAGGGCTAATGACTTCCCGAAGGCTGATGCGGTGATGGATTACGAGCTGAGGCTTCAGCAGGTTGGGGAGAGCGAGCCATCCGAGATCACTTGCAGGGAGGCCTTGAGTCAAGGGCTCATCTCGAGCAAGCTTGTCGCCTATTATCTAGCCCTTATCCAGCAGTTTTACGAGAAGGCCGGCATCCCAAAGGAGAGAATTAGGCTGAGACAGCTCGGCGAGGATGAGAAGGCCTTCTACGCTGTGGAGGCATGGGATCTTGAGGTGGAGACCAGCCTCGGCTGGATAGAGCTTGTCGCCTGCAATAATAGGGGGGATCATGATCTCGGGGGCCATCAAAGGATGAGCGGACAGGAAATGGAGGTGCTTGACGATGGCCAGAAGATCCTACCACACGTATTCGAGCTCTCAATGGGCGTTGATAGAAGCCTGTACTGCATCCTCGAGAACTTTCTAGACCTAGAGAATGGTAAGACTATACTCAGGCTGCCCCCATACCTCGCGCCAATAGATGCTGCGATCCTGCCGCTCGTCTCGAGGGAGCCCCTCACAAGCAAGGCCATGGAGATATATGATGAGCTGAGAAGAGACTTTGACGTGGAGTATGATGACTCAGGGAGCATCGGGAGGAGATACATGAGATATGATGAGGTTGGCGTCCCAATATGCATCACCGTCGATTACCAGACTATGGAGGATGATACCGTCACAATTAGGTTCAGGGACTCCGCACATCAGATCAGGGTTGATGTAAGTGATCTTCCCTGCCTCATGAGGGGGTGGCTGGCATACCCCTAGAGATCGCGAAAGGCTTTATATCAGCAGCGCCGAAAAGATGTAATAGGGAAAAATGAGCCTTCCACGCGATAGAGAAGAGGATTTTCGGATAGCAATCCTCAACCTAATACAGGATCAAGTTAGGGTGGTTTTGGACGGATACCGCCTCCTCCTAAACATGTTGGAGCAGTTCCTGAAGGGTGAGCAGGCCAACATTGTCGAAGAGTTTTACCAGAAGATTCTTAAGAATGATGAGAAGGCCAAGGAGATGAATCGCCTCGTCGAGAGGGAGATTTCGAGGGTTGGCGCGATCCTGACATCTAGGGAAAACTTCGTGAGGCTGACACTAGAGGTTGATAGGATAGCGGATATCACCGAGGGTGCCGCCTTCAGGATCATGAACCTGAGCAGAATGAAGACTAAGCTGGGGAAGGATACGTGTAAGCTCTTCCTGACGCTTGGGGAGGCCGTGCTGGCGACCCTCAACTCGATGAGGCAAGCCCTGCTGGCTACAACCATGAATTCTGCGAGCCTTAGCGAGAAGATAGCGGAGACAGAGGTGAATGAGAAGAAGGCTGATGAGATTTACAGGCAGCTCGACCTCGAGATCCTCAAGAGTAACATGCAGATAGCCCAGCTGCTCTTATGTAGGGAAGTTGCTGAGATGATCGAGGATATATCGGATCACGCCGAGAGGATAACCGACATCCTCCGGACATTAACAATTGTCCCGGTGTAGGGGAGCAGTGTAATGGCGGGGGAGGCTGTTAGGGCCGAGCTCGTTCAGGGGAACATTATAGTCTGGGATGTCGAGATGGGCAGAAGGCTGTATAGGCTAGGGTTCTATGGTAAGCCTCTTGGGATTCCCAAGCCTAAGTCCGCCGACTTCGACGTGCCCCTCGTGCTGGATATAATCGAGGCGGTATATCTCGTGGAGGAGGGCCTTCTAGAGGTATACGAGGATGGGAGAAGGCTGGCCCTAGATGAGCTGATAGAGCATGCTGAAAAAATATATGAGAACTTCAGGGAGAAGTATCAGGTGTACAGGGATCTTAGGAGGAGAGGGTTCATTGTGACGCCGGGGATAAAGTTTGGAAGCGACTTCGCGGTCTACCGTGTGGGCCCTGGCCTCGAACACGCTCCATTCATAGTCCAAGTTAAGCTCCCCGGAGAAAATATCTCAGCCCTGGAGATAGTCAGGTCGGGGAGGCTTGCGACAACCGTTAGAAAATATTTCACGATCGCTGTTCCGAATAAATCAGGCGAGAAGCCAACCTACATCCTTTTTGAGTGGTGGAGAGCGTGAGGCCCATATCCTATTTATATGGAGCTGTTAAGCTTCTCAGCTATCTCCCTTGCTCTCTTGGTGGCCGCCTCAACAGCCTTCATGACAGCAGTTCTTACGCCGCCCTCCTCTAGGTAGAATATACCCTCTATTGTCGTTCCGCCTGGCGTTAGGACCATCTCCTTTATAGTTGATGGGTGTAACCCCGTCTCAAGCATCAGCTTCGCCGTGCCATACACCGTGTATGCGGAGGATCTATAGGCCAAGTCCCTTGGAAGGCCGACCTTCAGCCCCGCATATGCCATGGCCTCTATGAGGAGGGCTACATAGGCCGGTCCACTCCCGCTTAGCGCTGTAATCGCGTCCATTAAGTCCTCGTCAACCTCTATGTATGCTCCAAGCTCCCCCAAGAGCTCTTGGACAACCTTGACATCCGACTCGGTTATGTTGGGACCCCTGCAGTAGGCCGTAAAGCCCGCTTTTACGATCAAGCCTACATTAGGCATGGCCCTGATGATCTTGGCCCTTGGCGCGAGGGATCCAAGCCTTGAAGTCGGTATCGCCGCCGCCACAGAGATCAGGAGCTTGCCATCAAGCAGATCCGAGACCTCCCTCAAGACCAGAGAGACCTTATTAGGCTTAACAGCTAGGAAGACCGCATCAGATGCCCCCGCAACTCGCCTATTATCTGTTGTGAGATCGACGCCCAGCCTCTCTAGGTCCTTAATGCTCTCAATGTTTCTTCTGGACGCGATCACCCTATACTTGCCGGACCCGGCGAGGGCCTTGGCTATGGCTGACCCTATCTGCCCCGCACCAATAACGCCAACCCGCAACATATCCTCCTGGCATGCGTGTGGACGCTTAATTAAGGGTTTACTCTAGACCAGACTCTTTAAGAATGAGCTTAGCATCCTCGGTCCTCGGCCTATACTTGTGGAGAATCGTATATCGATCCGGCCTTATTCTCCAAGCCTCGATTATCGCGTTGATTATCAGGCTTCTTGGAAGCCCAATATCATCAAGGCTTAGCGGAAGCCCCACCCTCCTGAAATACTCCCGGATCATTTTCAGCCGATATCTCTCCTCTGTCCACCAGTTGGGGTTTCTCATCTCATGATATGCTGCCATGAGTAGTGTACCTATAGCGCATTGGACCCCATGAGGGTATTTACGTCCCAGCTTCATGTCGAGGTAATGGCTAATTAGGTGCTCGCTCCCAGATGCCGGCCTCGAAGACCCCGTGATCATCATAGCCACCCCGCAATTTATCAGGGCTCTTATGAGCGGCGTGAGAGATTCTTCCGGCCCTTCAGATCTCGCTATAGAGCCTGTGAGTATTTCCAGCGACTCAAGAACCAATCTCTCGGCGGTTGGGCAATATGCCTCGCCAACATCCTCTCTCCCGAGCTGCCAGTCCTTGATCGAGACTATCTTCGCGAGGACATCGCCATAGCCGGATATTACCAGCTTCCTTGGGGCAGATTTGATTACCTCGAGGTCTATGACCGCCAGCCTGGGTGATCTCATAAGGATTGATTTTCTCCCATACTCCTCGAAGAGCGAGACTATCGGTGAGACTATACCGTCGTGGGAGGGTGCTGTTGGAATCGAAACAAAGCTCGCGCCAACCTTGTACGCCGCGTATTTGGCCACATCTATGACCGTCCCACCCCCAACACCCACGATAGACTCCACGCCCCTCACCTTAGCAGCGAGCTCCTCGGCATTCCGAAATGTGGGGGCCGTGACAAGAAAGCCCTTAGCCCCAAGCAGCTCCTCAACCCGCCTTCCAGCCACCCTATACGTAATCTCGTCGTAGAAGATCGCGTAGGGGGCTTCTAGGCCGAGATCATTGAATCTCGGGACAACCTCCTCTAGGGAGCCTATGAAAACCGCCTCAAGTGATCTATCATGGGGATAGCCGCAACCACACTCTTCCCGAGACTTTAGAGTATGCCTGAACTCGAGCTTCTCCAAGGCCCTCTCGGAAGCTCATTAAAGCATTTTTAAAGTTGCTCTCTCAGGATGAGTAAACTTAAAAGCAATCAACTCTGCAAGTTATGGGGGATGCCGAAGCGCATTATAATTAAGGACTCAGATCTGGAGGAGGCTGAGCCTGTTATAGAGCCTGTTGAGGAGGCTGAGAAACCCGCCGAAGCCCCGATTGAAGCCGAGATCGAGGAGGCCGAGATCGCTGAGAGAAAGGAGGATGTGATGCTTGAGAAGGCGATTGCAGATGCCGACGCCGCATATGAACTCGTCCTCGGCAAGATAGATGAGATAAGGGTTAGGGAGGAGGTTACCCAAAAGAAGTTCTTAGACGATCCTGGGATGAGCCTCGCGATCTTGAAGAAGCTTATCCAGCGCTGGGACTCCATGAGGGAGGAACTAACACGTTATATTGATGATGCGATTGAGAGATATCGTAAGCTGGCCGAGCTCTTGGAAGAAAAGTTCTCGAGTATTGAGGAGGAGGTTTACTTTAATCAGGTTGAGCTCGACACGATTATGCAGCTTGAGTCTCAGGGAAAGCCGATCTCCGTCTCTAAGAAGGAGGAGCTTGAAAGGCTCATCCCAAGGCTGAGGGAGGAGCTAGCCCAGCTTGATAAGAAGATCAAGGAGGTTAATGGGAAGATCGAGGAGCTCAGGAGAATGCGAGAGAATATATATGAGGCGACCTCATATAAGGGGCTCGTGAACAATATCTTCACGCAAATAGTCAATAGCCTTCAGACGAAATATGAGAGCCCGGAGGACGCAGCGGTAAAGATTAGGTCTCAGGTCGAGATCATCGCCCAGCGCGAGGGGATCCCGAGAGAATATGCAACCCTTTATCTCTGGAAGAGATTGAAGGGCCAGCTTAAGACTGGCTGAGTGCGGGCCTAAACTTGTAGCCGTACTCGATTATTCCTTGCTCCCCGTTGATCCTTACTCTCCGGAAGACTGCCTCGACCCGGATGTCATCCCTCAGCTCATTCTCCTTGAAATCTGTGAGCTGTGATAGTATCTTCGTCCCATCCTCGAGCTCTATGAGGCCTATGGCATATGGCGCGCAGCGCTCAAACTCCTTTGGAGGAGACCTGACCACCGTATATGCTATGAGCCTGCCCGAGCCCGGCAGCTCAACCTGTGCAAACTCCTTTGACCTACATCTCCTGCAGACAACCGGCTTATAGTGATGGAAGGCTCCACAGTGGACGCACTTCCAGCCCGCAAGCCTATAGAGGAATGACATATTTCTCCAGTAGCCGGGAACCCTCACACCTATCACACCTCCTCCATCTTGAGCAGGCTTGTAAAGGCTGCCGCACCAACGCCGCTCAGAGATATCGCCAGCCCGGTCCTCGCCTTATCGAGCTGATTCTTCCCAGCACGCCCAGCAAGCTGGAGATAAATCTCCGCGACTTGGTAAATTGCTGTCGCGCCAAATGGATGCCCACGCGCCTTAAGCCCCCCGAAGGTGTTGCAAGGGAGGCGGCCATTCAGCCCAAACTCACCTTTCATGGCCAACTTGCCCGCGGCGCCGGGCGGGGAGAATCCCCCTGACTCTAGGCAGAGGGCACCAAGTATGGATGCGGAGTCATGAAGCTCCACCATGTTCAGCTCACTCCTACTGACCCCCGCATGCTCCAGAACCCTGCTCACCGACAACATGACGGACTGAAGCCTAAGCGGATCCTCCCTATCGAAGGGATTCACATAATCCGTCGCGGAGGATATGAACATCCTGATCTTGGGCGATTTCAGCCTACGGGCCAATTCCTCGCTCACAAGAACCGCTGCCGCCGCCCCATCGCCTATGCCGCTCACCTCCAGCATTCTAAGGGGCTCCGCGATGAACGGCGACTCCAGAACACGGTCCAAGGCTATCTTGAATGGATACTGGGCGTGGGCAACTCCCTCCGCGTGCTCATGACTTATCACCGGGAAGAATGGTATCCCCTCATCGCCATATCTCTTTGAGTAGAGCCTGTATAGCAGGGCGCTCATCGCATAGAAATCTATTCCCATGAAGCCCTCATACCAGCTCCTCCCACTCATCATCAGCGTCCCGGATGAGACTTCCTCGGAGAGGCCATCTGAGAGCTTCTCTCCACCAACGACTAGGACCGCCTCTGATCTGCCCGAGGCTATGTCGCAGAATCCCGAGTAGAGTGCGGCGGCTCCAGACGCGTCAGCCGCCTCAGCCCTAAATGCCGGCACCCCGGTAAGGCCCGCGCATTCCGCCATTAATGCGCCTAAGTTTGCCTGACACTGGAGATGCTCGCCCAAGGCGCATCCCACGTAAATGGCGTTCACCGTGGAAACGCCTGCATCCTCTAGAGCTTTTACAGCCGCCTCGGCCATGAGCTGCTCCAGATCCTTGTCCCAGTGCTCCGCAATCTTCGTGAAGCCAACCCCGGCAACATATACGCCCGCCATCACCATTCACCTCACGAGTATCTCATCTCTCAACTTCAGGTATGTCGAGTAGTCTATGTAGATCTTGTTCTCGATGAACTCCGCGAGCTTGGGCGCTAGATCCCTCTTCTCTAGGATGCCGTCGAGGACCCTGAGCACGAAAGCGTCGCTACCAGCCCCTGATCCATATGATGCTACAAGTATTCTCTGGCCCGGCTGGGCCTGATCTAGGACGTTTACTAGGCCGAGCAGCGAGCAGGCGCTATAAGTGTTCCCGACGGAGTTCGCTATCAAACCCGGCGAGACCTTTTCTTGCCCCACCTTGAGATACTTCGCGACCGCCAGGGGGAACTTCACGTTTGGCTGGTGAAATACGACATAGTCTATCTCGTTAAGCGTGTAGCCATCATTCTCGAGAAGGGACTGCACCGCGCCGATTATGTGTTTGAAATATGCCGGCTCGCCCGTGAATCTCGCAGTATGCATTGGATACTTATCACCCGGCCTTCTCCAGAAATCCGGAGTATCGGTCGCATAACCGCTCCAAGCCTCTATCTCTGCGACTGCCCTGTGATCTGTTTTCCCCAATATGAATGCAGCGGCTCCGCTCGCGGCTGTGTATTCAAGCGCGTCACCGGGTCTTCCCTGCGCCGTGTCGGCGCCGATTGCCAGCCCGTATTCCACTTGGCCCGAGCGAATCAAGCCTATTATTATCGCCATGGCCTCGCTTCCGGCCTTGCAGGCGAATTCTAGGTCCGCAGCGAGCTTTGTGGGGGAGGCCCCGATTGCTTCGGCCACGATTGTCCCTGTGGGCTTGACGGCATAGGGCTTTGACTCGCTCCCCACATAGACCGCGCCGATTCTCCTTGGATCTATCCCAGCTCTTCTCAAGGCTATTCTCGCGGCCTCGACAGCCATCGTCGCCGCATCTTCGTCAATTCCTGCCACGGTTTTCTCCGCGACGGGAAAACCGGACTTATCTTGCCCCCACATCCTGCCTATCTCCTCAGCCTTTATCCTGTACCTCGGGATATAGCCGCCATAGCCTTGGATCGCCACGCCACCTAGCTTAACCATATCTCCCTGAGCTCTTTTCTGGGCCCGTTTTTAAATATTGTCGAGAGCGTGTTCGTTGATTAACGTAGAGAGAAGCCTTAAGCCTCGAGCGCCCTAGCCTGCGTGTGTATGAAGAAGACCATTAAGCGTGTGGAGAAGCTCGATGAGAAGGATCTCCTTATCCTAAGGGAGCTTGAACTGGATTCCTCTAGGAGCTTGAGGGAACTTGCTGAGGCCCTAGGCATGCCGAGGACAACTGTCCAAGATAGGATTAACAGGCTTAGGAGGATGGGTGTGATAAAGGGCTTCACGGTGAAGCTTGATAAGACGAAGCTCGGCAAGAGCATCCTCGCCTTCGTCCTCGTCTCCTTCATGCCCGGCTCCGACATCTCCCAGAAGGCCCTAGCCCATGAAATCGCTATGCTCGACAACGTCGAAGAGGTCCATCTTATTACGGGGGAATGGGATATACTACTGAAGGTAAGAGGATCCTCGATCAAGGAAATAGGGGATTTAGTCATAGACAAGCTTAGGGGGATGCGTGGGGTCGCGAGAACCCTCACATGCGTCGCCGTCCACAGCGTCAAAGAAGATCCGTAATGAGAGGCCTAAGCCGCTCCCGCCTCCTAGTCCATCCGCCCTCCTCGCACCTCCTATGTGATTAGCCCAAACTTCCTCGCCCTAAGCAGGGAGGGAGCCAGTTCCATAAGCTATGGATGCATATTCCCATCATACGCTAAGCTATGGATACGTATTCCATCATACGCTGCCTTAAGCATAGGTTTTATGCCTATGGATTCCCGAGAAAAGGCTCGAGGATATGAAGGAGCTTGAGAGACTTGCGGCCGAGAAGGCTCGCGCCGCCGTCAAGTATGATAAGATTGGGATGAGGGAGGAGGCGGCGAAGCGTTATCGCGAGGCGATAGCCCTCCTAGAGAAGCTCATAGAGCTCACCGATGACCCGGTCATGAGGAGGATCTATGAAGAGAAGCAGGCACAGTATAGGCGGAGGATCGAAGCGCTGAGCGAGAAGGTCTCGGTCGGCGGTAGATCTGAGGAACAGGCTGAGACCGATGAGAGCTTCATAATCCAGAACCCACCGCCAGTCAAATGGGATGATGTGATAGGATTGGAGCAGGCGAAGAAGGCCATACTCGAGAGCATAATCTACCCCATGAAGAGGCCCGACCTCTTCCCGCTTGGATGGCCTCGTGGCATCTTGTTATTTGGACCCCCGGGCTGTGGCAAGACCATGCTTGCGGCCGCGGTTGCGAATGAGATAGACGCAGTCTTCATGCACGTAGATGCCTCGCTGATAATGTCAAAGTGGCTCGGCGAGTCTGAGAGAAACATAGCCAAGATCTTCAACACCGCGAGGAAGTATGAGTCAACGGGCAAGCCCGTGATAATTTTCATAGATGAGGTGGACTCGCTTGCCGCGGTGAGGCTGAACGAGGTTGGAGGAGAGGCTAGGGCGAGAAACCAGCTGATAAAGGAGATGGATGGCCTGCTGGATAAGGGCAGGAAGAGTCTGATCTACATATTGGCCGCGACGAATAAGCCCTGGCTCCTCGACGAGCCGTTCATTAGGAGGTTTCAGAAGAGGGTTTACATAGGGTTGCCGAACTATGAGGCGAGGCTCCGGCTATTCCAGTATTATGCAGGGAAGCTGAATCTTGATAACGTGGACTTCGCGGAGCTCGCGAGGATAACGGAGGGATACTCGGCCGCCGACATATACTCAATATGCGTGGAGGTTCAGACTAAGATAGTCAGCGAGTTCTTCGAGCAGGGAGGAGATGAGCCGAGGAAGATAACCATGGAGGATTTCTTAGAGGTTATCAGGAGCAGGAGGCCGAGTGTAGACCCGAAAAGCATAGAGAAGATGTTGGAGTGGTATGAGAGATTCGGCGCCCTCTAGCCGACTAGCTCTATCAACCCCTTTTCCTCCAATTTCATCAATATTTCCTTGATCTGCTTTACATCTATCCCAAGCTCCTTCGCGCACTTCTTCAAGTTGATCTCGGAGCCAGCTTTCGAGAGATATGAGTAGACCATTTGCTCTATCTCCGAGAGTTGTGGGACGTCCGGGAATGATTCTTTGACCTTCTCGGCCGCGAGCTTCCTAGCCTCCTCGAGAATCTTCTTCGCGTCCTCACTTACCTCCTGTGAGCCTATCTCTATGGTGTTGGCCATATTCGAGCTGGTGAAATCCTCGATGTAACAGGCGAGCTCATGCAGGTTCTTGGCCGCATCTGGCGCCACCCCAGCCACCTCATCCTCCACCTCGGTGATTAGCGAGAGCAGTGGCACGACTAAGCCTATGAGCTCGCTCACCTCGATTATGGTCTCGAGCCTTAGCTTCACCTGTTCTAGCATTAGCTGCGATCTCCTAACCATCTTAGCTAGCTTCCTCAGTTCAGCTATCTCCTCGGCGTATATCGATGCCCTCTCCTCGTCCCCGGACTCCATGGCATCCACGACCTGCTCGAAGTATTCTTTGCTCCTTGAAACTAGCTCCCGATACTTGGACTCAAGCCTGAGGATCTGGGCGTTAAGTTTGCTGAGGGACTGTTCGAGATTACGCCTAACCTCCTCTCTCGCCTCCTCGTCAATAAATGGATCTCCTCTATAGCCGTCTCCACCGGGCACTTGCATGCGCAGAATGCTCACAAGCTTCCGGCCTCTTAAAGTGTTTTGGAAAAATCGAGCATAACGTGATGCTTATAGGATTCTTGGGGAAATACCGCTCACATGCCCCGGGTTTGGCCACGGGGGGATTAGGAGCCCCGTCTCTTCCCGAATAGGAGCCTGGTCTCCCCCATGGCCCTCAGCTCCACCTCCCTGACCCTCACGACCACGGGGAGATCATTCACGATGCGGCCTATTATCAGGCAGTGCCTTGGTGGAAGCATCTTCGCTATCCTCTTGACCGTGTCGGAATCCACCCTCGATGCCTTGGCTATGTAGTTCAGGTCGGACTCGTTCGTGAAGTTGAAGAGGAAGATGTTGTCAGCCTGCCTGTATATCGTTTCGGGGATGCTGTCCGGCTGATTCGTCACGAATATGGGGAATATTCCTATGTGCCTCATCCGCGTTACTAAGTCATCCCAGTAGGTTTCCCTGAGGTATAGGTGGGCTTCCTCAGCCACTAGGAATAGGGGGTCTATGGCGCCCTCGCGCAAGAGGCTCGAGAGCTTGCTCAACACATACTCCACGATTATCTTTTTCGTCTGGTGGATGCTCTTAGAGAGATCTATCACTATTATCCCGCCGCTCCCAGAATTTAATACATCCTCGACCCTTACCGGGTTTTCGTCATCGAAGAAGCCTGTCTCGCTGAGACTCAGCAGCCTGCTCATCAACGCCTCCCTCACCGACTCATGCACCTGCATCCTGCTGACCGCGTTTATCAGCCCCCTCAGCGTAACCCTCCCCTCATTCCTCTCAACGGAGCTCCAGATTCTGATGAACTCCCTGATCGTGGTCGCGGGCGTTGCGAGTATATATTGGAGGATGTCGGTCATGGTCTTGAGGCCAGCGTCCTCAACCGAAACCCTGAAGTTCTCCCCCGGCGTGAGCACGTAATGCCTGCCAGCCATCCTGCTCACCGAGCCATCAACCGTCTCTGATAGGCCGATGTACTCGCCATTTATATCGAAGACCACCACCGTGGCCCCATACTCAGCCAGTGATGTTATCAGGAGCTTCGTTAGATATGATTTACCGGTCTCCTTCTTTCCCGTTATTATCGTGAGCCTCCCATCAAGGTCCTCGGCATATATTGAAACCATCCCGCTCATGCATTCCCCGACAACTATCCTCCTCCGGCCGCATGTCCTCATGAGTTCGGAGATAAGCTCTGGGGAGGCCTTCTCTATCCTCGAGTTAAATCTAGATGGAAGCCAGATTATGTCATTCCTCAGTGATCCATCAACGATTACTCCACGGAACTTTGCTATTATTCTGCGAGAATCCCTCACATTGAGGAGTATCGAGCCAACACCGTATGGGTCGAAATTTTTTATCGAGAGATGCTCTGACGCGAGCTCCCTCAGCACGTCCTCGAGTATCCCCGGGACATCAGCGTACTCTATGTCTATTACCTGTGCCAGGAGGGATCTACCACCATCAGTTATGAGTATATAGTCTCCGCGAATCAGAGGCTCCTCATCGGGCGAGGCAAGGAGCTCAATCGTGTCGCCATTCTTTGACAATATCTTCATCTCATAAATCACCTCCTGTCAATCGGGTTGAAGAGCATGTCTCGTATCGAGTCCTCCCTGAAGAACTCGGCCCCAAGCTTTCTGAGCATCGCCTGTATCGCGATTACATCGTTTTTCGTGAAAGTGCAGTAGTCGTGGGCCAGTATCAGGAGCTCCGGGTACCCATATATTAGAGAATCGCTTTTCAGGAGGCTCCCGAACACCTCCTCAACCCTCCTGCATGTTGCTACATCAACTCTGTAGGCGCTGAGCCCGGAGCTGAGCCTAGCGAGAAATGTTCTCCCGAGGACGCGGACCCTCATCTCAAGCCTCTCAATAAGCCATGTCATGTCGATTATGTACGGAGGTTTGGCGCCAAGCCTATCATCCGTGAAGATTGAGCTCCAGAATTGGAGGATGCTCGTCTTTGAGAATGCTAGGATATCGTTGCCCCGCGGCCTAGCTTCCTCAAGAATCCTCGAGACGAGCCATATCGGGTTATCCTGCGGCCCAGCAGAGAGGGATCCATCCACGAGTATTATGCTATCCTTGAACTGTTTGACGACATACTCTTGGAGGCGCTTCTCAAGGAGACTAGCCAACGTCTTCTGGATGGAGCCGTCCAGCTGGTAGCTTGATAAGTCGAGGGGTGGGAGGTCTCCGAAAATGGAGCCAAGGATGCTGGTGATATTCTCTGGGGTCAAGTATACGATGAAGGGGCCGACTCTCTGGATCTCTAAGCCGAGCATGTTCCTGATAGCTATGCCTCCCCTGATCCCTAGGATGATGCCGTCTCTCCCGACGGCGACGACTATTGAGGAGGTGTCTATGGCCACGACCTGCCTATCCACCGCGCCCTCGATGGGTATGCTGGTCGCGGAGACATCCAGCTGCTCAGCCTGCTCAATAAGCCTCAAATCCCAATCATTTTGAGCAAAACTCTCCTCATCAAACTCCGTCGAGTAAGCCCCGTTAACGAGGCCTAGGCTTCTCCGCCCCACCTCTAGGAAAGGCTTAAAGACTGTCTCAAAGTCGTTTAAACTGGGTTGGGCGAGTTGGCTCATGTCCCCGGCTTCCCCGATTTTACTGGTCTCCCTGTGCTTATAAATGTTGCTCAACTTGAGCAAGATGGGAAATGAGCGAGAAGGACAAAATTAGGGTCGAGATCGTGATAGGCCCTGCCACCGTGAGGGTTGAGGCTCCACCCGACCAGATAGAAGAAGCTGTGAGAAACGCCGTCGCCGCCCTTAGATCGGCTTTACCCGAGCTTGGCACCGAGACCTCGCTTGGCGGGCCTGCCATGGCCAGGCCTGAGAAGGCCCGGCGGAAGCCGGCGCCAACATGCTCCGAGCTTATAAGGGGGCTTATAGAGGAGGGCTGGTTCGATCAACCCAAAACATTGTCTGAGGTTGTTCAAGAACTGGCTAAGAGGGGCTATCATTACGACTCAACCGCAGTAGCGCATAGCTTGCTAGATCTCGTGAGGGAGAAGGCTCTTGTAAGGGAAGGTATTCCAAGGCGTTATGTCTATCGTAG
>JAKCEV010000037.1 GCA_023539495.1 Candidatus Wolframiiraptor allenii
CTCGATAGTGTTAGATTTGCTAGGTGTGCCGAGGCTCGAGGTCATGTAAGGTATGGACGGCAGAATAGAGCTTCTCGAGAGGAGGGTACCTGTGGAATCGAAAGAGATTAGCTAACGAGTCCAGTACTGCATCAATGACGTGCATCATGGCCAGAGACCCCAAAAGGCATTGCGCAGGAGAACGGCGACTTCGATAACAATAATGTCTGGACATATGGCCTTCTGCTGAAGCGGCTCTCAGAGGTTGCCGAGGAATACGGTATCAAAGTGATCTATGTGGACGGGTCCTATACATCGTCAAGATGTCCACGGCATGGAGATGGCTGTGGCCTCAGGATAAGCCGAGGGCTATTCAAGCCACGACGATGAAGAAGGTCTTCAACACAGATCTCATAGCGGCACACAACATATTAATGGCAGCGACGTCGAACAATACCTCGATGACGCCAATAACCCCCGAGCCCCTGAGAGGGGTAGGGGTAATGGCCGGAGACCCGGCCAAGGGCTAAACCCTCAAAAAAGAGGGGATGTAGCCCAAACCTCCCCACACCAAATGGGGAGGAGGTCTTGCTTTCACTCTACCTTGATCTTTATCCCGGTCTCCCCCTTACCAACCTTTTTCAGGATGACCTCGAGGACCCCATTCTTGTAGGTGGCTTTCGCGGATTGTGGATCAACCTCGGCCGGTAGATCAACCTCCTTATAGTATTTCCTCTGCGGCGTGTCAACCTTGATAACCAGCTTTCTCTCGCTTGCATTCAGGTTTATGTCTTCCTTCTCCACCCCGGGGACCTCGGCCACAACCTTAACGACATCCTCCTCCTCGAAGACGTCTACTAGGGGTTCTCTAGCCTCGCTCACCTCGACTATCTCAGGCCCCCTGCCAGGCCTAATGTTCCCGAATTCCCTCACTATCGGCTTGCCATCAGGGCCTATCGTGATTGAGTAGCCATAGACTATTGGCCCTATCTCCCTGATATAGCCACGGTCAGTCCTCTTCTCCCTGATCAGGCTTCTCGGGATCTCGCGCTCAAGCTCCTCGAATGATCTCGAGAACATCTCATCGAGCTCGCGCATCATACGCTCCATCTCCTCGAAGATCCTCTCGAAGGGCGACCTCCTCCTCCACCATCTCTCCCAAGACATGGTCCCACTACAGGCTATATCTCCTAGGGAGGCCTTATTAACTTTTTTAGACCTTAATCACCGCGCTCCCCAGAGCAGGCTATCCTGCTGTGGAAACATGATTTGTATCCCTCGTGGCATGCTACACCCTTCTGCCTCACTAGGAATAGGGCGGCGTCACCGTCGCAGTCTATATAGGCGTCCACGACCTCCTGTATGTTCCCCGAGGTCTCACCCTTCATCCAGATCCTCTTCCTGCTTAGGCTCCAGTAGTGCATGAGCCCTGTCGTGAGGGTTTTCACGAACGCCTCCCGATTCATGTATGCTACCATGAGGACCTCACGCGTCTCATGATCTTGGACAACCGCAATCACGGTTTCATCCACATTCCTATACCAGAGCTTGTCCGCGAGCCTCTCGGCCTCATCCCTGCTCAGCCTCATCTCCTCTTCTCATCCTCCACGAACCTAATGAAGTTCTCGATTATCTTGAGCCCCCATCTACCGCTCTTCTCTGGGTGGAACTGGGTCCCGAAGATCATGCCTCGCTGGGCCACCGCCGTGAACTTGACACCATACTCCGTCACGGCCACAGTATCCTCGGAGAGGCCGGGCGCATAAGAGTTCGCGTAATAGACGTAGGCTCCATCCGGTACCCCATGGAGGAGTGGGCACCCGCTCCTAACTATCCTGAGAGTATTCCAGCCCATCTGCGGCACCTTGACGCTCGCCGGAAACCTCCTGACATCCCCATGGAATATCCCGAGTCCATGAAGATATTCGCCTGGAGGACAGCCCTCCTCACTCCGCTCATAGAGTAGCTGCATTCCAAGGCATATCCCTAGGATGGGCTTCTCCTCGAGGAGCCTGAATACGTGGTCCCGATTCTCCTGAAGCTTTCTTATCGCGGGCTTGAAGGCTCCAACGCCGGGGAAGATTATCGCATCAAGCTCATATGCCTCCCGAAAATCCTCGAGTATCCTTGGCGACGCCCCAGCTTTCCTGAAGGCCGTGTAGATACTTAGAAGGTTTCCGACGCCATAGTTAATGATCGCGACGCTTACCTCTCCTCCGCTCAAGCTCCTCGAGCACCTCCTCCAACTCTATCCCCTCATATACTAGGAGGACCATCATGTGGTAGAGGAGGTCTGCTGCCTCGTAGACCACTTGGCCCCTATCACGTGATTTTCCGGCGATCACGAGCTCGACAGCCTCTTCTCCAACCTTTTTCAAGATCTTATCAAGCCCCTCCGTGAAGAGCTTACACGTGTATGATCCATCAACAGGGTTTTTCCTACGATCCCTGATAACCTCGTAGAGCTCTCTCAGAATCTCAAGGCTCATCACGGTTCACCTTAATCAAGCCTTACCGGAACACCCCTCTCCCTCAAATATTCCTTGATGTCCCTGACAGTGTATATGCCATAGTGGAATATTGAGGCGGCTAGGGCGGCGTCCGCCCTGCCTACTGTGAGGGCCTGATATATGTGCTCCGGGTTTCCGGCGCCCCCGCTCGCGATGACAGGTATATTCACGGCCTCGGCCACGGCCCTAGTCAGCTCGAGGTCGTAGCCCGTGTTCGTCCCATCTTTGTCCATGCTTGTTAGAAGGATCTCGCCCGCTCCAAGGCTCTCAACCCTCCTAGCCCACTCAACAGCGTCGAGCCCCGTCGGCTCCCTGCCACCATATATGTAGACCTCCCACCATCCATCCCTCCGCTTAGCATCTATCGCAACAATTACGCACTGGCTCCCGAAGATGTCGGCGGCCTCCCGGATCAGCTCCGGATTCTTCACAGCCGCGGTGTTTATCGAGATCTTGTCGGCGCCACCGCATAGAACCTCCTCGATGTCTCGTAGAGTCCTTATGCCGCCGCCCACCGAAAATGGTATTGAAATCTCCTCAGCCGTCCTCCTGACCACATCCAGCAGTATCTTCCGATTCTCTGCTGAGGCGCTTATATCGAGGAAGACTACCTCGTCCGCGCCCTGCTCCTCGTATAACCTCGCGAGCTTCGGCGGGTCTCCGGCGAGCCTGAGATTCTTGAACTGTATCCCCTTGACCACCTTCCCCGCGTGGACGTCGAGGCATGGGATTATCCTCTTGACCAGCGGCATCCCAGACACCTCCGCGTCAGCGGCATAGATTTATGGCTTCCTTCAAGCTTATCTCACCCCTGTATAGCGCCATGCCGACGACCGCCCCATAGACCCCGGAATCCCTGAGAGCGAGCAGGTCCTCGAGACCTCTTATTCCGCCCGCGTAGATTATCGGCGTTGCGACGAGCTTGACCAACCTCTTCATGGTCTCGGAGTCCACGCCTCCAAGCGTGCCCTCGAGAGGCGTATATGTGCAGAGGAATGCGGCGAGCCCGAGGCGGTCAAGCCTAACAGCCTCATCGAGGAGCATCCTGCCGGTCTTAGCCTTCCAGCCCCTTACTACAACCCTGCCATGCTCATCATAGTCAAGGGCCGCGATCACCTTTTCCACGCCAACATAACTCAAGATACTGTCGAAAGCCTCAGAATCCTCGACGATGGCGGTCCCGATAATTATCCAGCGCGCTCCAGCCCCGATATAAGAGGAAGCCGCCTCAACGCTCCTGATGCCGCCGCCAACCTGGACAGGTATCGAGACCCTGCGAATAATCTCCCGGATAAGCTTGAGATTCACGGGCCTGCCCTCCGCGGCCCCATCGAGATCAACGACATGGAGCCTCTTGGCGCCCTCGCCCTCCCACCTGAGCGCCCAGCCAATGGGGTCTCCGAGATCCAGCCCCGTCCCCTCAACTCCGCGAACCCTCTTAACGCAGCTCCCGCGAGATATGTCGATAGAGGGGATGACCTCCAATCCAATGCGCCCCCGTCTCTCATGGTATTATTTTTTCGACATCTAGTATTACTATGTCCCGGGCCCCCCTCTTCTTTGCCTCCACGACAACGTCGTAGACTTGGTCCTCACTCATGACGGCGTAGACCTCCCACATAGGCTCCTTTGCCTCGACCTTGGCTATCGTCGGCCCTCCCATGGATGGTATGACCTCGAGCACGGCCCTCAAGCACCTATCCGGGACATTCATCATCACCATCTTCCTCTTCTCCGCATTCAGGACGCCCTCGAGCATCAGCCTAAGCTTCTCGATGGCATCGCGCTTCTCCCTTGGAAGGTCTCTGCAGGCTATCAGCCTCGCCGACGTCTTCAAGATCACCTCGATCGCCTCGAGGCCATGGCTTCTCAGGGTCATCCCGGTGGACCTGACATCCACGATCGCATCCGCGACGCCGAGCGCCGGCATTATCTCGGCAGCCCCACCAACCTCGATT
Organism: Candidatus Wolframiiraptor allenii; assembly: GCA_023539495.1. Classification (GTDB taxonomy): domain Archaea; phylum Thermoproteota; class Nitrososphaeria_A; order Caldarchaeales; family Wolframiiraptoraceae; genus Wolframiiraptor; species Wolframiiraptor allenii. The sequence goes on from JAKCEV010000037.1 coordinate 4,448, forward strand.
ATCCTGAAACGCTTGCCTGGAGCCCTCTCGCCGAGAAACCTTTTCGCGAGGTTCACGTATCTTGTCGCTATCCTAGCATTATCAGGCAGATCATTAACAGATCTTATCCCCGAGCGGCTGGAAACCGCGAGGACGACCTCAGCCGCCCCAACCCTCAGGTCCAAGAGCTCCTCCACATCCGCGCCTCTCTCAAGTATCATGTCCAGCCCTGTTATCCCCGCATCAGCCGCGCCGAGCTCGACCATCGTCGGGATATCCTCAGCCCTCAGGAAGAAGGCGTGGATATCCGGCCTAGATGTCGGCGATGAGAGGATCTTCTCATCCCTGATAAGCACCTTAACCCCGGCCCTCTCAAGTAGATCCATCACGGGCTCCCTAAGCCTCCCCTTATTCGGGATAGCGAGCCTGACAACACTAGAGCTCAAATTATACTCGCTCACGACCTCACATCACCTCCCATAAAAGCCGCCTCATGGGATATACTGCATGATAGGCGACATATGTTAGGGTCGAGCCCATTTACCAGGCTCGGGAGAAATGTTGGAACTCCATCACCAACCCTCTCCCAGCGCCTTAACCCCCGTCTCGGAGAGCTTTAAACATTCATACTGGTTGCTGGAGAACAACTCTTATCTAGGCCATAAGTGGATGCGGAGTCGGCCTTGATGTCCGGGGGAAGGGATGATCTAGGGGTGAAGGTTCTCCGGGTGGACGCGGGCTATGCAGAGGTTCTTAGAAGGACTAGGGAGACCGAGATCACCTGCAGGGTTGAGGCTGGGCCGAGGAGGGAGTGGAGGATAAGCACGGGCATGGATTTCCTCGACCACATGATCGAGATCCTCGCCTTCTACTCGGGGCTGAACATAGATTTGGAGGTGAGGTCTGGGCGGAGGCTCCAGCATACCATGGCCGAGGACGCGGGGATAACGCTCGGCAGGGCGATCAGGGTCATGGCGCTCAAAAGGATTGAGGAGCATGGCATAATGGGGTTCGGCTTCAGCCAGGGGATTCTGGATGAGGCCGCATCCGAGGCCAGGGTATCATTCGAGGGGAGGGCTGGCTGCTATATCTACAAAAGCCCCGAGATCGAGAGATTTGGCCTAGTCGAGGGTGTTGAGGAGAGCTTTCTCGCAGCATTCTTTCAAGGCTTCTCACAAGGGATGGGCGCCACGGTCCAGCTGGAGCTTAAGAGGGGCGAGGACCCACACCACCTCTGGGAGTCCGCATTCAGGGCATTTGGAAACGCCCTCAGAATGCTCCTCAGCAGGGATGAATGGAGAAGGGGGAGCATAGCCGGCGTAAAGGAGACGCCGGATTAGCTACCTCTACCTCTCACCCTGACCTTCATGGATTGGGCGTGGGCGGGAAATCCCTCATACTCGGCGAGCGCTGTTACGGTCTCAAGCATCCTCTTGAAGCCCCTTCTCCCTCTAACCTCCTCGACTGTAGGCTTCTTCAGGAAGACGTCGACGCTCAGGCCCGAGTATAGCCTCGCGTATCCCCCGGTTGGCAGGGTTGCATTCGGCCCGACGCCATAGTTCCCGGCTGAGATCGGCGTGTTGAGGCAGAGTGTCCCGAAGTTCCTCAGCCTATCTCTAATCCTCCTAAATATGCTCCGCGCATTCCTGCTGTCTATGAGGAGGTGCTCCGGCGCATATCTGTTCATGAAATCGACGGCCTCCTCCAAGCTCTCGACGACGATTATCGCGCTATACTTGCCGGCATTCTCAAGGACATAGCTCCTCCTAGGCTCAGGGAGTGTCTCGACGGCCTTATCCAGCTCCTGTGAGACGCGCTCGGCATAATCCATCGAGGTTGTGAGGAGGATTGCGGCGGAGTCTGGCCCATGCTCAGCCTCGTTGAGAAAGTCCCATGCAACCCACTCGGGCGGAAGCGTTCCATCAGCATAGACGAGGGCCTCGCTAGGCCCAGCCGGCATATCTATCCTGACGATATCCCGGACCATGAGCTTCGCCGCGTACGTGTATGGGCCTCCCGGCCCCGCGATGACCTCAACAGGCTTAATAAGCCTGGTCCCGTATGCGAATGCCGCGATCGCGTGTGCGCCGCCCATAATGTAGAACTCGTTCGCACCGGATAGGTGGGCGGCGACAAGTATTGCCGGATCAATCCTCATCTCATTCTGGTATGGCGGCGAGGCCACGGCTATCCTAGGGACGCCGGCGACGCTCGCTGGAACAGTAACCATGACAGCCACCGATGGATATGTCGCCTTACCGGATGGAACATAGAGGCCGGCCGACTCCAGCGGGATCACGAGCTGGCCCGCGTAAACCCCCTCCTCAACCCTCATCATCCAACTCCTTGGAAGCTGCCTCCGATGAAACCTCCCAACATTCCTAACCATGTGCCTTATCGCCCTGAGAACCCTCTGATCCACCTCCTTGTAAGCCCGGCCAACATCCTCATCCCTAACAACGATCTCCTCAGGCCTAACAGCCCTGCCAACCTGACTCGAGAGAAACTCCGCTATCGCCTCATCACCACGCACCCTAACATCCTCGATTATCCGCCGAACATCAGCCTCAACCCTACTAATATCCATTTTAGACCTGTCGAGAATATGCTTGAGAACATCCTCCGGGATTTCGCGAAGCTTGTAGATGGGGAAGATAGTCATAGGTTAGCCATGGAGGCCCAGCGAAATAAATCTTTGTAGAGACGCTCTTTTTCTAGGAGCCTAGCTCGGCCCTAACCTTCCGGGCTATTATCATGTCTCTAAAGAAGTCCAGTCTATGGAGGAGCGCGACTGCTAGGAGGGTTAGTCCTCCGGGCAGGATGTACTCGGAGAAGGGCCATGGAAGTCCGAGCATCTGGGATCCCTGAAGGACTACGGCGTAGAATATCACGCCCCCCACCACGTTCAGGATCCTGCCTCTGCCCCCCCTAATATCGACGCCGGCCACGGCTATCGCTATGAATGCTTTGAAGATGTCCCAGTCGGCGACGTTCGGCTGGACGAATCCCCTTAACTGTCCAACATAAAATACCCCAGTTAGGGCTGCTAGTACTGCAGCGACCGTGTGGACTAGTATCTTAATCTTCCCAGGGCTGACGCCGAGCCTGCTAGCGGTGCCTGGGGCGGCTCCGACAGCGGATATCCAGGTGCCCAGCTTAGTGAATCTGAGGAGGAACCAGAAGAAGACAGCTAGGATGAGGAATATCGTCGTGGAAACGTGTATTGTGCCTGCGATCCTCGCGTAGCCGAGGAAGATGTACTCAGGCTTGTTCACACTAAAGTAGTGGCCTCCCCCGAAATACTGCTTCACGCTCCTCCAGATTATCCAACCAGCGAGGGTTATGAGGAATGGGTTTAACCCGAATCTCCCGATGAGCACGCCTTGGAAAAGGCCGATTAGCAGGGCGATGATGAAGGGCACGGTCAAGACGACGTAGTATGGGAGATTCCACCCGGAGATCTCGACGAGCCAACATACTAAGATCGCTGCCAAGCCCGCTATCTGCTCCAGAGATAGGTCGAAGTCCCCAGCAAGGATGCAGAGATATAAGCCGATGGCTAGAGGGCCAACGAAGGCGGCAATCTGAAGTATGGCAATAATCACGGCTGGCGTGTAAAAGGCCGGCATGAGGGCCGCGAAGATGGCGAAGGCAATTATAACTATGAACCACACAAGATTATCTATGCAGAATAATGCAATCCTATCTTTATCCATACAGCATTCCTCCAGTGGGTCATAGCTAATAAATAAAAAATTAGGGGTAGGCGTATGGATCCGAGCCTCGTTACTATTTCTACTTCCAGGCTTTTAGCCCCCAGATCGGCCAGTTCCAGTAGATGCAAAGCTCCTTGTAGTCCTCTTTTGTGATGATTCTATCGGGTATGACGATCCACGATGTTTCAGGTCCGCCACACGGCGCTGGTTTGACAGGGCAGTGGCCATACTGCTTGTTTGTAGTCTTAGATCCGGCAATGCCCCAGACAGGATCTCTTAGGAACTGGAGTGGCTTGAATCCATCGACTTCGGCATCCCACTGCATCTCAGGCAGGTATTTCTCGAATGTGAATGGCTCGCCTATCGGCGGTATACAGTCCGGGGCGCCCTTCTTCCAGAATTCCCTAAGCTGCTCAAAGCACTCGGTTAGCATATCAGGGCCAGTTGGCATCATGTGGCAATAATCCTGCGTACCCTCCTCATATCCAATGATGTTTACCGGGAATAGGTCACAATTCACGCAGATTAGGTCCTGTATCTTCTTCTCCGGCCAGCCCAGCTCCCTCGCTCCCGTCACCACACACTCATGGAATCCTCCCATCTCCTCATAAGCTACTCGTAGATCTGGATTAGCTGCTAAAGCTGCCTTGATCTTTGGATACTCCGCCGTGGCGACCCAAGAGTTTCCAACCTCGATTGTCTGTATATCTGGATACTTGCTTATCACGTCAATCCATCCTGCACTTCGGAGGAAGTCGGACATCGACCCTCTATAGCCGTGAATATGTAATGCCTTGCCCTCTGGCTTGCCGTACATTCTTGTAAGCTCGTCTACGGCGAAGAGCGCGCAGAATTTTCCACTATCATAGTCGTCTCGCTGGTACATTGCCAAGGGCCAGCTGTGATACATGTCTATTCCGAATTCTACTAGCGGTATATCGGCGTTCATCGCCATTTCCCCGATCTTCGCGTTTGCCAAGCTGTCGAGTGGGCAGGCGACTATTCCATCCACGCCCTTCTTAATCGCTGTTTCAACACCGTCATTCTCCCTCTTGACATCTGCCTCGGGCCAGACTATCTCCATCTGCCAACCAAGCACATCCTTACAATACCATTCGGCCCCAATCCTGTTTAGCTCATCCCACGGGTTGGCTAATCCTATGAAAGCCGTGCACACGTATGGGATATCCTTCTTCAAGTCGAGCTTGGGTGTTGGCCACTTCTTAACATAGCCAGCTGGGGGGGTGGTCGTGGTTGGGGCAGGCGGCCTAGTGAGATAATATGTGGCCCCGGCTGCAACAGCTCCAGCAGCAACCACAGCCGCAGCAATATAGCCTATAAAGCGCCTCCTGCTTACCTTCTGCTCTACAGGTTTTTGCTCTCCCGACATATTCTCAGCGAATAGTTCATATGCAGCCCACATATAATAGTTCCTTATGCATATTCGCCACGATTTTTGTATCCTCGACAAACTTTAAAATAGGTACCTTAGACAAAAATATCAAGCCCGGTAGTGCGGAGAAGCTTGGGAGGTTGAAGATGATATGAGATCTTCCATCTCGCTTTTTCTAGTTGAGAGAACTGTATGGCTAATCGCGATAGCTGGTTTCTTAATCTTTGCAGCTATTATGCCAAGGGTTTTCCTAGACTTAGGCGCAATAGATTTTGTAATTAGGAGCGGGGTATCCATTGGGCTTGTCGCGCTTGGGATAGGGATCTGCCTTATAGCGGGGTTAATCGATAACTCCGTCCCAGCTATTGCAGGCTTCGCTGGAGTTTTTACAACACTTTTCGCGAGTAAATGGTTTCCTGGGACACCTTGGCCTATCCTGCTATTGCTCGCAATATTGGTTGGGGCTGGGCTCGGCGCTCTCAACGGTCTACTGATCAGGAAGATCAAGATACACTCATTCCTAATCACGCTCACGACCTATATAGTGTTCATCGGCGCTAGGAAACTGCTTTATGAGGGGGCCGAGCGCATGCCGGATAAGGTGATCAACATGATCGGAGGTGGACAGATAATTCCTGGGATAAGCTATTCTACGGTGATATTCATCGTGGTGGTGGCAGTGCTCTGGGTATTCATGAACATGACTATAACTGGAATGCGGCTTTATGCTGTGGGAGGTAACCCGAGGGCATCAGCATTGATGGGGGTGGATGTTGATGGCATAAGATTCCGGGCTCACCTCATCGCGGGGATTCTCGCGGGGCTAAGCGGCATACTATACGTCGGATACAATGAGGCTACAACGCCCGCGATGCTCGACTTCAACCTCTTTGATGGGTTCGCTATGGCGATTTTCGGTGGGGTAGCGTTAACCGGCGGGAGGGGGAGAATTGAGGATATCTTCGCGTCGATGTTCTTCCTATCGACGCTAACACTAGCCATGACCATAGCCGGGATAAACGTTTACCTGAGGCAGACTGTCGTCGGGGTCTTCATTCTCATAGGAATAGTACTAAACATGGTGAGGGAGAAGATAAGGGATAGAATCCTCATGCAAATGGCTTAGAAGGTGAAAAAGCTAATTCAGGATTATGCTCCCTTAGAGTTGGAGTTTGGGGCCTTCCCCGTCACTAGTATCTCCTCTAGCTCCTCGATCGACGTCTCCTCCTTCTTCATGTCTGCTATCTTGACTCCCCTGCTGAGGACGACGATCCTATCCGCCACCGGGTAAACATGATGTAGGTTATGTGAGATAACTATGCAGGCTATTCCGGAGTTTTTCAGCTGCCTGACGAAGTCGAGGACTTTTCTAGCGGCTGATACGGAGAGGGCGGCGGTCGGCTCATCCAGTATAACGAGCTCCGCCTTGAAGTACATGGCCCTAGAGATCGCGACACCCTGCCTCTCTCCCCCAGATAGGAACTTCACCTCCCTGTCGGGTGGAACCCTGAGCTCGAGGTTTCTTAAGGCCTTCTCCGCCTCAGCCTTCATCCTATCCATGTCTAGGAGCTTTATCAGCCCTGGCTTAACGAGCTCTCTCCCCAAGAAGATGTTCCGGGCCACGTCGAGCACGTCGACAACGGCGTGATCCTGATAAACCATCTCTATGCCATATCGTCTCGCGTCTTGAACACCGTTTATCTCCACCTCCCTTCCCTTTATGTAGATCTTGCCAGCAGTCTTCGGTATCGCGCCAGCTATTATCCCAGCAAGAGTTGATTTACCAGCTCCATTATCCCCTAGGAGGCCTACAACTTCTCCCTTCCATACCTCTAAGGTCACACCTCTTAGGGCGTGTACTGAGCCATAGAACTTGTGTATATTCTCCGCTCTCAGGAATGGGGCCTCTCCCTTTTCATAGAGCTCGCTGCCTGTGCTTAAAGCTTCCACCATACCAATAAGCTGGTTACGCATCTACTTTTAACTATTTCGAATGAATGTTGTAAAGCAATATAAGTCCGCGGCCATAGCATCTAGCACCATGAGCGCTAGGGAGGTGAGGGTAAAGCCCCTGACAAGGGATAACTTCAAGCCCTATGGAACTCTGATTGAAGCCCCTGAGGCTAAGCCAGCGATCTCCGATGCCGCCCTAGATTACTGGGGTGGTCTAGCCGACCTCAATATAGGAAGACCGCAGGTGAGCTTTCTAAAGGTGAAGAGGCGAGAGTTCCTGCTAGATAGGATCGAGAGGCATGTCAGGATAACCGAGGTATTCATCCCCCTAGAGGGCGTGAGCATATTCCCCGTAGCACCCCCAAGGGATGTCGAGAACCCCAAGGCTGAGGTCCCGCTGAACGAGATCGAGGCATTCCTACTCGATGGAAGCAAGGGTATAGTATTCAAGAAGGGTGCATGGCATTGGCCGCCATTCCCATTAACCGAGACGGCCACCTTCGCCGTGATCCTGAGCGCGGAGACTATAGAAAAGGATCTCGATATCAGGGAGATTAAGCCGCCCATCAAGATAGTGCTCTAGGAGCCGGGGCTAATCAGGGATCTTAACCTCATACTTTTTCTCCCTTATTTCCCTCACGTGATCCTCCGCATATCTTTTAGCGCTTCTCCGATCTATTATCTCATCTATTCTCAGGATCATTGCCAAAACCTCGTATGCAGTCTTCAGCACCTGCTCCTTCACTGGCAGCAGGTCTATTATGCCAGCCTCATACATGTCTGCTACACGCCTCGAGTACACGTCTATGCCATAGTGATGGAGGGAGTTGGCATGCTTTGATCTTAGCTCCGTTAATGCCTCCGCGGGATCCATCCCGGAATTAACGGCAAGGGATATTGGGATTTGCTCGAGGGCGCTTGCGAGGGCGTATATTGCCATCTGCCTCCATCCTTCATGCTTCTCCGCCTCCTTTGTCAAGTAGAATGAGATGGCCTCCTCGGTCGCTCCGCCGCCAGGAACATATGCGGGGGTCTTTGCGAGCGCTGAAAAGGCTGTCACGATATCCTTTAGCGCGTGCTCGGCCTCGTCCAGTAGCTTCTCCGAGCTACTTCTGAGAATTATTGTGGCAACCCGTGATCTCTCACCGCCTTCCACGACTATGACCTGATAGTTCCCTATCCTCCGCTCCTCCACGAGCTCGGCCCAGCCGAGATCCTCCCCCCTCATATCTGATAGCTTTACTACCGGCCTGGCCCCAGTAGCCTTCGCGACTAGAGCGACCCTTTTCCTAGACACCAGCCTCTCAACGGCAGGTATGCCGGCCTTAGCAAGCTCGTATGCTGTTACCTCATGTATGGGTCTTCTTGAGAATACTGCTCCGGCGCCGATAGAGATTAGCCTCCTCGCCATCTCGACCGCCATCTCATTATGTTCATCAAGCATGCTCCTCATATGCTCTGGGCTATGGAATATTAGCTCGCGCCTGTAGATCCTCATGCGCACGAACTTGTCGGTTGGCTTTATCGCGGTATCGATCAATGCGACCCTGACATTCCTAACGCTCCTCGGCATGAGGAGATGCATTATCCCCCTATCGCTGCTCCTGTCAATAACGGCGCCGAGTATCAGCTCGCTATCATAAAGCGACCCAATATTCTGCTTCAATATCTGGACATCGTCTGGATTGATGTACACGGTGTTTCCGATGGTTTTGCTGACCTTGAGAACCGCTCTGACGACCAGCTCCGCGAGATGATCTACGGCGACCTCGATCCCGCGCGCCCTCAAGATATTCATGGCGACCCTCTTCATGGTCTCGGGGTGCCCGAAGTCGAGTGGGCTGGCCAGCTCCCTGAGCCTCTTTAGAGCGAGCTCATAGGCAAATCTGCACTCATGTATCAGCCTACAGATCTGCGTCTTTCTCTTGGGGCTGACTAGGCTGCTCAGCCTCTTGGCGATCTCGCCGATCAATATGATCGCGGTCTTCGTCCCATCCCCGACCGATTTCTCGACGCTCTTGGCGGCGTCTTGGAGGATCCAGGCTATCGGATGACTGAAGCTCATCGAGCTGAGCATTCTAGCACCATCCCTCGTAACCACTACATCCTTCAGCTCGGTCACCAGCAGCTTGCTAGCACCATCAGGGCCTAACGCAGGCCTCATGAAGTTTGCAAGCCCCCTAGCAACTATCACGCCGCTAACAGGCCCCTCCTCACCCCTCTCCCTCGCAGTACCCCTCCTCAAGATGAAATAAGGACTATCAGGCGGCGCTCTACGATAACTCATACACCCGGGTCCGGGTTTAAACCATCTAACCACCTTAAATCTTTAGGGTGGACATACTATGACGATACGAACCTAGCTTTTAGATACTGGATATTGGTGCGGGCCCGGTGGGATTTGAACCCACGATCGCCTAAGAATTAGTGAATGGAATCTTTCTTAAATGTTAGAGATGTTCTGAAAGGCTCAAGCTTTAAAAATGCTGGGTTAAGCCCTAGAAGAACTGATCCGGAATTCAGGCTCCACAAATTCCCATAAAACGAAATTCGGCGATTATTTTCCGGGTAATTATCGGCGTGGGCAATATAGCGAGCGGGATCTCCAGCGGATGGCCGGGATAAAGCGCTTGAGTTCAATGCTTTAGATTCACATAGTTTATAAA
>JAKCEV010000038.1 GCA_023539495.1 Candidatus Wolframiiraptor allenii
GCTGGGGTCAGCTGATCGAGTATCTCGGGGATATCTGGGAGGAGCTATGGGACGCCATGTTATTCAAGCTGAAGGTAGAGAAATGCTGAAAAGCTTTAAGGGCTATAAGCCAGAAAATTTCCCTTGGTGAGAGAATTCAGCGGCGAGGATTCTCGGAAGGTGGGAGACCATGGCTAGCTATGTGATGAAGTTCGGTGGAAGTTGCGTCAAGGATGGATCTAGCGTGAGAAGGTCCGCTGAGATCGTCAGAGATTATGTTGAACGTGGGTGCCGCGTTGTCGCGGTCGTGTCCGCGCTCAGCGGCGTAACTGACGGGATACTCGAGGCGCTTGAAAGCGCCGAGAGAGGGCGTGAGGATTATGTGCACAGTTTCATCGAAAACCTTAGGGCGAGGCATGAGAATGCCTGCATGGAGGCGATGGGAAAAAAGGATCTGAGAAAAAGTGTCTGGGAGATGGTTGAACGGGAGATCGAGGAGTTCGGAAAGCTCCTTTCCATAACCGCATACTTGAGGGAGGTTACGCCGAGGATCAGGGACTATGCCTTATCATTCGGTGAGAGGCTCTCGACTAGGATCTTCTGGGGCTCGCTCGTTGATCAGGGCGTCAAGGCGGAATACCTCACCGGATGGGATGCAGGCATAATAACGAATGATGACTTCGGGTCCGCCAAGCCGCTGGGAATAACGTATCAAGAGGTTAGGAGAAAGCTTGGCCCCCTCTTAGAGAAGGGAATAGTCCCGGTGGTGACCGGGTTCATAGCCTCAACCCCTGATGGCGTAATCACGACTCTAGGGAGGGGTGGATCCGATTATACCGCGACGATTATAGGCGCGGCGCTTAAGGTTGACGAGATAATCCTCTGGAAGGATGTTGATGGAATTATGACGGCGGATCCTAAGCTCGTCCCTGAGGCGAAGCCGATACCGCGAATGTCCTATGACGAGGTTCTTGAGCTGGCATACTTCGGCGCGAAAGTCATCCACCCAGGAGCACTCGAGCCAGCATCAAAGGAGAATATTCCAATAAGGGTGAAAAATTTCTATAACCCATCCATCGAGGGAACGCTGATAACCGGGATGGCGGAGTCGGACACTGTCAAGGCTCTTACAATGATAAGGGATGCAGCGATAATCCTCGCAAGCGGTATCGGAGCATCGGAGGCCATGAACGCTAATGTCAAGCTCCTAGATCTCCTCGCGAGGATCGGTGCCCAAGTGATAATGGTTTCACAGGCATCATCGCAGGCGAACATCTCAATAGCCCTGCCGAGAGAGGACCTGAAAAAGGCGCTGAAAGCGATAAAGAGTGAGTTCGCCCAGGACGAGATAAAGATAGACTACGAGGAGGGGATATGCGTGATAGCGGTTATAGGGTCTGGGATGAGGGGCAAGCCGGGCGTAGCCGCGAAAATCTTCAATGCCGTCGCAGCGGAGGGTATAAACATAAAAATGATAGCGCAGGGTTCGTCGGAGCTCAACATCTCCTTCGCTGTCAAAGAGGAGGATGGGGTCAAGGCGCTAAGAGCAGTGCACAAGGCATTCGGCCTAAATGTAACACGTTGATTACAATTGATCAAAGATTATAACGTAAATTAGTTTCAACCTTTTCGCGGTAAAGAAGTCAGCTTATAAGTCTGTTTTTAGAGAGCTCTTATTTAGAGTAGCCCGATCCACATACCAAGCTGAGCCCCAAAGTATGCTAGGAGGATAAACACGATGAATCTCGGTATGAAACTTAGAATTAGGAAGATGCTAAACCGTGCTTTTATCAGCCCGCAAAAGAATGATAAGAGCTCAACAGGTAGAACTGGTATAAGACCAAAAATCACATATATAGTCCAGCCCCATTTATCCCATATTCCCGAGATTTCATTAAGCTTTTCAGCGCCAATCCTCTTTAAAACATATAGTTGACCAAGACTGTATGCCAAAGCATAATTCGTGACCATGCCTATAGTAAAACCTGCTGTCGCAATAAGCGCAAGAGGTAATGGATGAATCCCAAGGGAAGCTGTTGCGACAACGATAGCTGGGCTCCCAACAGGAATTACCGTGCCGGCCAAGATTGTGACCAGAAAAATGCCTATAAGTCCATATTTCTCAACAAAAGACTTTACGTCTGAAAAAAGTGGATGGCCTCCTAGATTTAAAAACTTGAAAATGAGAACTATTGCTATGCCGATAGCAACAATGATTGCTCCAAGAATCAAAGAAGACCGTATCCAAGAAGATCTTAAAACATCATAAGGTTTCTCTATGCGTATATTAGGCTTTGACACTTAATTCTCACCTTCTAGGGATCAAATCAAACAAATATTTGAATTTAAGTTAAGTTTACCTTTTCATAATCGTATACTTTTTTCGAGAAAATTATAATCTTACTTGTTAGATAATGCCGTTTATCCAGCCGAATTTGAAACAATAATTACGTAAGTTTGGTTTTGATTTTGCGTGATTTTTCCTTTCTTCTATTTTACAACGTTACAGTAACAGTAATGGAGTTATTAGTGGTTATTGCATAAAATTGTTATAAAAACGCAAAATAATAAATTAAATAAGCCAAGCAGCATCAAACATATTTGCCGCAGTTATAGCAGTACCATCTCTTATACTGCTCAATGTATGTTAATGGCTTGCCGCACGTCGGGCAAGTGGGCCTCTCTCCACCCCTCTTAAAGACCCCGGTGATGGATTTCAAAGCCCTTCCAGCCCTGCTCTCCGTTGATGGCATCTGAGGCGCTAGGAATGCCTGTGGCGCGGCCATTTCTACTGATGGGGCCTTAATCTCAATATTCTCCCTGAGGATTATGATGTCTCCAACGGCCGAGATCTTGCTCCATGGAATTGTCTCCATCGCCTGCGCCCTCGTCGTCACGACTATACCCATCTCACCCTCTCCAAGTGGCAGAGCAATATCCTGAACAGTTCCAACAAATGTTCCATTAGGGTTATACACCTGCATCCCGATCAGCTTACCACGAGGAATCATACCCAAAACTAAGACTGCACCTCATATAATTGCCCAAGCCTCTCTTATAAGCATTTAGGAGAGTAATCCCGCGATCTATCAATGAGCTTAGGTGTGGGAGACTGCTCGTAAAGCATCAAAAGTTTTAATTTTATGGTGTTTTGGTGCATGGGGCTGGAGGTGGGCGCGCGTATGGACAAGCTGAGGGCTGCTGTGCTTGGTGCCACAGGGATGGTTGGTCAGAGGTTTGTCAAGTTGCTCTCCAATCATCCGAAGTTTGAGCTTGAGGTTCTAGCCGCTTCATCGAAATCCGCTGGGAAGAGGTATGCTGAGGTTGTTCACTGGTGTATTGAGGGCGAGGTTCCAGAGCAGGCGGCGAATATGCGTGTTGTCGAGGCGCGGCTAGAGGATGTCAAGCGTGAAGGGAACGTGGATCTAGTATTCTCGGCGCTTCCATCAGAAGTGGCTAGGGAGGTTGAGGCCGAGTTCGCGAGAGAGGGAATCCCAGTGATAAGCGATGCGAGTGCCTATAGGATGGAGCCGGATGTTCCAATTCTGATAGGCGAGGTTAACCCAGACCACCTGAGCCTCATCAGGGAGCAGAGGAGGAGGGGCTGGAAGTCCTTCATAGTTACGAGCCCGAACTGCACGTCGAACGCCATGATAATGGCATTGAAGCCGCTCATGGACGAGTATGGAATAAGGAGCGTGATAGTCTCGACAATGCAAGCCCTCTCAGGCGCAGGCTGGACCGGAGTTCCCTCCATGGCGATAACAGATAACATTATACCATACATAAGGAATGAAGAGGAGAAGGTTGAGCGGGAGGCGCTGAAGATCCTAGGCAGGCTTGAGGGCTCGAGAATTGTCCCTGCGGATTTCAAGATCTCGGCAAGCTGCCATAGGGTTAATGTTCTCGAGGGTCATCTTGAGGCGATTTTTGTCGAGCTGGATAGGCCGGCTGAGCCCGAGGAGGTGGTGGAGACCATGAGGAGGTTTAGGGGGAGGCCGCAGGAGCTCAGGCTACCAACCGCGCCGGATAGGCCGATAATCGTGAGAAGTGAGCCGGATAGGCCTCAGCCGAGGCTGGACAGGTATGCTGGTAATGGGATGTCGGTGGTTGTCGGAAGGGTCAGGAAAGACCCGGTATTAAGGAACGGGATAAAGTTCCTCGTCCTAGGCCATAACACGATCAGGGGGGCTGCTGGGAATGCTGTCCTAAACGCTGAGCTCGCCGAGGCCGAGGGATATCTTTAACCCCCTTGCATGAATTGGGTCCCAACGAGACAGGCTTGCATCAAGAAGGGCTATTACAATGTACGCATTGAGGTCTACGAGGTTGGCGTGAGGAGTTTCAGAGGATATATAAGGAGATCTCGGACGATAACCCCGACTGCGATCCCAATCGGAATCTAGGCTATTATGTGAGGGGGAGGGGTAGATTTGTATGCAGGAGTTGAGCCGAACTACACCATAATCATTAATGACGCGAGGCAATGAAAATGCATAATAAAGATTTCTAGAAGAGTTGGAGGCGTCAGGCTGTTGCTGGAGAAGCCGTTTCTAGAGCCGATAAATGGGGAGAATATGAGGAGACCAAGAGGAGGGGAGGAGCCAAGAAGAATGAGAGGTTTATTGATGTTACCATGTTAGGAGACTACCTACATATAAGGCTCGAGATATATGATGGGGAAGCGGTTCATGATTCAAGGGGAGACCAGGACTAAGATCGCAGTTACTATTGGCGTAGCTAGTAGAAACCGTGAGATCGTCCGGGAGATGGTGCTAGCTGGGGCGAGGATCTTTAGGATAAACTTCAGCCATGGGTCTGTTGAGGAGTGGAGGGAAAGTGTTAGGATTGTTAGGGAGATTGAGGCCGAGCTCGGGATGCATCTAGCTCTTGTGGGTGATCTGCCGGGCCCATCAGTCCGCGTGGGAATCCTCGATGAGCCGGTAGAGGTGAAGGCTGGAGAATTCGTGAGGCTTGTCCCCCTAAATAAAGCTCATGGAGGAGATGAGAAGGTTATCCCACTCCCTAACGAGGTTGTTCTTAGGGCATTAAGGCGCGGGCATGTGATATTAATGGATGACGGTCTTGCGGTGTTTGAGGTTGAGTCGGCATCAGCTTCTGAGGCAGTTTTGAAGGCACTGACCGACGCGAGGATAAGCAGTAGAAAGAGCATGGTTGTAAGGGGTAGGGATCTAGACCTTCCAACGATAAGCAGCAGGGAGGTTGAGATCGTGAAGTTCGCGGCGGCCGAAGAGTTCGACTACATCGGGCTGAGTTATGTCAGGGGAGAGCATGATGTGGCGATGCTGAGGGGGATGCTGCTATCGCTCGGGGCGGAGCAGACCTCGATAATAGCAAAGATAGAAGTTCCAGCCGCCGTGAAGAACCTAGGGGAGATAGTGGATGCAGCTGACGCGATCCTCGTCGCGAGGGGTGATCTGGGCATGCATTTCCCCCTTGAAGAGGTTCCAAGGCTTCAAAGCATGATTGTTAGGAAATCAATAGAGAGGGGCAAGCCTGTGATAGTCGCGACGCAGCTCCTCGGCTCAATGATAGAGAATCCCGTCCCGACGAGGAGCGAGGTTGTGGACGTGGTCGCGGCGGTATCCGAGGGCGTAGATGTTTTGATGCTGACAAATGAGACGGCGGTCGGCAAGTATCCGGTCGAGGCGGTCAAGTGGCTTCGAAAAATAATTGAAAGATATGAGCCCGGGATAACTCCCCCAAGGAGGAGCGTGGATCCTAAAGAGGACATTAGGACAAGGTTCGCGTATGGTGTCGCCTCGCTGGCGGAGTCTCTTAACGCCGCGATGCTCGTCTACACGATCTCCGGTAGAACGGCTCAGAGGATAGCCGGCTTCAGGCCATCTGTGAGCATAATAGCGGCCTCTCCCATCAAGAGAACCCTGAGAAGGCTGATGCTTCTGAGAGGCGTGGAGACCATTGAGGTATCATCAACTAGTTATGAGGATGGTTTAAGCGAGCTGGAGAAGAAGATCATGGGGGGCGAGATAAGGGTGAAGGAGCCCACAGTGGTCCTTACATATGGTATGAGGGAAGAGCTTGTCCACTTAGTCAAGATAATCCACTTAGGTTCGGGGGCCGGAGAGCATCAGCTGGGCGAAGAATCGGCGCAAACACCTTAATAATAACGCGATCCAGTAGCCCTCGCAGAAGATGAGCATTGCGGATCTCGTGAGGGAGATAAGGGAGGACTCTGTGAGTGGCGCCTCGCAGCTCACGATCAGGGCAGCGGCATCTTTCCTGAAGCTTCTCAAGAGGCCCGTGAGCATTAAGGATGTGAAGAAGCTTGTGAAAGCCCTCTCGGAGGCTAGGCCAAGCATGCCATCAATAGCAAACATGGCGCACATGATCGGCTCGATGATCGAGAAGGAGGTCTCGGCCGGAAAACCCGTGGGAGAGGCGGTAGAGGACGCGGTGAGGAGGTGCATAAACGAGTACCAGACCGCTCTGAGAAATGTTGTGCAAAATGCCTCTGAGTTGATTAGGAGATATGGAAGTATTCTAACCCATAGTTACAGCTCGACTGTCGCTAGCGCCCTCGAGAACTGCAGAGATGTCAGTGTGTATATCACTGAGTCACGGCCAGGTTATGAGGGGAGGAGGCTCGCTGAGAGGCTGGCGGCCAAGGGACATGATGTGACCCTGATAGTTGACGCGGCGGCATCACATGTTATAGATCAGGGGCTTGTTGATGCAGTGGTGTTGGGCTGCGATGCGATACTTGATGATGGCTCGATCGCTAACAAGATAGGCTCGAAGATGATCGCCCTCGCGGCGATGGATGCCGGGATTTCTGTGAACATCGTGACAGATCTCTGGAAAGCGGCGATTTACGGCTTCAGCTTAGAGAAGCATCCAGAGGAGGAGATATATGCTGGGGAGGCTAGGCTCAAATGCCTGAACCCATACTTCGAGATCCTGCAGCCGAGGCTGATAACCAGTTATATTACCGAGAAGGGCGCCCTCAAGGTGGATGAGCTGATAGGGGAGATCAAGCTCATGTGGGGAGAAGTGGTTGAGAAAAAGCGGGAGAAGAGTCGACCAAAGCCCACGAGATAATTCTTATCAACAGGCTCATACTCCAAAGAGAATATGAGCGTTGAGCTAAAGTATCCAGTAATTGCGCTGAACTTCAAGGTTTATCTCGAGTCCATAGGTGAGAATGCCGTAAGGCTTGCTAGGATCGCTGAGGAGGTCTCGAGGGAGTATGGTGTTTCGATTATCGTTGCCCCGCCATTACCTGATCTTAGGGCTGTCGTGGAGCATGTCAGTATACCGGTCTTCGCCCAGCATGTTGACCCATATCGCCCCGGAGGCCACACAGGCTCGATAATTGTGGAGAACATCAAGGCTGCTGGGGCGGTGGGCTCGATAGTCAACCACTCCGAGAAGAGGCTCCTCTTAGCGGATATCGGCGCGGTCCTTGAGAGGTTGAGGGAGGTCGGGCTAATCTCCTTGCTATGCACGGATACCGTTGAGACTACTAAAGCTGGGGCGGCGCTTGGGCCAAACATGCTGGCGATTGAGCCGCCCGAGCTCATAGGAACGGGAATACCTGTCTCTAAGGCGAAGCCCGAGGTCGTCACTGGGGCCGTTGAGGCAATAAAGAGGATAAATCCATCGGTTCGCATACTCTGCGGCGCCGGTATCTCAACCGGTGATGACGTGGCCAAGGCGATAGAGCTTGGGACTGAGGGGGTCCTCCTAGCCAGTGCATACGTCAAGGCTAAGGACCCGAAAAAGCTGCTAGCCGAGATGGCGGATGCGGCTCTCAGGAGTTGGGAGAGAAGGGGCTAGAAGGTCCTTTATGAAGGGTTAACTATATATCGGGAGGAGGCGCGGCTTAGCGGGATGAGCGTCTCCGCCTCGAAGAAGTTCGAGAACTTCTCCGAATGGTTTGACGACGTCATCTTCAGGGCTAGGATAGTTGATAATAGGTTCCCGGTGAAAGGCTTCTCGGTCTACTTGGAGAATGGGGCCTTCATGCTCGATATAATCAGGAAGCTCCTCGAGGATGAGCTTGAGAAGACCGGGCACAAGAAGATGTACTTTCCCCTTGTCACTAGCGAGGAGTTGTTCAGAAAAGAGGCGGAGCATATCAAGGGATTTTCGAAGGAGGTTTTTGTGATAGATCAGGGTTCCGGGGAGCAGAGGCTGATAATCAGGCCTACATCCGAGACAATAATGTATCCAATGTTCAAGCTCTGGATAAGGAGCCATGCGGATCTCCCGTTCAAGGTTCATCAGAGCGTGAATGTTTATCGTAGAGAGACGAAGGCCACGAGAGCCCTTTATAGGGTTAGGGAGATACCATGGAATGAGGCTCACACGGTGCATGAAACCGCGGCCGAGGCGGAGAAACAGGTTAGGGAGGCCATGCAGATCTACGAGACGGTCTTGAGAAAGCTTTGCATAGGATACATTATACTCAAAAGGCCGGATTTCGACAAGTTTGCCGGGGCTGTCTACTCAATAGCATTTGACGCGTGGAACCCCGATGGGAAGGTGAACCAAGTAGCTACAATCCACAACCTCGGGAGAAACTTCGCCAAAGCATATGAAATAGAGTTCGAGAAGAGGGATGGAAGCAGGGGTACGCCATATCAGACATGCTACGGCTTCGGGTTCAGCAGGGTCATGGCAGCGATCATAGCTCAGCATGGTGATGATAGGGGCCTAGTATTACCGCCTATAATCGCCCCAACACAAGTCGTTATAATCCCGATACCATTCAAAGGACAGGAAAAGCAGATACTCGACTATGCATCCAAGGTGAAGGATATGCTTGCCAGCAGGTGGAGAACGGTCCTTGATGATCGCGATGACATCACGCCGGGAGAGAAGTTCTATCACTGGGAGCTCATGGGAGTCCCGGTCAGGGTGGAGATTGGACCAAAGGAGGTTGTCGAGTCCTCTGTAACCCTTGCGAGAAGGGATACGCTGGAGAGGGTTAAGGCGTCGCTGGATGAGCTCGTCGGTAAGGTAGATGAGTTAATGAGGGCGATAGAGTCAAATCTGCTTGAGAGGAGCAGGAGAATAATGCTCAGCGTGATCTCCGACGCAAGCAGCATAGAGGAGATAAAGAAGCTCTTGAAGGAGAGGCGGATCGCGAGGATAAATTGGTGCGGGAACATAGACTGCGCCGAAAAGTTGAAGGACGAAGTTGGTGGAGAGGTTAGAGGAGAGAGATACGATATAGTTGAGAAACCATTCGGCCCATGCGCAGTATGTGGAGGCGAGGCTAAATCGGTAGTATATGTCGCAAGATCCTACTAGATTCTTGAGATTTCCTCAAGCTTCTTGCCCTTAGTCTCCTCGCCAAAGACGCCCGTCACGATGGCGGCAACGAGGTGAACAAGCGCGAACACTAGGAAGGCGTAGAAGAGTTCTCCACCACTAATATACATTAAGTATCCGGTGAGATATGGTGCCAGTATGCCCGCGAGTCTCCCAACACTCGCGGCGGCCCCGGACCCAGTCCCCCTAAGCTCTGTTGGATAAAGCTCTGGCGT
Organism: Candidatus Wolframiiraptor allenii; assembly: GCA_023539495.1. Lineage (GTDB taxonomy): Archaea > Thermoproteota > Nitrososphaeria_A > Caldarchaeales > Wolframiiraptoraceae > Wolframiiraptor > Wolframiiraptor allenii. The sequence continues at coordinate 9,516 of JAKCEV010000038.1, forward strand.
GTAAGCGTAGAGCCCTGCCCAGGCGCCGAGATTGAAGAAGCTTATCACGCAGCTATAGATGAGGATCATATTGATATCGCGTGTTGTTGAGAGGAGAAGAGATGCGACGCCGGCGACAGCCAGATAGAAGGCTAGAATAGGTTTCCTTCCAACTCTATCTAGGAGCAGGGCGGCGCTATAGTAGCCGGGAACCTGCACTAGGGTGACGATTAGAACCCACTCGAGGGACTTCACGATGGAGAACCCAAGCTTATCAGCGTAGATTGATGGCAGCCATATGAATATACCATGATACGTGTATACGAGGGCTGCCCAGAGCATCCAGAGTATCAGAGTCCTCATCAAATACTCGCCTGAGACCAGCCTCTTGATCCCGATCCTCTGAACTGGCTGAGGCCTTAAATCAAGCCCCTCAACATCCTCGACAAGCCCATATCTCCTGAATATGCCCTTGATCTCCTCTATCCTGCCCCTCCTCTCAAGGAACCTTATCGACTCGGGGACTTGAAGGGCTATGAATGGTATGAGGATTAATGGTATATAAGCGGCGTTAAATGCGGCCCTCCAACCGTATTTCGGTATCAGGATGTAGCCGAAGATGACGGATAATATAGCACCATAGACCCATGCTGTTTCAACAATGCCGACAAACCTGCCCCTATACTTGGCCGGCGGATACTCGCTCATATAAACCCCTGGGAGTGGTAGTGTCCCCCCAAGCCCGAAGCCCGCTATCAGCCTAAAAGCCGCCATGATTTCGTAGCCAGGGGCGAAGCCGCAGAGCCCCGTGAACACAGACCCTATCAGGATCATGATAATCATCGTGGGTTTCCTCCCAATCCTATCCGCTACGAAGCCGCTTGAGAGAGCGCCCAAAAACATCCCGATATAGCCGAAGCTCGCGAGAAGCCCGGCAGCCGGCGGACTGAGAGACCACTCAACACTTATGCGCGGGAGAGCGACGGAGATAAGCATGACATTCATTGCCGTCAGGCCATAAACCAGACTCGTGATCGCTAGAAGGACGTAGTGAAACCTCCTGAGAGGCTGCCTCTCAAGAACCTCTATAGCGCTCATGTAGATCCAACCTCCAGCAACCGCTTCCAGAACTCCTTGATCACGTGAAAAATATGGATTGAGGGATAAGCTTTTCGCTAAGATTTCACGCGGTTATGAACTGGTCTAGGAACCTCAGCCTCTTCGCGGGATGCGGGTGTGTGCTGAATAGCTCTAGGATAAGGCTCGGTTTCTCCCTCTTAATCTCCTCTATCAGAGTGTCAATGTCGCCGTAAGCCTTTATGGTCATGTCCGGGTCTGAAATGAAGAACATTTTGAGCTGGTCATGTTTACTCCTAATGGACCTTGGAATTCTGCCGGATACAGCCATTATCCTGACAAGCCCCCTCTGGAGCCTCTTGGCACCGTTCTCCACGTTGAGAGCGGCGTGCGAGTCCGCATAATACTCCCTAAGCCTACTCATGTAGTAGACAAAGAGGTTGAAGATGAAGCTTAGGGCTATCAGCAGAATCCCTATCAGTATGGCGAGGCCACCTCCGCCGCCCTCCCTGTTCCGCCCTCCACCAAGCCAGCCAGAGACATATAATGTGTATCCGATGTAGTAGATGAGAGCGGGTATGAGGCTGATCATCATCATTACTACCATGTCCCGGTGCTTTAGGTGCCCCAGCTCATGGCCTATTACGGCCTCAACTTCTTCAGGCTCCAAGGACCTCAGCAAGCCCCTAGTAACGGCGACCATATTTCCCGTTAATGGGCTTCCATAGGCGAACGCGTTCGGTATATCTATCTCGGCTATCATGATCTTCGGGGGCTTCAAGCCGCTTCTCGCCGAAATTCTCTCAACCGCCTCGTGCAGCCATGGATACTCGCCGGGCTTAAGCTCCCTCACACGGTAAATCGCGTTGACGATATAGGGGCCTATAAGCCATTGGAAGAAGTGTATTGCTACGACGAACCCAAGTATCCCGTAAATGCCGATTATCGGGAACCCGAGATAAAGCAGGATCGCCATTAGGATGAGTGTCGCTAGGCCCGTTATAAGCGCCCATACACCTATCATTGATAACCTAAGTTTCAGCAGCGAGAGTCTAACCCCTTGTGAAGAAGCTCGAGAAACCTCAGCCATACCATTCAAAAGTTGTGGCGCGCCTCCTATTAACTTTAAACTCCCGTGCCCATATTATGACACCTTTATTTTACACGCTAGAAAGTCTTACTTAAACGCCTGAGACGTGTTCTTGTGAATGTAGTGGCCGCGCGGGCTCTCCTTAAAGCTTATCCCAGTCTACTCTCATTTTTCTAAGCTTCTCCAGCAATTCAGTATACCAGCCTGGCAATACATAGCCCTCTATAGAGTATGATGGGGTATAGGCTCTTAGATCCAGTACAGGTGTCCCATTGTAGAGATCGAGACCTGAGACATGGAGCACGTTTCCATCAATTCTCTTGAGTCTCAATATACTTAATGCTATGGGGTTGGGTCTATGCGGCGAGTCAGAGCAGAAGACCCCCACCTCCGGAACATCTTCAATGCTTAGCCCCAGCCTGATCAGCCTCTTGAACTTGACCTTAATGGTCATCCTAGTCTCCTCCGGTATTTTATGAAGCCAAGCAACCACTATGATATGGGAGAAACCGTCTAAGCCTATGATCCCCTCAGAGAATCTCGGATATATCACGATTCTACCCTCGACACCGTGGGGCCAGGCCTCTGAAACTTCCTCATCACTATAATCCGTCTCCACGTATCCTACAGGCTGTAGTCGTAATAGAATCTCCATACAATTAGGCACCCCCGTAACTAATCATTTTCGGAGGATTTAAGCAGGAGCTCAGCAGCCGATACCCTCAAATCCCCCGGAGCACATAATCGTATTAGGTGACTCAATGCCCTTAGAAATTCCCCGAGAGGTCGAGAAGAAAGTGAAGAGCGGGAGATCCGCCGAGAAGCGTTACATGCTACTCGGTTTCAGCGGCTGGCCTGATGCAGGTAGGGTCGCCTCACTCACAGTTGAGTACTTCGCTAGGACACTCGACGCCGAGAAGATCATGGAGATAGACTACTCCGAGATACATGACTTAACAGCGAGCAGGCCATTCGTAGAGATAAGGAATGCACTAATTGAGAGGCTTCAGATGCCGGGAGCCGCGATATATTATTGGATGAGTGAGGAGCAAAATGCATCACTTGTTATCTTCAGCGGCGTGGAACCGGGCCTCCGCTGGAAGGAATTCTCCAACCTGATACTAGATCTCTGTAGCATATTATCCGCCAAGAGGATGTATCTCGTGGGTGGAGTCTTGGATCAGGTCCCGCATACCCGCAGGACGAGGATCTCCGCGGTCGTGAACATGGAGCATTTGAGGACGGAGATGAAGTTAGTCGGCCTAGACCTGACAGAATATAGTGGGCCGGCGAGTATCCATAGTTATCTCATGTTGAGAGCGAGAGAGGTTGGAGTCGAGGCCGTGGGCCTCTGGGCTCATACACCAGCTTATATACAGCATCCTAACGCGATAGCCGCCTATCATTTAGCTATGAAGCTCGCCGAGCTGATGGGGATAACAGTAGATCTTAGCGAGCTTAAGATGATGGCTGAATCGCTCAAACAGGTGATGAGCAGGGCCATGGAGGAGAATGCTGACCTGAGAAGAATAGTTGAGGAGATCGAGAAGATGTATGATGAACAACATGGAGGTCCACTATACATAACTTAAAGAGATGAGGCAGCCTCACTAAGCTTGTCTGAGTTCCCTCTTTATCTTCTCAAGTTCCTCTTCGAATATCTTGTAAGTCTCATCATCGTAGAGGCAGAAAATGACTCTCTCAATTCTACTGCCTTTCTGAAGATACTCCACCACCGTCCTCAACATTATCTTCGCGCATCTATCCTTCGGGAAGCCGAATATCCCAGTTGAGATCGCGGGGAATGCTATGCTCTTGACATTATGTTGCTCCGCGAGCTTCAGGGAGCTTAGGGTCGCGCTGCGGAGCTTATTATCTTCATCGCCCTCACCCATCCTCGGGCCCACAGCATGGATTACATATCTCGTCTTAAGCCTCCCAGCGCCCGTGATCACGGCCCCGCCAACCGGGCAGTATCCAATCCTGTCACACTCTTCCTGAATACTCCATCCACCCTTCCTCAAGATAGCTCCAGCAACGCCGCCACCCATCTTAAGACTCGAGTTGGCGGCATTAACAATAGCATCGACCTCAAGCTCAGTAATATCGCCCTTAACAAGCTCAATGACAGAGCTGCCAACCCTAAGCATCGAATGATTAAGTCTTTCTAGGAGGATATAAAGAGCTCGATAATCGCGGCTTCCAGGGCTTTCGGCATTCCATACACTAGCACATGGGGAGACTATCTCAAGGATTGAGAAACTGGCCGGCGGCCAAGTGATAGTGGCGAGAAGGGGTGGGAGGGGA
>JAKCEV010000039.1 GCA_023539495.1 Candidatus Wolframiiraptor allenii
TTCTCATTGCCATGGAATCCTATGTTTAGCCGGCTTCCCGGCATCCCGACATCATTATAATAGTCTTCCATTTTCAGGCAGGTCCCTAAGAAATAAGGGCAGGCTATTCATCATGTCCGGGTTGTGAGCATGAGGGTCGTGGTAGGATGGCCGGAGACCCGGCCAAGGGCTAAAACCCCCAAAAAGGGAGGATGTAGCCAAACCTCCCCACACTAAGTAGGGAGGGGTCGTGAAGTAGAACTCGAAGCTCGTCTTTTTCTTAGCCCGAGACTTAAGCTTCTCAGGTTCTTTAATAGCCTTAGCTAAGCGCTTTTAGGACTGGGTCTCAACGCTCTGCTCTTGAATATTCTCGGCTTGAGCCTCCTGCGCCTGAGCCTCGCTCTTGGCGGTGAGTGACCCGATCACCCACTTCTCCAGCCTCGGGCAGTTCTTCGGCGATATGACACCGCCCTCACCGCAGACATGCTCCTGCTCGCATGATAGGCAGGGCGCGCCCCTAATTGGCTCTATCGTCACCCTCCTAATAAGTGGGACGAGTCTCCTCGTCCACCTATCTTTCGCGAACTCCTTAACCCTCTTTACCATCCCCTTCTTCTCGAGCCTAATTGCTATCCTAGAGCCCTCCCTACTAGTCACGCCAAGCTTATGCCAGAGCTCAGACTGGAGAAGACCCTTATCCTGATACTTTAGCAGAAGCGCTATTGCCTTCTCCTCAAGCTTGCTAAGCTTCTGGGGCAAGAAGAGACACCCAAAAATAACATATGCCCAACCCCATCATATAAAGATGTAAAGATGTCATAGCCGGTCCATCTCCCTCAGTCTTCTTTTAAGGGTAGCTAGGCTTATCTTGGCGAGACCCGCGATGCGCTTCTGGGAGACCCTGTAGCCAAGGCTTCTGGCCGCGAGGTATACAGCTGCCGCCGCGAGCGCCCTCCTAGCCCTCCCCTGGGATAGCCCCGCCTTGATCGCCAGCTCGCAGATTTTGCAGGCATATTCTTCCACCTCTCCCGGGAGCCCTAATGCCCCAATGAGTCTACTGATACAAGCCTCGAAATTATCCAGAGCTTTTACTCCGAGTGCTCCAGCAAGCCGCATGGAGAGGCTCCTGATGGATGCCGGGTCCAGCCCGGAGGTCTCAGCTAAGTCTCTTGCTCCAATGGGCAGACCATGAACCCTGATTGCGAGATATAGGAGCGCTGCGGGGAGTACATTGATCTCCCTCAGGTGTTCCACGAGTCTGGATCTTAGCCTTCTCAATAGAAGGGCGCCCGTCTCGGCGACAGCCCTTGGCAAGCCCATGCTAGTGCTCAGGCGATAGATCTCTGAAAGGATCATGACGAGCCTACGCTCTTCCCATCCTTTCAGCCTCTTCTCTGCCGGTGAGAACGTGGAGAGACCAAGGTCATGGATCAGCGGTGTTAACGGCGCTCCAGTTCTCTCCCTTCTAAGCCTATCACTATCGCCATAAGCCCTCCATTCAGGGCCTCGATAGAGAAGAGCCCCAGCAACAACACCGCATCTCGGGCATATAAGCTCACCCGAGAGCTCATCCTCCATCAGCTGCTCCCCGCAAACTGGGCACACCTCATCCATGCAGTCCTTCCAGACGAAGACCTGGATTGAGATCTAATAAAGGGGATGATCTGGCCAGCCTGCTCCGGCTCTCCGCGTATTACTTGGATAATGTGAGCCTGCTACCCTTATACACGAAGGCTCCATGAGATGCTTGAACCTCTCCCTGAAGCCTGAAGAGGGCCGCGACAGGCTTAGCCAGCATCCCGAGGACAGTCTCATCATCGAGGAGCGACATAATCCTCCAGCTCCCCCTCGCTCCCTATCGTGCCCAAACCTCCCTACTTTCTAAGTAGGGAGGGGTCATTTGGATCTGCGTCCGGTATCCTGCTTACCTCGATCTTCCCGGAGCACATAGAGAGACGTACCCTCCTTGTAATCCAAGTTCCTGCCCATCACCTCTACGAAAAAGTGATTGACGGGTCCTAGGATGCTCACGACCCTTCCGACCTCTCTTAGCCGCGAGTCATAGATCTTCTCGCCAAGCTCCGGTAGAAGCTCAGCCTCGATCACCAGGCTTCCCTCAACCCTCCCCCAGACCTTTCCAAGCCTCTTCAGCTTCTTGGCCTCGTGGCTCATCGAGCCTCACCGGATTTCATGGCCTTTGCTAGCGCCCTTATCACCTCACTCTTTTTCATAGGCTTCCCAGGATTCACTACAACCTTGCCAGTCTTCCTCCACCATAAGGCCGGATGGCCCCCAGGCTCGATCACGGCAGACCAGCCGAGCCTCCTAGCCGCCTCCACGATCTGCTCAGCTCTAGGATTTCTCATGGAAAGGCTGAGGGGAACCCTCCTACATAGAGACCTGCTAACCGAGGCGTCAAAATATATGGGCCAGATAATGTATCCCTTCTTCTTCAACAAGCCGTCATCGCACCTTACTTGACTAAAACTGCGTTTATAACCCCATCCTGTCCAGGCCTAGATGTGACGACCGCCCTGCCAAGCTCAGTCTCGATCACCGTGCCCCTCGTTATGACACCCCTCCTCTCTAGATCCTTGTTAGCCGGATTGGCGACAACCCTCAATATCTTAACCTTTCTTGAGACCTTCTTCTCAGGATCGGTCACGTTAGCATATAAGTCCGCCATCAACGCATATTTCACGTTCCCGCCCCTAGCCCTCTTCTCCTTAAGCTTGCGCTCGCCCAGAATTGTGTAGACTGGATCCCCTCCACGCTCATACCTCCGCTTCTTCCTGTACGGCCTCCGCTTCCCGCCGGTCGGCTTCCGCTTGTGCAGATCCCAGTGCCACTGAACCATTCCGCCGAGAGGGAGAAAATCCAGCTAATAAACGATTCCTAAGGGATGCCGTAAAGCCCTTTATTCTCGCTCTCATCCAACTCTAGGTCATCCTCCATCAGCCTCCAGAACTCTTTAACGAGCTCTTCATCCATCCGCCTTTACCTCCCCTTCGCTCCCTCCCCCTATCATGGCTCCGGCCCTCTCCATATCCCTCCTTATCATCTCGGATACATACAGCTCGCTCATAACCCTCTTAAGCTCCTCCCCGCTTGGTAGCCGTCCATACTTTTTCTTATGCTCCCATTTCATGAGCTTCTCAAGCCTCTCCCAAGCCCTCGGCATAACCATCCAGCCATCAATAAGATACTTGGTGTCTACGCATCATCCATGCCATCCATTCGGGAGGCTCTTCACTCGATAGAGTGGCGAGCCGTGGACGCGGCGGCCAACCCCAAGAGCCCCACAGTCCATGACATGGTCGAAGCCGTATTTGCCGAAGACCTGCTGATAATTTTTCGCTCCAGCCATCCTCAATAAATAATAGATGTGTTTCTCGATGGGATGTGTCTCTCATCATCCACATAAGCGTAGTATGCTGTTGAGTTCTCGTCATCCCGCCCCCCAGCCCTGATCCTAGCAATAATTCTGACCCTCCTCTTCTTCTCCCCCTCAGCCCCGCGATCAACAGCCCCCGTTATCCTCGCGATAACTTCATCAATACTCCCTGCCTTTGGCCCTCCCGAGCTCGACGCCCTCGAGCCAGAACCTCCTCCCATCCATCCTCTACTTTATTACAACCTTTTTCCATTTTCAGACAGGCCCCCAAGAAATAAGGGGAAGTCTATCATGGGATACTGTTGAGGGGCGTGGATTTGGAGGAAATACGCCTCACGGGCGAGTAGGGGAACGTATATGTCGCCAGTGTTAAATAGGTCTTCCAAATAATGGAGAATGGGTGGAGGAGGTTCTTGTTCGAGGACGTAACAGGATACTCTGGAGAGAGATTTCTCAGGATAGGTGCGCATAGCCACATCAAGGGGCTTGGACTTGAAGGGCTTAAGGCGAAGCTTGTCGGAGGAGGTCTAGTGGGACAGATTGAGGCCAGGGAGGCCGCGGGCATCATAGTTAGGATGATCAGAGAGGGCAAGATGGCTGGAAGAGCTGTCCTCTTCGCTGGCCCACCTGGAACGGGGAAGACGGCGATAGCATGCGCTATAGCCCGGGAGCTCGGTAAGGATGTCCCCTTCGTAACTCTCAGCGGTTCCGAGATCTATTCCTCGGAGCTAAAGAAGACGGAGATCCTGACGCAGGCGATGAGGAAGGCGATAGGTGTTAGGCTTAGGGAGAGGAGAAGGGTTTACGAGGGTGAGGTTGTTCAGCTCGAGGTGAAGACTAGGAAACACCCCTATAACCCGTATCAGGAGATCCCGGACCATGTCGTCATAGGCCTCGCGACTAAGGATGATCGGAGAATCTTCAGGGCTGGGGCGACTATAGCCTCCTATATACTATCGCAGGGAATAACCGTCGGGGACGTGATAACTATCGACGCAGAGACGGGCAGGGTTACGAGGATCGGGAGATCCGAAGAGGCCGCCGAGAAATACGATCTAGCCGCTGTGGATGAGAGACCTGTGCCGAGGCCGGGAGGGCCGGTCGAGAAGGAGAAGGAATTCATCTACGTCCTCACGCTCCATGACTTGGATCAGATCAGCGCGCAGTCGAGGAGCGGCGGGCTATTCAGCCTCCTCTTCGGCGCACCGCCAACTAAGGAGATAGACAATGAGGTCAGAAGAGAGGTGGATGAGATGGTAAAGAAAAGGGTCGAGGAGGGAACAGCCGAAATAATACCGGGTGTATTATTCATAGACGAGGTTCATCTCTTGGACATTGAGGCGTTCTCATTCTTGAATGCAGCAATGGAGAGCGAGCTCGCGCCGATAATAATCCTCGCCACAAATAGGGGCTTGACAAAAATAAGGGGGACGGATATGGTCTCCCCACACGGCATCCCACTCGACCTCCTCGATAGAATGTTGATAATTACGACAAGGCCGTATACGAGGGACGAGATAAAGAGGATCCTAGAGATCCGGGCGGCCGAGGAAAGGGTCAAGCTGAGCCCAGAAGCCCTAGAGAAGCTCACTGACATAGGAGAGCAGTCAACACTTCGCTACGCTGTCCAACTCCTCACACCAAGCCAGATAATAGCCCGGGAGAATGGGAGAGAGGAGATAACCCCGGAGGATGTGGAGAAGGCCGTCAAGCTCTTTAGCGATATAAGGCGCTCAGTCCAAGAGGTGGAGAGGTGGAAGGATAAGTACCTGTATTAGCGGCGTCCTCGCGGGATATCTTCTCGAGAATCTTAAGGTAAAACCTTCAGGAGATTAGCGCTATAATTTTTAACTCGCGGCCAAGTCTAAGGTGAGGCCAAGCGAGGATGGTATATATTAAGAGGCTGACGATTCAGGGGTTTAAGTCCTTCGGCTCGAGGCGCGTTTCCCTCGAGCTTGGGAAGGGATTTCTCGTGGTCACAGGCCCTAATGGCGGCGGGAAGTCTAACGTGATTGACGCGATCAGGTTTGCTCTTGGGGAGCTTAGCGCTCATAATCTCAGGGTTGGCAAGCTCGCTGAGCTCGTCCATGATGATCCGTCAGTTGGTTGGGCAAGGGTCTCTATAACCCTCGACAACTCGGATAGGGCTCTACCTATCGATTCTGATGAAGTCACGATCTCTAGGAGGATTGATCGGGATGGTGAGAGCGAGTATACGATTAATGGTAAGCAAGTCTCGAGAAACGATCTTTTAACCCTGTTATCCATGGCGAATATCAGGCCTTCAGGATTCAATATAGTCCCACAGGGATCGGTTGCCGAGATTGCCGAGAGGAGCGGCGTGGAGCTTAGGAGGATGCTGGAGGAAGTTGCTGGAATAAGCGACTATGAGAAGAGGAAGACTGAAGCTGAGGAGCAGCTTGCGATCGCCGAGAAGAATCTAGCGATCGCGAAGGCTAGCACTAAGGAGGTTAAGGCCCGCGTCAAGCAACTTGAGAGGGAGAGGAGCCAAGCCCTTAGGAGGAGGCTCGTCGAGGAGTTTCTGGCAGCCATCCAGCGTTATGAGCTCGAGAAGAGCATAAGCAAGCTCGAGGCGGAGTTGAGGGAAGTTGATGAGCAGCTCCTAGCCGTCGAGGAAAAGCTCCGAGCGCTTGAAGAGGAGAAGACTAGGTGGCTTGAGAGAAGGGACGAGCTTAGGGGGAGGCTTGAGGATCTATCGGCGAGGATTGAGCATCTCGATTCGATAACCTCCTCGCTGGAGATGTTGAGGAGATCTCGAGAAAATGGAGTTAATGGCCTTAGGGCTGAGATCTTGGCTCTCACGGAGAGATGTGAGGGGCTGAAGAGGGAAGAGAATTACCTGGGAGATTCCCTGAAGGACTTGGAGGATAGGCTGACCGAGATAGCCTCTGAGAGGAGCAAGCTGTTGGAGGAGGCTGAAAGGCTGAAAAGTGAGGTTGAAGAAGCTGGCTCGCGGGAGGCTGAAAGACTCGAGGAGTTTAAGCGCGCTGAGGAGGAGTATCTCGCGCTGAGGAATGAGGTTGAGCAGAGGCTTGAGGAGATTAGGCGCAGGAGGCTTGAGGTCGAGGCTAGGATTGCTGGGGCCGAGGAAAGGCGCAGGGCGCTCATGGAGGAGGTGGGGAAGCTTGAGGCAGAGATCAAGAAACTCAGCGATGAATATGGGAAGATGCTTGCCGAGCTACCGGATCTCGAGAGGAGGCTCAGGGAGATCTCACGCGAGAGGATAGATGTCCAAGAGAAGCTGGGTAGGCTTGGAGAGATTATTGAGAACTATGGCTCTAGGATCTCGTCGCTTGAGGGGGTTGAGCGCAGCCTCTCCACGATCCTCGAGAGAATTGCGTCAATGGGCGTGCTTAGGCCAGGGGATGATCGATCTAAGAGGCTTCTCGAGGCGATTAGGGAGGCTGGAATTAAAGGTGTCAAAGGATTCTTGAAGGACGCTATCTCCATCGATGAGAAGACTCTCGCAGCCTTAGAAACGGCGACCGAGGGATGGCTCAACGCCCTTGTGGTTGATAACGTGTCTATTGGGATGAGGCTTGCTGAGGCTCTAAGCGGGTCGGGGATAAGGCTCAGGATACTACCCTTGGATGTCGCTTTGAGTACACGTGCAAGATCCAAACTACCCGGTGTGAAGGCCAGCGCGGACTGGGCTGAGATTGCGCTTGGATATCTTCTGAGGAATGTGGAGATCTCCAACAAGCCTCGGCCCCAACTTGGAAAGAAGACCCTAGTTAATGGCGTGATGATTCATCCTGATCTGCGGATCGAGACCATATCATCCAGTGAGGATCTTCTGGCCGAGGTGGCTACGCGAGAGTATAGGGAGACCCTGCAGGTCCTAGAGAAGTTGAGAAGAGGAAGGGAGAGGCTGAAGGAGAGGCTAAGCGAGCTCGAGAAGGCGGTGAAAGCACTCACGGCTAGAAGCTCGAGCCTGAGTATTGAGGAGGGCAGACTGGCAGATAGGATCCACATGATCCGGGGAAGGGCCTCCAGCATGGAGGATGAAATCGCGAAAAAGCGTGAGAAGCTTGAGGCGCTGAGTAAGGAGCTTGAGAAGTTGGATCAGGCGATCGCTAAGGATAGGCAGATGCTGGAAGAGATGCCGGGGCTCAAGATCGGTGAGGAGGCATTGAACCTGAAGAGGCTTGAGGAGGAGATGCTGGAGAGAAGGAGGGCTCATGAGGAGGCTAGGCTTAGGAGATCTGAGCTGCAGCTCCACCTCGCTAATGTGATGAAGAGAGTTGAAGCAATCGAGGCCGAGGAGGGGCATGTTAGGGCCGAGGTCTCAAGGATCATGAAGAAGATTGAAGATGTGAGGCGCGAGAGGGATGAGGCGGTTGAGAGGATGCGGATGCTAGCCGCCGAGATAAGGGGACTGGAGATGGAGATGGCGGAGGCCGTGTATGGCATACTGATGCTCTCTGAGCTCAGGAAAATCCTTGATCAGGAGCTCAAGGCGCTCCGATCCGAGGTTGAGGCCGCCTCCATGAATATCAGCCGCCTAGATGAGGAGATGAGGGGCGTCTCGGAGGCAAGGTCATCTCTGAGGGTGAGGAGAGCCGGGTTGGAGGTGGAGCTTGGGAACCTCCGGGAGAAACTCTCCACAATCAGGGAATCCTCGATCGAGATCCCACCGCTGGCCGAGGAGGAGCTGAAGGGGTTGAGAGCGGAGCTTGAGGCAGAGCTGAAGGAACTTGAGATGATAAATCAGCTTGCGCCAGCCCAGTATGAGGAGATCGTCGGAAACTATAAGGTCAGATCCTCTAGGATAGCGGAGCTTGAGGCGGAGAGGCAGGAGATACTCAGGTTTATCGAGTGGATCGAAAGCGAGAAGAAAAGAATATTCATGGAGACTTTTAACAGAGTTGCAGAATCCTTTGAGCACTATTTTAGTAGGCTGACCGGGGGGAGGGGCTGGCTGAGGCTTGAGAACCCGGATAATCCATTTGAGGGCGGCATTGAAATGATCCTCGCGTTCCCGGGAAAGCAGCCTAGAAACTCGAGGGCCGTGAGCGGTGGCGAGAAATCAGTTGCGGCCGTGGCGCTCCTCCTTGCGCTCCAAGGTCTAACTCCTGCCGACTTTTACGTCTTCGACGAAGTTGACGCTCACATGGATCTACGCTATAGCCAGAGGCTCGCTGAGATGTTCAAGGAGATGGCGAAGAGGACTCAGATAATCGTAATAAGCTTGAAAGATGTTATGGTGGAGAAAGCGGATCAGGTTATTGGAGTCTATAATGCTGGCGGGTCATCGCGGGTCGTCAGGACGAGGCTTGAGGAGGTGATGGATGGTGGCGGATAGAGTAATCACTATCTGGAGCGATCCAAGATGGAGGGTTCTCTTCGATGTCACGAGACTTGATAGGGTTAAGCCTTGGCAAATAAAGCTCGTAGAGGTTCTTAGGGCGCTCATGGAGGAACTTGAGAAGATAGGCCTCATAGACCTAAACTCATGCGGTGTCGCCGCATACTCCGCCGCAACGATACATCGCATGAAGACTGAGCTCCTCCTCAAGGCTGATAAGCCTAGATCCGTAGAGGACGACTTAAGAAGAGGAATCATGGTCGTGCCACCACCCATCGATCTGCCATGCATGCCGGAATTCATGGTGGTGGCCGTTGGCGAGCTCATACAAGCTCTTAGAGAGGCTCTTAGCAAGCCAAACAGGAATAGTGGTGACGGCGAGGAGAAGGCGCTTCTCGCGGTATTCGATGTGGAGCTTGACGAGTTCCTTGTCAAGCTTGAGGAGAGGCTAGATGAATTCCTCGAAGGTCTCAGGAGGATATTTGGTGACAAGGAGATCATCGATGTCAGGAGCATATTTGAAGGGGTTGATAGGCTTGAGGCCGCGAGGAGGTTCATACTCCTGCTCTTCGCCGCCGCGAGAGGGGATGTCGAGCTGATAGAAGATGAGGAGCATAGGCTAATAGCGGTGAAGTGGATTGTCCGGCCAAGAGGAGCTAAAGGCGAGAATTGAGGCGATATTGTTCTCGGCGGGGAAGCCGGTTCCCCTAAACCTGATAATGAGGATCTGTGAGACGAGGTCAAAGAAAAAGGTGCTGAACGCGATCGAGGAGCTCAAGAAGCATTATCAGGAAAATTCGAGGGCCTTGGAGTTAATTGAGCTTCCCGGGAACAGGTATCTGCTCAAGCTTAGGAGGGAATACATGGAGCTTGTGAGGAAGATTCTAAGGAGGCCGCTTCTAAGCCGCGGAGTCATGAGGACATTATCCTTCATAGCCTATCATCAGCCGGTTGAGCAGAGTAAAGTGGCTGAGGCTAGAGGTGGATCCGCATACAAGCATATCAGGATCCTCCTCGAGAAGGGGCTTATTGAGGCCGAGAAATCCGGGAGGACGCTGATCCTGAGGACAAGCCCCCTCTTCGCCGAGCTTTATGGCGTGGAGAATAACCCCGCTGCTATAAGGAAGAAGCTGAAAGCCGAGATAGAGAAGATGGGTATGAGCGATGTTGAGGAGAAGCCTAGAAGCGCCTCAACATCAACATAGCCCAGATGCTTAGCAGGATTATCGCGAATACTTCCACCGCCCCTATTGAAGGCCATGGTATAAGGGCGGCGCCGGCGAATCCTATGACAGATATTATCACGAGTGATGTGCCGAGGGCGAGGTCACGCTTGACCAGCATGGCCGCCCCGAAGAGGAGGACCGCGAGACCCGCTGATAGGAAGAACCAGTAGGATACGAAGAGGTGTGGATAGGTCCCCTCGGGAAAAGCGCCGATCAGGATCAGGTGTATCGAGGACATGAGGAATATCGTGGAGGCGAGGATCTCCAGCTTGCCGCGAGACGAGGCGATGAGATAGATGGAGTAGAGGGCGGCGATTATGCCCGCCAAGATCAACCCAGAATTGAATATCCACGCATTCTCCCTTCCAATAGCCCCCAGATCACTGAGAGCATTCCTGGCCAGGGAGAACCATGGATTAACACTTATCGCCAAGATTATCGTAATCCAGCCAACAGAGAGAGCAATCACCCCAAAATACCTGAGAGCCCGAAGGAGACTCATGGTTCTCAAGAATATTACGTAGGGAGGGATGCAGATAACCCTTATCCCTACTGTCTTCTCCTTGAGACGCCGACTGCTGTTCCGAATCTTCCCGTGGTTCGGGTTCGCTGGCCTCTTACCTTAAGGCCGAGGGAGTGCCTGACACCCCTCCAAGACTTTATCCTCATTTCCCTCTGAATATCCTCTCTAATCGCGTATACTAGGTCCGAGCCATAGAGCTGTAGATCCTTACCAGTGGCCGGATCCTTCCTCCTATTTAGCATCCAAGCTGGGATGCCGTGGCCTAATGGGTCCTTAGCAACTTCCTCAAGCCTTCTTAGTTCATCCTCGCTGAGAAAACCAAGCCTCTTCTCCGCATCAACGCCAGCAGCCCTAGCGATGGCATATCCAAGCATTACGCCAATACCCCTCACCGCCGCGAGCGCATAGGGGACCTTTAGAGATCCATCTAGATCCGTGCCGAGGAACCTAACGATGGGCCTAAACTCACCAGCAAGCCCGCTCACGCCCACTTCGAAAACCCTCAGAAATTCGCACGTTATAAGGATTAAAGCAAACCTCAACAGATGCTGGCCCAAGAACCCCTGATAATTTTTCCTCCAACAATGCTTCGCTTCCTTTTTGATGCGAGAAAATTAAAAATAAAATACTTATATTTGAGCCTAAGTCCATAACATTCGAGGGTCATGGCGATCGCAGGTCTCGAGTGGGTTATCGTGGCAATAATCATAGTAGTCCTCCTATTATGGGGGCCATCCCAGCTGCCGAAGATGGCTAGAGCGCTTGGAGAGGCAAAGAAGGAATTCCAGAAAGCGGCTAAAGAGGCTGAGGAGATGAAGGAAGCGGTAAAGGAGTCTGTCCGCCCATTCACCGAGACAGTCTCCGAGGCATCCGACGAGCTTATCAAGATAGCTAAGGAGCTTGGCATAGAGACGGAGGGCAAGACTAGGGATCAAATAGCGGAGGAAATACTCAGGCTCACGAAGAAGAAGTAGCCGGGAGCAAGAAAGCCGAGAATAGTGTCGCGCCTCCCCCAAATGAGAATCTATAATCTTTTTCAATGCTGAAAGATTTTTCTGGGATAGGGATTTTTAGGTGAGGCTGTATTTATTGCAATGGGTTTTTGGAGGCGGGAGGTTGAAGGAGTCGAAGAAGTCTGAAGAGAAGCCTAGGGACATGAAAGAGATGACGCTGCTCGAGCACTTGATGGAGCTTAGGGATAGGCTCAAGGTCTGCCTGATAACTATCGGCGTAATGACTATGATCATGCTGGTATTTCCGGCCCAGATCTACTCGCCCCAAGAGCTCCTTGAGGGATACTATAAGCCCATGGTCTCGGTGGTTTTGGAGATCCTGAGAAATACGGTGAAGCCGGAGGTTATGAAGTTAATAGGACAGACGATTACTGCGCCGCTCGAGATCTATTTCATAGCATCCCTCGTTTTCGGCCTCGCATTTAGCAGCCCTGTCATAGGATATGAGATATTCAAG
Organism: Candidatus Wolframiiraptor allenii; assembly: GCA_023539495.1. Lineage (GTDB taxonomy): Archaea > Thermoproteota > Nitrososphaeria_A > Caldarchaeales > Wolframiiraptoraceae > Wolframiiraptor > Wolframiiraptor allenii. The sequence goes on from JAKCEV010000039.1 coordinate 11,922, forward strand.
TATGTTGACCCAGCGCTCTACCCGCATGAGCGAAGGATGATTTATCCATTTTTGTCGGCCTTCCTTGGCCTATTCATAGCAGGTCTGCTCTTCGGATTATATATGATTACACCATTCACGTTCAAGGCTATGCTGATATTCTTCGACCTCGTCGGAGCTGAGCCCGTGATTACCATCATGGACTTCTATACGACGATACTGGTTGTCACGCTAGCGACCGGCGCTGTGTTCACGACCCCGGTTATAATGAACCTCCTAGTCCGTGTTGGATTGCTCAGCACTAAGTCGATCGGGAAGTATAGGAAGTGGATCTATGGTGGCATGTACATCGTCGCCGCAATAATAACACCGGATGGAGGCGTGTTCGCGAACCTGATACTCCTCGCCGTATTCGCCGTGCTTTTCGAGGGAGGACTAATCTTCGCAAGAAGATACGAGAAGAAGAGGGAAGAGAAGGAGGAGGAAGAGGAGGTTCCGGAGGATAGGTGCAGGTTCTGCGGGAAGCCGCTGGGCGGCAAGATATTCTGCCCAAGCTGTGGAAGATCTCAAGTATGACCTCCTCCCCTACTTGGGTGGGGAGGTTTAGCCCTTGGCCGGGTCTCCGGCCATTACCCCTACCCCTTTTCGGGGCTCGGGGGTTACTGGCGTCAATAGAATATTGTATGCTGCTATGAGGTCGGCGTTGAATACCTTATTCATCGTCGTACATTTGAATAGCCCTCGGTGTATCCTGACGCCACAGCCGTCACCATGCCATGAACATCTCGACGAAGTATAGGACTCATCCACGTAGATTACCTTGATCCCATATTCCTCTGCAGCCTCTGAGAGCCCCCTCAGCAGAAGGCCATAAGTCCAAGCATGGACATTATCGAAGTTACCACTCTTTAGCGCGATATACCTTGGATATCCGACCTTAACCGTGGATGCCCCAACGTCATAAAGCCACTCCATGGCCTCCCTTACCTTGGTGTTTATGTAGTGTCTTATCTGCCTCCTCCACTTCATGTACATCCGTCTAAGCCTCCTAGACGTCTCCAAGCCATACTTGCTTAATGTTGATTGATACTCAGCGATTTTCTTCCTCCAGTAATATGATATTGATTTTAGTGGTTTGCCGTTGACGAGCTTCGCCAAACCATTCTCGACGTAGATCGCCAGTAGGTTATTGATCCCAATATCTATGCCTGCTGTTAAGTTGCCTTTCGGCTGCCGCGGCACCTGCCTCCACTCTCCCTTCACCATCCTTTCGGAGATCTTGGAGAAAGCAATGTGGGCATACCACTTCCCTCTATCGGCGTCATAGCATATCATGAGCTCTCCGCGCTCACCCCTCAAATATATTGGGCCCTTGTATCTCACCTCTATCCAGCCGATCGCGCCGAGACCTTGAAGAACAATCCTATCACCATCCATCTTATACTGGTCTTTTCTAATGATGGTCCACAGTGTCCTAGACCCATTCCTCTTGCCAAATCCCGGTGGACTAACCTTCCTCATGAATGGCGACAGCCTCCCCTCCCCCTTCAGCTTTAAAAAGCTCGAAGAAGCTTCTCCATGCATTGTTATTCTTGTTTAATATCTGCTGGGCCGTGACCGCGCCTATCAACGACTTATATCTCTCATAAAACTCCCTATACGTCCCATCAAAGTCAATATGCTTCTTCTCGAGATACATCTTCAGCCTAACATAATTAACCTCGTTCCAAAGCTTTGAAGAAAGGTTGCAGAGCTGTCTCAGCCTCTTCTCGGCATCCTCATCAACGATCAACTCTACAGTACAATCCCTCCTCATATTCATTCACCTCCGAGGACTTCATAGATTAGGCTTCGTAGCTCCATGCAGACATGGTCCATCACCTTGCCAACGTGTCCGCGGTATTCCCTGGCGAAATCATCAAGCATCCCGAAGCCATCATGTACAAGCGTCCTAACGATGACTGATGGCGGCCTGT
>JAKCEV010000001.1 GCA_023539495.1 Candidatus Wolframiiraptor allenii
GTCGAGCATCCTGAGGCCATTATCGACGAGCGTCCTAGCGATGACTGATGGCGGCCTGTGTCTCTCAACAGCGGCAAGCGTCGAGTCCACGTAATCCAAGACTCCAATAATGCCCGCTTCCTCGAAGGTATTCACGTAACCAGCCATGCCCCCACAATATCATCTCAATACATGCCTGCCCTTATTTCTTAGGGACCTGCCTGAAAATGGAAAGATTATTATGATGTCGGGATGCCGGGAAGCCGGCTAAAAATAGGATTCCATGGCAATGAGAAGACCCCGGAGCAGATACTCATAATACCGTTCAGGGAGGGGGAAGATGTTAAGTATTTCGTGGTGAGGGGTGTGAGAGAAGGCGATAGGCGCGTGACGAGATGCGACATGGTCAGGATAACGGGGCTGGGATCGGCTGTCGAATATCTCGGGGATGTATGGGAGGAGATGTGGGACGCCATGCTATTCAAGCTGAAGGCCGCCGAGACAAGCATGCCATAAACATCACAACACCCCATATTTTTATCCCCATTTTTATCTCCCATTTTTCGGAGACCTCTCAAAGAAATAAAAGCGATGTCAAGGAGTTTGAGCCGAGGATCTCCCATATAATCGCTGTAGAGTGGGTTGGAATCGGCTGGGATGAGGAAAACTATGAGCTACGAACTACTATATGATGTTAACATTTGTCGCTAACATTTATTTTAAAGCTATTTTGAAGCTCATTAACGAGCAATCTAGGTGGGAGGCTTGAGGTTCGGGGCGGAGGAGTATTCCTTAAACTTCCTGATGGAGCGTGGTTATATTAGGAGGCGCTGCGTCAGCTGTGGTGAATATTTCTGGACACTTAACCCGGATAGGGAGGTCTGTGGTGAGTCCCCCTGCGAGCCATACCGCTTCGTTGGCAAGAGTCTGACTAGGCGCAGGATGAGCCTTCGCGAGGTTCGAGAATCATTTCTCAGGTTCTTCGAAAGAAGGAGCCATACGATAATCGCGCCATACCCTGTTGTTGCCCGCTGGAGATCCGACATATTCTTGACGGATGCAAGCATAGTTGACTTCCAGCCGTATGTAACGTCCGGGATCGCTCCTCCGCCAGCGAATCCTCTCGTCATAAGCCAGCCATGTATAAGACTCGTCGACATAGATAAGGTTGGGCTAACCTTTGGAAGACATCTCACAATATTCGAGATGGGGGGCGCCCATGCCTTCAACTACCCTGACAGGGAGGTTTACTGGAAGGATGAGACCGTCCAATATTATCACGAGTTTGCTCAGGAGGTCTTTGGGATACCCGAGGAGGAGATCATCTACAAGGAGGGGGTTTGGTCTGGTGGTGGTAATGCTGGCCCATGTTTTGAGGCCATCTCATATGGGCTTGAGGTGGCGACATTAGTCTTCATGCAGTATAAGACTGTTGATGACGAGCTGATCAAGCTCCCGATAAGGACTGTAGACACAGGGTATGGCATGGAGCGCTTCACATGGCTTACCCAAGGGACGCCAAGCTGCTTCGACGCGGTCTATGGCGAGCTATACCCGAGGCTTAAGGAGATAGTCGATTTCCCGGAGGTCGATAGGGAGCTCTTGGTCAAATATTCTCCATATACCGCCTTGGTTGTGCCAAAGGCTGGGATGACGATTGCTGAGGCTAGGAGGAGGATCTCAGAGGCGTCTGGAATCCCGCTGGAGACGATAGTGAATGTAATCGCGCCGCTCGAGAAGATCTACGCATCCTTGGACTTCACCAAGTCGATAACGTTCATAATAAGCGAGGGAGTTGTCCCGTCAAATGTAAGGGTTGGGTATCTCGCGAGGCTCCTCATAAGGAAGGCTTATAGGCTCCTCAAGGAGCTCGGATACGAAGATAGGCTCATAGATCTGATAAACCTCCAGATAGACTACTGGGGCGGGGATTTCCCCCATCTGAGGGAGATGAGGGACGAGACCATCGATATAGTCGAGCATGAGATTAGGAAGTTCGAGGACACTATAGCGAAGGGTGTGGAATACATTGAAAGAGAGCTCTCGGAGATGAGGAAAAGGGGTGCATCCGAGGTGCCGCTTGAATTCATTATCAGGGCTTATGATGAAAGGGGGGTAACGCCCGATATCGTGAGACCGGTTGCGGAGAGGCTTGGAATGGAGATAAACATCCCTGAGAACTTCTACGAGCTTGTTGCATCAAGGCACTTGAGAGAGGAGCCTGTAAGAGAGGCTGATGAGAGGATAAGGCTCCTCGAGGAAGAATTCAAGGATCTCCCTGCGACGGAGAAGTTCTATTACAGGGATCCAAGCATGCTCGAGTTTGAGGCTAGGGTGCTGCGCGTACGCGAGAATCATGTCGCGCTAGATAGGACATGCTTCTATCCTGAGGGCGGTGGTGCTGTATCTGATCAGGGCATACTGAGGCACTCAAGGGGTGAGTGCAGGGTTATTGATGTTCAGATTCTGGAGGGCGGGGTAATCGTCCACCGGGTTGAAGGCCCCCCACCAGCTGAGGGTGAGATCGTCAGGGGCATTGTTGATCGTGAGCGCAGGTTCTCCCTCATGCGGCATCACACAGCCACCCATATAATCTTGGGCGCTGCTAGGAGGATTTTGGGGAAGCATGCATGGCAGGCTGGAGCTAGGAAGGAACCGGGCTTCGCGAGGCTCGACATAAGTCATCATAAAAGGCTCAGCCTAGAGGAGGTTGTACGCATAGAGGAAGAGGCGAACAGGATCATAGCTGCTAGGATACCGGTCAAGATCATGGAGATGGATAGGAATGAGGCTGAGAGGCGGTATGGATTCCAGCTTTATCAGGGTGGGGAAGTTCCATCAGCCACAATAAGGGTTGTGGAGATACCTGGGTGGGATGCAGAGGCTTGTGGAGGACTTCACGTTGAGAACACGGAGGATGTTGGGCTGATAAAGATAATCAGGACCGAGCGAATACAGGATGGTGTTGAGAGGCTTGTATTTGTGGCCGGGCCAGCGGCCCTACGATACATCCAGCAGAGCTGGCTCATGACCTTGAGGCTTGCAGAGAAGCTTGAAGCACCAGTGGAAGCTATTGAGAAGGCGCTGGATGAGACGTTATCTGAGCTCAAGAGGCTTAGATCATTAGCGAGGAGACTCCTCTCAGCTGTAGCCGAGCTGAGATATCGCGAGCTAAAAGAGAAGCCCATAATTATGAGCGGGATAAAGGTCTACGTGACGCGGGAGCTCGAGGACGACAGGGATTATATTCTCAAAATCTCGGATAAGCTTTTGGCCGTCGATGAGCCCGCATGCCTTATCGCAGCGTATGGTGGTGAGAGGCCGTACCTGCTAGTCACGGCTAATGAGGCAGCCATAAAATCCGGGATACATGCTGGAAAACTTGCCTCAATTATAGCTGGGGAGCTTGGTGGAAGAGGTGGAGGTAGGGATCGGCTCGGACAGGGGGGCCTGGGAGAAGATGTATCGAAAGAGAGGTTGGAGGGGGTCTCGATAAGAGCTCTACATCAACTCTTGAAGTGACTCATATCCACTGTTATTTACTCGAGCTTTGCAGCTGCCTTGAGCGCCTGAGCTCTCCTCTCCGCGAGTAATATTATATCCTGTATGGTCTCCTTAGACGGTACCTCGGCCTCTATTGCCAAGGTCCTTGCCTCGAGAGCGCCCTTGATTAGGAGCGGTATCACGGTCTCCTTTGTTATGTAGCTTATCTCCATCGCTAGGCTTAGCGCCTGGATGTGGGCCGATTTAATCTCCTCACTAGTCTTCTCAAGATCAAGCTCGAGCTGCTCCTTCGTGAGCAGGATGCCGTCCTCGAAGGCCTTCTCTATGCTTATCCCCTTGAGGACCGCCTTTATATCCAGCCTCGCTAAGAGGGAGGCTAGCTCCGGCGAGATCACATCACCCTTCCGGGCGACAATCGTGTCCTTAGCTATCCAGATCTGGCCGCCTTCAATCCTCGTGGGAATCTTAAGTTTGCCGAACTCGCTCAGGATCGGGCCTGGCGGGAGCCCCGTATTCATCTCGGGCACAATGACGTCAAAGTCCGCCTTCTCACCAGCCCTAGCGTGCATTGGTATCCTATTCCTGTCTAGGATTATCTTGAGCTTGAAAGCGCTGGTATTGGAGAAGATGAATCCCACGGGCTCCTTAAAGTCGTCAACTAGGGCTCCTAGATCGGGCTTGCCAGCCCTCTCACAAGCCTTGATGAATAGGTTTTTCTTGGCTATTTTTATCGTGGCTATTCCTCGGAGCTTCTTCCTCACCTCGTGGAGCAAGTTTGCCCTCAAGCCCACGAGCCTGAAGACCGTGACAACCCTGCTCGATGATATTAGCTGGGATAGCTCCTCAACTATCCTAACCTTCCGCTCAGGGATTCTACGAGTGCGCTTAACGACGGCTTCTGCTGACAAGGCCCCTCTCACTGGATTTAAGCCTAGATTTAACCCCTATCCTAGGACTCTAACCCGACTTTGACGGGCTCGCCCATAGTCCTCTTGACATAGATCGACTGGATATTCCGGAACCTTCTCTCCAGCCTCTCCGCGATCCTAGAAATCACCGCTGCCGCGTTCTCGGCAAGCATCTTAGAATCCATGTCCTCTGTCCCGATCAAGCACATGGCCTGTGGATTCTTCCTAACATTGATTACCACGCTCCTCTTTAGGCTCCTGACGAGCTCCGCAAGATCCACTCCCTGCGGGATCGGCTGAGGCCTCTTCCCACGCCCTCCGAGAGCCGCTCCAAGCGCCTTCGCCGCGAGCCCCATCATCGCTGGCTCAACCAAGAAGAAGTCATATTGGGCAGCTATCTTCTTGGCCAACCTCTTATTCCCGACCAGCGCCTCGAGCTCCTCCCTTTCAATAACCCTATCAATCTCCGGTATCTTCTTCGCTTCCGTTGCTAGGGCGGGGCCCGCGATGACACAGACCTTAGCCGGCTTATCGCCCCTACCATGAGGAAGCTCAACAACCTCGTAGATCCTGTTCTCAGGCTTCTTCAAATCTATATCCTGCAGGTTCACTATCAGCTCCACCGACTGCTTAAATTTCCTAGGCTTGCCGGACTGCCTCGCCCGCTCTATAGCCTCCACCAGCGCCTCCTCAAGCGTTCTAAGCATGCTCTCCTCATCCTCCCTAATCCAACTAGTTCACACCATCCCAATATGGGCTTGCTTTTATCTATTGAGGAGTGAAGAGCATAAAGAGATGGGATTAAGTAAGCTCGGCTCAGGACTCCTCATACTTTCTGATGAGATCGTCATGTAGGCCGGCGTCGACTTCTCTGATAACCTCCTTCGCGCTCTTTCCATCAACTGTTACTCCCATGCTTAGACACGTGCCTAGAACCTGCTTGACTGCTGCTTTAAGGGTCTTGGCACGCATATCTGGCATCTTGATCCTCGCTATCTTGATTATCTGCTCCATGCTGAGATTCGCGACGAATTCCTTATTCGGCTGAGATGAGCCCTTCTCGATTCCAGCCTCCTTAACCAACAGCGCCGCCGTAGTGGGGGTACCAACTCTAACTTCAAATGTCTTGGTATCAGTGTTCACAATAACCTCTACTGGAACCCTCATTCCCTTGAACTCCGATGTCCTCCTATTAATCTCCTCAACTACTTGGAGGACATTCACTCCAAGTGGGCCTAGAGCAGGTCCTATCGGCGGCCCAGCCGTGGCCTCACCGCCCGGAACAAGGAATTTCAGGGTTTTCTCGGGCATCCACCTTAAACCCCCTTCTCCTTTATCACCCTAACCTGATCCGCTGGCACCGAGATCGGGAGCACGAACGCAGCGTCGGTCGGCTCTATAGTTACCTCATTTTTAGGTTTATCTATCCTGATTATCTTGCCGCTTATCCCCTGGAGGGGCCCGGAGATTATCTCCACTATATCCCCGATGGAGAGCATTTCAATAGTCGGCTTCTCAACTAAGTGCATCATGATCTCCTCCTTCTTGACCGGGAGGATTGACCCCATCTTCACGTGCTTGATCCCCTGAACGAGTAGCGAGACCTTGTCTCTGCTCTCGGCCTCCACGAAGACATAGCCCTTAATCTCGGGGAGTATGATAATCGAGTATACCCCCTGCTGCTCGGGAGAGGTAACTCTACTCTCCAGTATCCTAGCGACATTCCTCTCCTGCCCGGCTGTAACCTTAATCACGAAGAATCTTGACGCCCTGCGCGGAGCCTCGGCCTGGCCCTCCATACATCTCACGCACCTTGGATCGCTAGGGCGAGGAACTTTATCACGAATGTTATGAGCCCTATCGCCGAGACGCCTATCGCAACTATCTTCATTGCCTGCTTAAACTCCTCCCTAGTCGGCTTTCTAGCAAGCTTAATCGTGGCGGACGCCGACTTAAGAAACTCCCTAAGCCCCATCCTGCCGAAATTTCGGCCAGTCCACCATATATGTTTAGCTTTATCTCAATGCTTTTAATCTAGAAGTCATAAGGCTTCATGGAATGGACTCTCACAAGGGATCCCCAGATTTAGCTTTAGTCCTAGAGAGCATGGCCTCGCCCATGAGGCTCAGGATCCTAAAGTCTCTGGCTGGCAGGAAGCTGAGTTACACGGAGCTCGTGAAGGCGGTCGGCCTTGACAGGGATAAGGATGCAGGCAAGTTCTCCTATCACCTCAAGAAACTTCTCACATGCGGGCTTGTGGAGGTGGAATCGTCCACAGGGAAATACACTCTATCGAGCAGGGGCGTCAAGATCCTAAGCGCCTTAGAGTCTATCGAGGAGGAACTGAGGGATAGAAGCCGGATGATGGTTAGGAGGAGTGACCAGATCGTCGAGCCATTCGATAAGAGTAAAATAGCGAAGGCCTTGGTGAGGGAGGGGAAGCTTCCACCGAAGCTAGCGAATGAAATCGCCTCGATAGCTGAGAGAAAGCTCTTCGACCTTAAGATAGAATATCTCTCAGCCCCACTGATCCGTGAGCTAGTCAACGCCATTCTGCTGGACATGGGCCTTGAGAAATACAGGCATAGGCTCACGAGGATAGGCATGCCTCTCCACGATGCTGAAACTCTCTTCAAGAAATCTATCGAGAGCAGGGATTGGATGCTCCTCGCACAGGAGACATCCGGGGCGATCATGAGAGAATACTTGCTCTTGGGATTCCTCCCGAGAAATGTCTCTGACATGCATCTCAACGGGAGGATCGACATCTATCCGGTCTCTGGGTGGCTCACATGTCTCTTCTCCAAGGCTGTCAAGCTTGACCCTGATAAGCCAATAAGATCGACGATGGAACTATGCGCATCATTCTTCCACGTGAGACATGAGATAAGGCTGCTAGGCCCGGAGTCCAGCATAAGATCCATCATCAGTTCTCTCCCGGACAATATGCCCAAGAGGCGGATAATGTCCGTCGAGGCTACTGATGATATCGTGAAGTTTCTACATGAGACCCCAAGCGATGTGAGGCTAAGTATCAGGGTAATGCTCGATTGTGGAGGACATGATATCCGAGATATAGCTCTGGCGAGCAAGATGCTGCAGAAGCTCGGGATACCCTACACATACTCCCTATCTGATGAGGCTTACTTCACGGGTCTCCGCTTAGATGAAAATTGCCGGGCAATACACTCCATAATCTCTCTAAATGCGCTGAGGGCCGCCATGGAGGGTGATGGTGGTTTAGATGGCTTGGTCGCTAATCTCAGGAGCTGGCTGAAGAGTATATTACCGGTAATCAGGAAGGGGTTAACACTGGCTGAAAAATTTCATGGCGGGAGCAGGCCATGCTCGATGATCGCCTTAAGCGGCTTGGTCGAGGCTGGAAAGCTCCTAGCTAGGGGAAGATCCACGACAATAGAGGAGGCAGTGGAGCTTGAACTCGCCGTGTTGAGGGAGTTGTCAAAGCTCATGTCGCAGACGAGTGATGTGATGCTCGCCGGCAGGTGTCCCATCTTGGCCTCAAGACGATTCTTCCACCTAGACTCCCAGAGATATGATGAGGAGCTGCTGAAAAATCTAACTCATGGGGCTAGGGCTTATAGCGTGAGCCCGATCCCGAGGCTGAGCGAATATAGGAGCATAGAATTATGGATTGAGTCGGCGCGCCAGATAATACAACACCTTAATGGCGGATTCTGCTTGTGGATGGATCTTGGCAGGAGCCCGAAGGCTCTAAGCGAGGCAATATATGCCGCTGAGGAACTGAGGAAGTATAACAGGCATGGGGTGATAGCGATCTCGTAATTCTCAGGTCTTTTTGGACTTGAGGAGGAGAATAGCCTTGGCGAGGTCCCCATTAGCCTCTCTCAGGGCGCTTCTCGCCTCCTCCTCGCTCACCCCGGCCTGAGCTGCCACCAGCATTACATCCTCATTCGAGGGTTCATACTTCTCCTCAACTTTCCCTTCCTCAGACACCTCGCCACCAACAATCTGGAATATGCTCTCATTCTCAACCCTCATCTCAAAGACATTCGCATTCTCGACTATTATCGTCTTATCATCAAGCTCTATCACGATCCTGCTAGCCCTGCCAAGCTCCTTAACATCTAGGCCTAAGTTACCCAACATCTTCGCTTGCAATCGCCTCAGCTGCCTTGGAGAAACGCGCCTCATAGTCATGAATAAGCCGAACTCCAGGGAATTTAAGATTACCCTCTATAAGCCGGCCCAACAAGAAAAATATTATGGATGGAAACATGTTTTACTGTGTATAGCCCGTGAGCTGGCCCTTCCTAAGTCCTTCAATCTTCTCCTTCAGCACGGGATCGGTCACTATCGTTGCGGCGCAATCGAGGCAGTAGGCCTTCTTTCCCGTCCGCAAGACGTATTCTCCCTTAACTATCGTTTTACCGCATTTGCTGCATTTCCTCTTTCTTGCTGCCTGGACCAGCTCCTGAGCGCTCATGGCGCTCTCATCACATTTTTCTAGCAATCAAAATATAAGTGTTCCTTATAAGTGGCGGCGGATAGGCCGCTAGCGTTTCTTCACTTTCCTTATCTTGATCACCGCGCCCGTTTTTAACTCTCTTATGATTCGCGATGAAGTAATTGCTTTCCCGATTGCTATGAGCCTTCCATCGCTCGACTCCACCAAGACTTCTTCGCCAGGCCTTATGCCATCGGAGCAATATTGAATGTCGGCTGCGAGGGGGTTCATCCCCCTGAGCACGCGCTCCACACCGGATTCCCGAAGGACTATCCTCGGCGCCTTATCGCCAAGAGCTTCTCTTAACCTCTCGGCCCCATGAAGGCTTAGGGCTATCATGTTATCCGGATACCTAATAGTTGCCAGTATCTCCTCGCCGAGCTTGATGTAGCGCGGCCTCCCAGTCCTCTTAGAAACCTCGACAATGCATTCGTCAGGAAAGAGCTTTTCACCCGTTCCTTTCCCGAACTGGTAGTCGGCTATATCGCGGACAATCCTGAGAAGCAGTCTACCTAATAACTTTGAACCCTCCATTGTCAAATTTCCTCCTTATTTTCTCTGCTAGCTGGATGGGCATCTCGGCTCTAACCCTTATGAACTCATCCTCATAGTTGAGGAAGTCGACCCTAGAGTTCCTGAATATCTCGTCTAGAATCTTGGCTGTCTCCTCCGTGTAGGGTAATGTGGTCTCGACCTTGATGAAGCCCTTTAGGAGCTCAGAAACCTTTTCTTGGAGCTCATCAAGTCCCCAGCCGTACTTCGCGGATATTATAACATGTGGCAGATCTAGGTCGAGTTCCTCGATCCTTAACTCAAGCTCATCTCGGTCGACGAGATCAACCTTATTCAGTACGAGGAGTATCGGGACATCATGCGCCCCAATATTATAGAGTGTTTGGAGCGATGTCTCTATTTTCTCCTTCAGCTTATTCGCAGGATCGGATGCGTCAGCAACTAGAAGTATCAGATCTGAGAGTGCTATCTCCCTGAGTGTTGCATAGAAGGCTTCCACAAGAAGTGTTGGGAGATTCTTAATGAACCCGACCGTATCTGAAAGGAAGACAGGCTTCCCAGCAAGGCGGACTACTCTAGTTGTAGGGGTTAGCGTCGTGAAGAGCCTCGAGTCCACGGGCACATTCTCCCTAGCTAGGGCGTTGAAGAGCGTGGACTTTCCTGCATTGGTGTAGCCCGCTAGAGATATCATCGGCAGGCCGCGCTTCCTCCTCTCCAGCCTAATCAGATCCATATGCTTCTTGATGTTCTCAAGCTTTCTCGATATCGAGACTATCCTCCTATGTATCTCATCGTAATATACGTCCGCCTCATATGCTCCGAGGCCGTGGAATCCGGGTTGCTCACCTTTTTTCGCAAGCCTCACTTTCTCCTTCGCCCTAGAGAGCTCATACTTCAGCTCCGCGAGCTTTATCTGGAGCTTTGCCTCGAGGCTGCTCGCGTGGAGGCTGAATATCTCGAGTATCAGCTTTGTCCTTGTGAGTATTGGGACCTTTAGCTCCTTTGCGAGATTATACTCTTGAACGGGCTTCAGCTCATTCTCGAAGACCACCTTCTCTATACCCAGCACCTTGACAGCCTTCTTCAGCTCCTCAACCTTTCCAGGGCCTATATGATACTCGGGGTGAGGTGGCCTAACCTGCTTAAGTTCATAGACAACCTCGTATCCCGCCGTTCTACAAAGCTCCCTAAGTTCGCTAAGATTATCTTCCTCACCTCTATCAACTCGATGAACTATTGCTACTTTCAAAGCTCCGCCTTCAAGCATTAGTCCCGCCAGCCATCCCTTAAACCTTGATTCAACCTAAAGCTCTTCCTTCTGCCTCTTCTTGAGTAGATCCCCCAGGCTCACTCCACCAGACGCTCCAGGCTTCGTGAGATATTTCTTTATTTCCGAGGACGGCTCCTCCTCAGCCGGCATGAGAAGCCTTATCCTTAGAATCTTCTCAAGCCTTCTCGCGAGTTCTATTGAGGGCCTAAGCTCGCCATGCTCGATCTTCTTTATCACCGTGGCCTTCTCGCCCACCTGGCTGGCCAGCTCCTCCTGAGTCAACCCAATCTTAATCCTAGCCTCCCTAACAAGCTCACCATAATTCTCAACAAGCTCGAGATCCTCGCCCGGCAATGATCCAGCAGGTCTCTTAGCTCTCTTCATCACAGCCATCAAGTCACCATCCTCTAATAAGTCTAGCCTAGCGATGGGTTATATTAATAAGGGAGACCTTAAGGGGTCTCAGGCAGAATGGGGGATCCGAAGAGACCCAGAAAGCAATATGAGACTCCGAGTCATCCTTGGAAGGCCGATAGGTTGGCTGCTGAGCTTCAGCTCGTCGGGGAATATGGTTTAAGGAATAAGAGGGAGTTGTGGAGGGCGCAGACAATCCTGAGAAAGATTAGGGCTCATGCAAGGAAGCTCTTCGGCCTCACCGGCGAGGTGCGGGCCAGGGAAGAGCGCATCCTCATAGGGCGACTCTATAGGATGGGGCTTGTTGACGAGAACGCAACGGCTGATGATGTCCTCAAACTGACGGTCAGAGATATACTCGAGAGAAGGCTTCAGACAATGGTCTATAAGCTTGGGCTCGCGAGGACAATATACCAAGCGAGGCAGCTCATAGTCCACGGTCACGTCTATGTTGGTGATAGGAAGGTCAGGTCGCCGAGCTATCACGTGATGAGGGGCGAGGAGAGGCTAATCAGGGTCGCACTGCCGATACTCACCCAAGCCGGCCAAAGGGAATCTAATGAAAAATGAGAAGAACTGCTGAGAATTACGATGATCGCGCGATATAGATTAGATGTGGTAGGGCTTGGAGGAAGTTCTCCAGAGCAAGTTTTACGGCATTTGGCGATCCGGGTATGCAGATAACGGCCTTTCCATGAGCAATCCCCATCGTGGCCCTGCTCAGGATCGCGGCTGCCCCAATCTCCCCGAAGCTAAGCCACCGAAATAGCTCTCCAAACCCTTCAACCTCCTTCTCGAAAAACGGCTTAACAGCCTCTATCGTTACATCTCTCCTCGAGAAGCCCGTCCCACCAATGAAGATCACCACGTCTAAATCCTCCCTCTTTAGGAGCTTTTCCAGAACAACCCTTATCCCCTCCATGTCATCATCCACAAGTTCCCTAACCTCGACCACATGACCATGCTCAATTATCATCGCGGCCGCGAGATCTTGGGACTCATCCGTGTAGGGCCTGCCATCGCGCCTCGCCGCATACCTAGAGCTGCTCACGGTTACAAGGGCGAATCTAAGAGTCTTGGGCGCATGCTTCTCATGCTCATACTTTGGCGAGGACAGCCCCCTCACCCCTCCTTAACCTTCCTCAAGACCCTTATCGAGGTGATCTCCGTTAATGGATATTGGCCGGACTCATCCTTCTCATATTGCTTGACGACATCCCATATATTGAGGAGGGCTATCGCGGCGGCTGTTAGAGCCTCCATCTCGACCCCAGTCTTCTCATGTGCGACAACCCTGACCATAACCTCGACCCCATCATCCATAACGTTGAGGCTTGCCTCAACATGCTCAAGCTTAAGCGGGTGGCAGAGGGGGAGCAGGAATGGCGTCAGCTTTGCGGCATTTATCCCCGCAAGCCTCGCCACCTGAAGCGGGTCACCCTTCTCCAAGGCGCCAGACCTTATCCTCTGAATAGTCTCAGGCCTTAGCTTGATGAATCCCCTCGCAACCGCCTCTCTCCTAACAACCTCCTTCCCAGAAACATCAACCTGCCTTATCTCCGCCATATCCAGCCCAAATGACATGACAACCCAGGCTAATTACCCTTCTCGCGATAAGGCGCCATGGAAATACTCTTAAAGAATCCGGAGAATGATCACTTGATGAAGATACTCTACGCCCCATGGAGGATCACCTACATAAAATGGTTCTCAAAGAAGGAGAGGGAGTGCTTTCTCTGTGAGGCCTCGAGGGATGAGGATGATGCGAGGAATCTCGTGGTCCATAGGGGTCAATCATGCTTCGTGATCCTAAACAGGTACCCCTATAATAATGGCCACCTCATGATAGCGCCATACAGGCATGTTAGAAGAATAACCGATCTAGGTGATGATGAGCTCCTTGAGATGATCAAGCTCCTAAAGCTCTCGATCGCGGCGCTTGAATCCGAGTATAAGCCCGATGGATTCAATGTGGGGCTGAATATTGGGAGGGCCGCTGGAGCAGGCCTCGAAGAGCACATTCACCTTCACATCGTTCCACGATGGGTTGGAGACACTAATTTCATGCCGGTCCTAGCGGATACGAAGGTGATCCCAGAGTCTCTTGAGGAGAGCTGGAGAAGGCTTAGAGACCGGCTCCAAGCCCTATTTTAGAAGCGGCCGCCTGCTTTAGATCATAACAGGTCGAGGAGGGTGCGGATATGGGCCCGGTGAGACTTAAACCCATGACGTCATGCCCAACAGTGGATAAGAATCCTCCCTTGTAAGATCCCCTAGCCCCTTCACGGAGGCCTCCTCGACCATAATGATGGTCACATAAACGCGGTGAACTGGTAAGTATGCGTGTAAAAGGGGGAAAGGGGGTGGGTTAGTATTCTAGTCTTCCAGTTCTTCTCAAGTAGTTTACCAGGCGTTCTTGTTTCCTCCTTATGGTGAATCCTATATACTTGTAGAACCCCCATATTACAGCTCCGTTTCACGTAAACATGGTACACATCACGTCGGCGAACATATTGTTTTCCTTTTATGTGCGTTATTGATCCTCGTTGATGTAGAAGGTTCGGGCCCGTCGTTGCTATCTTAAATCTTCCAAGAAGGGACTGCACATACTTCAAGAGGCGATAATCGCTGTTCACTACATAAATTGACCCATCTTTCAATACGCCCCCTTCCGCGTCGAAGAACCCCCTAAGGAATGCGGCGCTGCACTTATCACAGTGTTCAATGTATTTCCTCAACCTCTCGAGGTCAACCGGCTTTTTCAACAGTTCGTAGAGTGTCTTCGACTTAACCTGGGTGTAATAGTAGTAGCGACCTGTCGATCTCAGGATTTTCGGTTTGTGCGGTGGCCTGTTCAGTACTCTGCCTATCCTTATAGCAAATTCCTCGACAAACTCTTTATCCTTCGCCCTGAGGTGTATTCTGGCTTGCTTGTAGCCTTTGCGGTCGCGCCTTGTAGTACCAACATATCCATCGCCGCAAACCACGCCGATCACATATGCTAAATCCTCGGAAGGCTCCAACAGTTCCAGCGAAGGTATCCTCCCTTTGTTATACGGACTATGCAGTCCTCGTACCCATCCACTTATCTGGCACCTGGATAGCTCAATCCCGTATTCCTGTTTGATTACATGTCTGATCTTATTGTTCGACAGTCCTAGTTGGCGAAGAGCCATAACCCTATCATACAGCTTTATCCTAAGCTCTCTGGGCCGATATTCTCCCCTCCTCCTACCATCACCTACAATTTGGGCCTCCTCTCTCCGGACCGAATCCGATCCACTTTGCCGCGGCCCACTCTTCGTCTGCGTCATCTTCATTCACCCCCCGAGG
The DNA here is from genome assembly GCA_023539495.1 of Candidatus Wolframiiraptor allenii. GTDB lineage: Archaea > Thermoproteota > Nitrososphaeria_A > Caldarchaeales > Wolframiiraptoraceae > Wolframiiraptor > Wolframiiraptor allenii. The sequence continues at coordinate 14,408 of JAKCEV010000001.1, forward strand.
ACTTCATAGAGTAAGCCATGAAGCTCCTCGCAGACGTGGTTCATTACCTTGCCAACGTATCCGCGGTATTCTCTGGCGAAGCCGTCGAGCATGCTAAGGTCATCATGGATAAGCGTCCTAGCGATGACTGATGGCAGCCTATACCTCTCAACAATGGCAAGCGTCGAGTTAATGTTATCCAAGACCCCGACGAACTCCCTCATGAGGCCGGCCTCCTCGAAGACATCCACGTAATCAGCCATACCTCCACAATACCATCCCAATACATGCCTGCCCTTATTTCTTGGGGACCCGCCTGAAAATGGAAAGATTATGATGATGCCGGGAAGCCGGCTAAAAATAGGATTCCATGGCGATAGAGGGACCTCGGAGCAGATACTTATAATACCTTATCAAGGATGGAGAGGATGTCAAGTATTTCGTGGTCAGGGGCGTGAGGGAGGGTGATGGGCGCGTGACGAGATGCGACATGATCAGGATAATGGGCTGGGATCAGTTGATAGAATATCTCGGGGAAGTCTGGGAGGAGCTATGGGACGCAATGCTATTCAAGCTGAGGGCCGCCGAGGCGGGCATGCCGTAAGGCTGAAGCCAATATCACAATACCCCATATTTTTATTTCCCATTTTTCGGGCGCTCCCCAAGAAAATAAGGGGAGGTGTGTATTGGGATGGTATTATGGGGGCGAGGGGTATGGCTGATGCGGGGAATGAGGCTGTGAAGAAGGCAAGTGGCGGGAGTGCCCGAAGTGCGGGGCCACGACATAGTATCTATGTTATTGGGAGAAGCCTAAAGCCTTCATTTTAACCACGTCATAGTGCGGCGATGACGGGTTGGCGATCAATGAGACCCTGCTCGGCCTATCCTCGGCGAGATACTCGTATCCTAGAGCCTCTGCAAGCTTTATCGCAAATGGCCTGATCTCGTCGAGGGAGGGCATCGCCTCTCTCTTCATCCTCTTCTGGGACTCGCCTACATGCATGTATCCCTTACACTCGATGAAGTCTGGCTCGGCGATCCTAATGAGCTCCGCATATTTCTCGGGATCCCGGATCGTATAACCATTAATCATGATCAGCCTAACAACCTTCACGGATTTCTGAAACTCCCTCATAACCTTCAGACTCTCCACGAGCCTTTCCCAGCTATCCGGGATTAATGGCCTGCAGATCCTCTTATGAGCCTCGGGATCTGGGCCATAAAGGCTGATGTAGAGATTTGTTGGCTCAGCATCCTCCTCCGTAAGCTCCATGAGTCTCTCTGGGTTAGTGCCGTTCGTAACTAGAAAGGCCGTCATACCCCTACTCTTAATCAGCTTCACCATATCAGCGAGATACGGGTATATCGTCGGTTCACCGTCGAGGGAGATCGCGACGTGCTTTGGCTCCATCGCCTCATCGAAGAGCCTCTTATCGACTATCGGGTTGCCCTTAAATCCTGATAGAAGTTGCCTCTGCTCCCGAATCAGCCCGTCGAGTATGTCCTCCGGCCTATCCCACTCGCCCCCAACACCTGTTATGCGGTTTATAGTATGATGTCTCCAGCAGAAGATGCACATCATATTGCAATACTGGAGCGCTGGGGTCATTTGTAGACACCTGTGACTCTTGATACCATACCATCCCTTGTAACAGTTCTTACCACCCCTAAGAACGCTCCTAGTCCAGTGGCATATCTTGACTGCTGAGTGTCCCCCTACGACCCTATAACCCGCCCTCCTAAGCTTCGTGAGCTCAGCCTTCGCGATCTCTACAGACTCCGCTGGCATAGATCCCAAGAACCTTGCCACCAAATCACCAGAGTAAAACCTGCATCTCATAAACTTGACTCCCCCGCCTTAAAGAGCGAGGCTTTCAATTGTAACCTTGGAGAACCAATGCGCTGAAGAGCAAGAGCAAAAAGTATATGAGCTATAAAGATGTTGTAAGCCTCATGTCCAGCTTAAAGAGGAAGCTCAAGAACGAGGAAGTGGTTCTTGGAACATGGATAACGATAAACCATCCGGATGTTGTTGACGCTTTGTCGGAGCTCCCGCTCGATTGGCTTGTCTTTGACATGGAGCATGCGCCGCTCGAGATATCCGACGTCGAGGTCCTGCTCATGCCCCTAAGAGGCGTGGATATCTCACCGATAATCAGGGTCCCATGGAACGACATGGTAATCATAAAGAGGGCACTTGACATAGGAGCTGAGGGGATACTCGTTCCATGGGTTAATAGCCGGGAGGAGGCTGAGAAGGCTGTCAGCTATGCATCATATCCACCAAGAGGGTTAAGGGGTGTCGGGCCGAGGAGGGCGGTGAGATATGGCCGGAGAAGCTTCCTAGATTACTATGAGAACTTCGAGAAAAATGAGCGAATACTCTTGGTCCAGATAGAGACGGGCAGGGCGCTGGAAAACCTCGAGGAGATACTCTCAACACCCGGAATAGACGTTGCATATATCGGGCCGATGGACCTATCAGTCAGCCTCGGAATACCTCTGAAATTCGGGGACCCAAGATTCCAAGAGGCCTTAAAGAAGGTTAGGGGCGTCTGCGAGAAATACGGCGTTACGCCAGGGATACATGCATTCAGCCCGGAGCAGGCTCGAGAATTCATCTCTCAGGGCTTCAGGTTTGTCGCGCTAATGTCTGATCTAGGTATCATGAGGAGAGGGCTCATGAGCACGCTTGCGATACTGGGCAGAATAAAGGAGGAGGCTGGAGCCGGATATTGACAAACAACCCCTTTCCTAATCTAATTTCCCCCTCTTGAGAGTTTCGAGCAATCTCTTTTCGACCTTGACTAGGTCACTTGATCCTAGTACCTCCTTGAGCCTATTCATCATGATCATCCCGGATAACTTTTCCTCGGCGAACTCCCTCGCGAACTCGCCGCTCCAGATCTCCTCAGCCTCGCTCTCAACAATATCCCTAATCATCTCATAGTATCTCCGTATCCTAGTTAGCTGGCCATACTGGCTTGTCCTAGAATGATGCTTCAACTGCTCTATCAGTCCCTCTTCGGCCATGGCCTTAGCTTGCTCAGCCAGCTCGCCCGACGCATAGAGCTCCAGTATCGCGGCCTCCGGCGATGCTCCGTAAACCTTGGTAGCAACCTCAAAATACGCCATAATTGAGGCTATCAAAAGCGGAATGTAAGTATGCTCACTCAACAGATCGAGAAAAGCTTCCTCCTCAAATGATGATTTGAGGGCGATTCCGCCGGGGAGCCCTATGGCCCCGATTCCTCTCGAGATCGCTAGGGCATAATCCCACGCCTTACCAGATACATTCTGCGCGACGCCAATCAGGACAGGATATCCAAGCCCCTGCTTGTGCCTCTCGAGAATCCCCCAGGCAAACATCCGGGGAGCAACCATTATCACATCGGTATTTGCCGCTGGCTTGATTAAGCCATACGTTATATTATAGCCACTCGCGAAGTCTAGTATGAAGAACTTCTTCTTCCTAATCTCCTCATCCATCTTGCCGTAATATACGTCCGGCGCAACTTCATCAGGGACCAGTAGGAGGGCGGCATCAGCCCTTCTAACAGCCTCACTTATCTCATATACCTTGAACCCATCCTTCTCAGCCCTCTTCCAATACTCATCCATCCTATTACCGACTATAACCTCTAAGCCATTCTCCCTAAGGATCCTAGCCTGAACACTTCCTTGATTGCCATAACCGATGACGGCTATCGTTAAGTCCCTGAGAATACTCAAATCCCCGTCGAAAAAGAGCTCCGCCAACCCACTCACCTCAGATCATCTTAACCATGCTTAACGGCCTAACATTAATGACCTCCGGATTCAAAAGGTTTTCGGGCACCTCACCCTTTAGAACCTTGACTATGCCCATAGCCGTGAGCTCAGCCATCTTATTTCTAGTATCGTGCGAAGCACTCCCGATATGAGGTGTGACGACGACATTCTCAAGCCTTAGCAGTGGGTCGTTAGGGTCTATCGGCTCCTTCTCAAAGACATCAAGCCCAGCGCCGGCGATCCATCCCTCCTTCAAAGCCCTGAAAAGCGCCTTTTGATCAACAACCGGGCCGCGGGACGTATTCACTAAAATAGCAGTTCTCTTCATGAGCCTCAACTCCTTCTCGCCAATGAGCCCCCTAGTCTCCGGAGTCAATGGAACATGTATCGACACGTAATCTGATTCCATTAAAAGCCTCTCGAGCGGCGCATACTCCACGCCAAGCTCTTTCTCGAGAGCTTCCCTCCGAACGACGTCATAGTATAGGATCCTCATGTTGAAGCCCTTGGCCCTTCTCGCTACCGCCTGCCCAATCCTGCCAAGGCCAATTATCCCGAGAACCTTGCCATAAACATCGTGTCCTAGCATCATGGTGGGCGCGAATGGTATCTTCCACTCACCCTTCCTCACATAAGAATCCGCCTCGACAATCCTTCTAGCAACCGCTAACAGAAGCGCCCAAGTATGATCCGCCACGGTCTCAGTCAAGACCCCAGGAGTATAGACAATGTATATCCCCTTCTTCGTGGCATATTCAACATCGATATGATCTACGCCAACACTCATTGTTCCAACAACCTTGAGACTCTTAGCCCTATCTATCAGCTCCTTATCAATGGTCTCGTTCAACGTGCAATAGACCGCATTAACATCCTCGACAGCCTTGAGGAGCTCATCCCTAGCCGGTGGTGGGAGCTCATCCCTATACACGACCTCGCAGTGCTCCCTTAGTATCTTCAGCCCTATCTCCGGAATCCTTCGAGTAACATACACCTTCGGCTTCATTGGAAGCACTTCCAATAATGCGCAAATATAAGCGTTAATACCATAGAGCCAGTATCTCGCCAAGCAGCTCCTTACTCGAGGCAGCGACCACGCCATATCTCCTAGTATCCAGCAGCGATGGGTCCTCATCCCCGAGAATCTTGTAGGCCCCTCCAGCCCACCTCAATAAACATACTGACGCAGCAAAATCCATGATCTTGAGATCCTTAGCGAAGCAGGCATACGCGTCAGCCTTCCCCTCCAAGATATGCGCTATCTCTAGGCTTGCCGCGGCGAAGAACCTCGTATTCTTCGCCTTCCTGACCAATTTAAGGCTCAACTCCGTCGGATTATAAGAGTCCTCAATATCCTTCATCAAACTTGCCAAATCCAAGAATACAAATGCGTTTGAGAGATTATTCCTTCTAAGCTTTAGATGACCGCCAATAATGCTGACCCCATTCTCATCACCTAGGTAAATCTTTCCCGAAGAATGATCTATTATCCCGGCTGCGAGAGCACCTGATAAATATGGGCTTTTAGATATCAGGATTACGGACGCACAAAACATGACCCCATTAGCAACATTATTAGACCCATCAACTGGATCTATTAACACGTAAAGCTCCGGATTATTGCATCTAATCTCCCCAGTTTCCTCAGAAATTATATAGGCCTTCTCATCAAAAGCCCTCCTCACATAGTCTATGATAGCTTTCTCAGTTACTAGATCAAATTGATGAGAATAGTCCCCGAAGCTCCCCTTGCCCTCCACTCCAGTCAACCCCTTTCTCATGCATTCTACCAAGGCTTCATGTCCTTTCAGGAGGGCGTCACGAATAATGTTCCTAAGACTATTTCTAGGGTTAATCATGCATAAGCCCCCTTGAAAGCACTTCTAACCATGCGCTCAACATCCTCTCTGTTTGGAGGGACTATGCAGCTCTCGATATTCCTCCTATATGATAGTCCCTCATCAACCAGCTTCTCAAGCTCAGTTTCTGGGACTCCTATCTCACATAGGCTCGAGGGTAATCCGGCATAACGGTGCAACTCATCCAGTTTCTGCAAAATCATTCTTGCGCATGCATATGGATCATCTGATGCCATTCCAAGCTTGCTACAGAGCATAGTCAATTTCCCAGGCATTTTCTCCAGCGAGTATTCTATGAGTTGGGGTAAGAAGAGGGCATTAGCCAGGCCGTGCGGGACATTATATTTTTCAGTCAAGTAGTATCCAAGCCCATGAACCACTACTGCTCCCGAGAAGTTTATTGCTAAACCCGCGACCATGCTGGCGTAAAGCAGCTTCTCTCTTCTATCGAGATCCCCATCATAGGCTTGCATGAAGTTTTCAAGAATAGTCCTCATTGCCTCAGCCGAGAACATTTGAGTCAATTCATTTGATCTAACATGGAAATATGATTCAATAGCATGCGATAGGGCGTCGAACGCGGTGTGAGCGAGAACCTCCTTTGGAAGGTATCTAAGAACCTCCGCATCCAGCATCGCAGCGATTGGTACTAGGCCGTTGCCCAAGACCACGTCCTTCCTACATCCATGGCTTATAACCGCGTATTTTGTCACCTCGCTTCCGGTTCCGCAGGTGGTTGGAATAGCTATTATCGGCAGGGTGGAGTGTTTTACCTCAACAGGATAAAAGTAGTTGGTGATGCTTCCACCCCCGGTTGCCACTACAGCTATCCCCTTAGCGGTATCTAGGGCACTTCCTCCTCCAAATCCTACTAGGAAATCTATTCCATGCTCGGCCGCAATCCTTCCGCCATCATCGATGATGCCTGCCGATGGGTTCGGCTCAACCCTATCAAAAATTATGACCTTACTTACGCCAGCGGATTCAAGAAGTCCTCTGAGCTTATCCAAGTAACCCGAGCTTCTCGCAAACTTCCTACCGGTAACAAGCATGCAGCTACCGCCCAATCCCAGCTCCGAGATTATGTCAGGGAGCTTTTCGACCCCGCCACGCTCAAAAAGAAGCAGTCTCGGAAGCGCTCCAAGAAAACCCATATTCGAATCTAACTGCAAGGGCTAGTACATCCGCTATTTCTACATTTTTCACGAGCTGAATACTTCAGGACCATATCGCCCACTTTGACTCCTAGGGCCTCGGCGATGACGGGACACTTGACGATTAGCATGAAGAAACCGCGCTTATCCTCGAAGATCTCGAAATTAGCTTGGCCCTTAAAAATCACGAGATCATAATGGTTTATCCAGCTCTCAACCTCACGGCTCTTAAAGCTAGGGGCGCTTCCATGCCCATTACCGACAAGCATTATAGACGCATTCTGGATCTCGGTTAGCCCGATCTCCTCAGCATCCTCCAGTGTGGCATCATTTACTAGCGGGGCCTCCTTAACAACCAGCCCAACCTTATCGAAAAACCTTCCCCTAACATCAATCATAGTCTCGATGAGAAGCTTATCGAACACGATCTCACCAGCATTGTCGAGGAAGTAGAGTAAGGATCTCGATTCCATTACGCTCCTCCTGAAAGCTGGAAAATCATTTACCGCGAGATCATCGGAGATCTTCTTGAAGGGTTGATCGAGATCAACCTCAGCATATGGCCCGAAATCTATGATGTTACCGGCTATAGCAAGCTTCACAGCGGCCTCTAATGGATCGGCTGCATTCCTAATCCTCGCCCTAAGCTCCCCATAACGCCTTATGATAGCCAGGTTACTCTTCCTCTTAATCTCCCGATATGGGTCCTTGACGCCAGTTATATCCGCGATAACACGCTGGATTACGTAGGATAGGTCAAGAGGTGCCTCCTCCCAAGTAACCTCACTTAACCGGCTAGCGATCTCTTGGGCTGTCAGGCGCTGAAGCCCCAAGTCGCCTGTGGCGATCTTAACCATCCTAATGCCCGTCGAGAATGTACAGGGGAGGCACTCTGGCCTGATCCTGAGCATCCCGCCTCTACCTCTTTCCACCCGACTTTTTCCTCAGCTCCCTCTCAGCCCTCTCATAAAGCCTTGGCCAAGCCTTAGCAATCTCCCTCTCAACAACCTTGGCTAAGAACTCGCTTATACTAAACCTAGGCACAGCGCTCTTCCAATAATTCAAGACACAGCTAGCAACAGGCGAGTAAAACGCCAGCCTAGGCTGGCTTAAAGCCCTCCTAACAGCCTCCTTGAAAAGCTTCTCATCAACCTTCTCAGCTCTCCCCGAACGCCTCTTCCCCCCACCTCCCTCGCTTACACCCTCATCGCCACCTTTACTACTCCGGGTCATGTGATTAACCGTTAAACGTTTAACATAAAAATTTTACCTTAAAACGATACTAATCCCGACTTATAGTGCAATCCCATAAATACGGGATTATTAATGGACGAACTAATTCCATTCAAACGGGATTAACGTTGTAAAAGAGCCCAGAAACCCCCCTTAATCCCTTCCACCCTTATAAAATCAAGGGAGGCTCGAACTAGCTAAGCCTAGAGAATTGTTTCAAATCGGGTGGGGTGTCGTACGCTTGGAACATTAATCCCGTTTAAACGGAATTACGTTGCTTTGCCATACTATTTTGTAAATTATTCTAGTTTAATGATGTTTACCGTTTATGGTTAAAGGTTTTTCTTAAACAGTAAACCTTTAACATCTAATAATCCTCTTCGTGGAAGCGGGCCGCGCATGTGGGAGGCTGTGGTTTGAGAGGGTTTTGAAGGGGCCTGTTGGGGTTTTTGGCTTGGGGGCGTTTGGGGTAGTTTGTGAGGGGTTTGTTGGGCATAATATATTAAGGAGTCTTTTGGGGGTGTGCGTTGGGAGAGGACGCTCATGCCGAGGGTTAAGAGGATAAGTGAGGTGCTGGAGATCCTTAGGCAGAAGGATTGCATCCGTAACATAGGTACTATTGCTCATGTTGACCATGGTAAGACTACGACTACGGATAGCCTGCTCGCTGCTGCTGGTCTTCTCTCGCCGACACTTGCGGGTAAGGCTCTTGCATTAGACTATTTGGAGGAGGAGCAGCAGAGGCAGATGACGATCAAGGCTGCTAACATATCCCTCTACTATGAGATGGATGGCAAGCCATATATCATCAACATGATCGATACCCCGGGTCACGTGGATTTCAGTGGTAGGGTTACACGGGCTCTCAGGGCGATTGATGGGGCGATAGTGGTAGTGGACGCTGTTGAGGGCGTTATGACCCAGACGGAGACCGTTGTCAGGCAGGCTCTCGAGGAGAGGGTTAGGCCGGTCCTCTACATAAACAAGGTTGATAGGCTGATCAAGGAGCTCAGGCTCACGCCGGAGAAGATCCAGGAGACTTTGGCTAGGATAGTGACAGAGGTGAATAGGCTCATCGAGATGTATGCGGAGCCGGAGTACCGGGATAAGTGGAAGGTTAGTTTCCAGAATGGGACTGTTGCAATCGGGAGCGCTAAGGATAGATGGGGCTTCACGGTGCCCCAGGCCCAGAAGAAGGGAATAAAATTCAGCGATGTCATGAAGGCCTTCCAGAATAATGATATTGCCTGGCTTCAGGAGAATGCGCCGCTCCATGAGGCAATACTCGAGATGGTCATAAATCATCACCCGCCGCCGCATGTGGCGCAGAAGTATAGGATACCGAAGATCTGGAAGGGTGATATTGATAGCGAGGTTGGGCAGGCTATGCTGAACTGCGATGAGAACGGGCCGCCGGTTATGATAGTCACCGATGTCAAGGTCGATCCCCAGGCGGGTGTTGTTGCCACCGGGAGGCTCTTCAGCGGCACGGTCAAGGAGGGGGATATCATTAAGATAGTCGGCAGAAACATCTCAAAGAGGATTCAGCAGGTAACGGTCTACATGGGCCCGAACCGGGAAATTGTCGGAAGCCTGCCAGCCGGGAACATACCCGCCCTGCTCGGAATCGATGAGGCAAGGGCGGGAGATACGCTCTCCATAGTCGACATGGTTCCATTCGAGTCCCTGAAGTATGTTTCAGAACCTGTTGTCACGATCTCCGTCGAGCCAAAGAATAGCAGGGATCTGCCGAAGCTCGTGGACTTCTTGAACAAGCTCTCGATCGAGGATCCGACTCTGGTCACGACCGTGAGGCCGGAAACCGGTGAATACCTGATAAGCGGCATGGGGACGCTCCACCTTGAGATAGCCCTCACGTGGATAGCGAAGGCCGGGATAGAGGTGGTCGCAAGCAAGCCAATAATACTATACAGGGAGACGGTCTCGAAGAAGGGCAAGATATTCGAGGGCAAGTCGCCCAACAAGCATAACAGGATCTATCTCCAAGTCGAGCCCCTCGAGCCCGAGATAATCGAGCTCATCAGAAAAGGCGAGATCTTCGAGGAAATGGATCGGAAGCAGGTCGCGAAGATACTAAGGGACCATGGATGGGATGCTGACATGGCCCGGAATGTCTGGTGCATAGACCCGAGAGGCAATATCCTCGTTGACATGACAAAGGGAGTACAGTATCTTCATGAATCGAAAGCCCTCATAATCGCCGGCTTCCAAGATGTTATGGAGCGGGGGCCGCTGGCCGAGGAGCCCATGAGGGGAATCAAGGCAATCCTAGTGAATGCGGAGCTCCATGAGGACCCCGTTCACAGGGGGTATGCCCAGATAGTCCCAGCCACTAGGAGATCGCTCTACGCCAGCATTCTAAGCGCCGACCCAATCCTCCTAGAGCCCGTCTTGAAAATCGAGGTGAAGGTTACCTCAGACCTGCTTGGAGCCGTGACATCCGTCATAACAAGCAAGAGAGGCAGGATACTAAATGTCGCGCAGCAGGAGTACATAACCGTGGTAACGGGCGAGATACCCGCCGCCGAGACATTCGACCTGAGCGAGGTGATAAGAAGCGCGACCATGGGCAAGGCATTCTGGGCGACCGAGTTCTATGCATGGAAGCCCGTCCCAGCATCCTTAAAGGACAAGGTAATCCAAGAGATCAGGAAGCGGAAGGGCTTGCCGCCGAAGATACCGGAGATCTCGGACTTCGTCGAGTAGAGTTGCACTTTCACCCAACCCCCCAAAATATATCCTATGGCTGAGGTATATTCTCTTCTGGAGAAGGGGTGTCGGGGGGATCGCTCGGCAGTCGCGAGATCAGGCTTGTCTGCAGGCTTCAGCCCGGCAGCCGGGGGATAGACGGCATTCTAGAGGCATTAAAGGCCGCCAGCTACACCCTTGATGGGAACAATATTCTGAGGGGCTCACTTAGGGCCGAGCTTAGGGCTACCAGCCTCTCAGGGGATGAGGTGGTGATCCTTGTAAAGTCTGCGGAGCCCGATGAGTTTAGAAGCTTCTTAAATCTTCTCGTTAGGGAGTGCTGGTACGTGGATGTTTATTATCATTTGAGGGGTGGGGATATTAAGGCGGCTGCCGGGGACCTTGGCATACAGCTTCCGGAAGATGGCGTCTACAGGTCTAGGGTGAGGTTCTCCGGCGTGGAGCTTAAGGTTGATGCTTATCCGAAACATGGCGCCCTCACAGTATCATATAGGGCTGGCTGGAGGGAGGTTAACTCCGGGGCCGCCCTGAGGATTCATGAGAAGATTCTCGGCATGGGGGGCGGGAGGGGGATTATTGGTAAGCTGTTGGGGTGGATTAGATGAGTGAGGAGTATAAGCGGGAATATGTCTTCGGGCTGGATTACGGGACGAGCGACTTCAAGTTTGGGCCGATAGCGTTAGGAGAGGTGCCGGAGGTAATCGAGAACAGGGGGTACTTCATTGATAGAAGCTCCCTCATGTCGAGGATAATGGGGGTTGACAGGGAGATCGTTGTTGGCAAGGATATTTCGAGGTTTCTCGAGTCGCGGGAGGACTTGGCGGAGCGAATGGTCTACCCGATGCGAAACGGCGTCATAGCAAGGGATGATGAGCGGGCTTGGAGGGTCATAAGGGAGCTCACGAGATATGCTCTTGAGAGCTTTGCCCCGCCTGATGAGGAGTTTCAGGGGTTCTATGTGGTCGCTAGCATCTCGATCGTCTCGCCCAGATACATGTATGAAAGGCTTTTCGAGATCTTCCGGGAGCTTAATCGTGATAGGGTTCTTGTTAAGGCTGCAACGATAATTCCGCAGCCCCTCGCGGTCGCGATCTCCCAGAAGACGCCGACATGCACTGTAGTTGAGTCAGGTCATGGGAACACGCAGATATGCCCGATCTCCATGTATCCCGTGAGGAATGCGGTTATAGCGCTTAATCGGGGTGGAGGGGCTGCTAACACGCTCACTATGGAGATATTGAAGGACGCGGGCTATGGTGACCTCGCGAAGGAGGAGAGCTTCGTTAGGTTGGTCAAGGAAAAGATTGGGCTCATCCCGAGGAACCTAGACGAGGCCATCAGGTATGCGAAGGGCAACCCGGAGAAGGTCAAGGTCTCGCTCAAGATCCCGGGAACGAGGATCAAGATAGTATTGGATGACATGGCGTGGACCAGGTTCCTGATAGGCGAGTTCATTTTCAACCCGGGCCATGAGATCTTCCAGAGCTACTTCGCGAGGGGCATGCCTAAGCCGAGTGACATCAAGATCGGGGACACATACTTCTATGGCATGATGGACATGGCTGAGGCCGTGATAACATCGGTCGAGAGATGCTCGATAGAGCTTCAGCCCCACCTATACTCTAGGATACTCCTCTCTGGCGGGAACTTTAGCTGGGATGTGCCGGAGGGCCTTGAGGGGATAGCGGTCAGGCCTGATGAGAAGCTGAGGCAACAACTGCTCGAGAAGGAGATAGAGGGGGCCAACGTCTCGATCGTCGAGGATCCAAAATACTCGGTCTGGAGGGGCTGCATAGTGTATGGATACGCGGTCCCGCATGATTATGAGTGGAGATGGGAGAGGATGGAGGGGTGGATGTATGTCGCGTAACCGCCTTACCCCCGAGGACGTAATCTCGGCATTCTATGAGGAGGAGGGGTTCTATGAGGTGGAGAGGGGAAGGGACCCCGAGTCACTATATTCCAGCAGGCTCGTATTATCCGATGGAGCCAGGGAGATACTCGTGAGCATACTTGATGAGGATGCCTTGACGAGTAAGGGCGCCCTCCAAGACGCCCTTCTCCACGCAGAGAGGATGAAATCGAGATACGATGGCGTCTGCATAGCTATCCCGCGGAAATATGCCAAGGCGATAGATGATAATGTGATGATACTACATGGCTTCGGGCTGATAATCTATGATAGGATGGGGGCGGAGGAAATTATTCCGCCGAGGTTTAAGGAGAGAAGGGAGGCTCCCCAGAAGCTGGAGGAGCATGTACAGGATACACATGTCAGCTCACAAGAGATCATCGAGCTGAAGAAACAGATCTCGAAGCTCCTAAGGATAATTGAGGAGCTTGAGGCGAGACTTGACAGGCTCGAGAAGGATCATCGAGGCATAATTGAGAGGGTAGCAAGGCTTGAGAGAGGCGGCCCCGTATCACCCGCGGCTGGGGAGAAATCTGAACGCGCTGAACCCATGCCTCGTGCCGAGGTGAAGCGCGCTGGCAGTCTCCCCTCATACCTCGTGGACAATCCATGGGTTGAGATCCTGTCTCGGAGGGAGTAGCTGCTGCTAAGGCTCATCTTCCTAGGGACCGGCTCCATAATACCCACGAGCCAGAGGTTTTCCTCCGGGATACTGCTTGAGGCCAATAATGGGCTTAGAATTCTCCTCGATATGGGGCCCGGGGTCCTAGAGAAGCTTAGGAGGATTGGTGTGGATCCCGGGAGCATCAGCATAATTTTAATCACCCATCTCCACTTGGATCATGTTTCTGACCTCTTGCCATTCATAAAGCTGAAAGCCCTCTCGGATAGGAGATTATTCAGGGTCTTCGGCCCCCGTGGCATAGGCGAGATGCTTGATCTATTAGTTTCCGATCGGAGGCTTTTCGGATATCTCTCGGATCTTGGCTGCCGTGACATAGTAGAGATCCACGAAGTTTGGGATGACGTACTGGAGCTTGAACCCGGCATAATCCTGAGATCCAAGCCCGTTGAACACTTTAATGGCGTCGCGTATAGGATAGACCTCCCCTCAACCTCGATAACGTATTCCGGTGACACAGCGCCCGACCCAAGGCTTATAGAGCTTGCACGCGGGACGAGTATCCTAATCCATGAGTGCTCATTCCCCGCTGATAGGCTCAAGGGCAAGCATACGTCCGCGGAGGACCTCATGAGGATAGCCAGTGAAGTGGGACCGAGGATCCTCGTTCTCACACACATCTATCCTGAGATGGAGGAGAGGCTCCAAGAATACTTGGAGAGGTTTGGGAAGAAGCTCGGCATGGTTGTTTATGCGCCGAGGGATTTTGACACAATCGAGGTGTAACCTAGGCAATATCCGAGGATATTTCCACATGTTCCCGGGGGCGCTGAGCTTGGGGGAAATTTCTTTAAGCCCTCGAGCTGAGCGTGAGGTGGCTGGTGAGAAGGCGCTTGATCCTGAGTGACTTCGACCTCTGGAACTATATCAGGAGTGGGAGGCTCGTGATAGAGCCGTTCAGGGATGATGTTGTCAGAGAGAATGGCCTCGACCTCAGGATCGGAAGGCAGATGGCGAGGCTCAAGCCCGTTGACAAGGTTCTCGACGTGCACGGTGACAACATTGCAGAGTTCTACGAGATAGAGGAGGGTGATAGCTTCCTGATAAGGCCGAGGGAACACGTCCTTTTACATACAATGGAGTACATCAAACTCCCCCTAGACCTTATGGGCTTCGTGAACTTGAGGAGCAGCTATGCAAGGATAGGCTTAACGATCCCGCCGACTATAATTGACGCGAACTTCGAGGGGCAGCTCACAATAGAGCTCGTTGGAGGGGAGTTTCCCGTAAGGCTCTATTCCGGTGACAGGTTCCTCCACGTCGTATTTGCCAAGCTCTCATCGCCGGTGGAGAAGCCGTATAAGGGCAAGTATCAGGGCCAGAGGGGTGTGAGGCTGCCATCCTTCAAGGACTAAATCCTTTTTAGCGCGATCCACGGGTCTTAACCATGGGAGCCCTTTGTGGGTTAGGGTCATCAGGCCTGACGCGGTCCTAGTCTGGAATGACCCTGAAGTGCGAAGAAGACTTAGCTGGTATCGTTCCGTCATGTTGAATGAGACACCAGCCAAGTTCATGATCGTGAGAGCGGTTAGGGCTCCGAGCAATATTCGGGATCTCGGTGAGGAGGAGCTATGGAGAATCCATGATGAGCTTCATCAGGAGGCCGAGGAGCTCTTCAAGCAGATGTATGGATCCGGCGTTGACGAGGAGAGGCTTAAGCCAGCCAGCCCATCATATCTAGATGTTAAGATAGAGCTTGCTAGGAAGATCATGAGAAGGTGTAGGTTCTGCGAGTGGAGGTGTGAGGTTGATAGGGTCTCGGGTCAGAGGGGGGTTTGCGGGCTTGGAGACGAGGCATATGTGGCATCATTCTTCCATCATCATGGCGAGGAGGCGCCCTTAATCGGGACTGAGGGGCAGGGCGGCTCGGGCACGATATTTTTTGTGTCATGCAACTTCCACTGCGTCTTCTGTCAAAACTGGGATATATCGCATCCGAGGGGAGGACTTGAGGGCGCTGGTGTGAGAGTTGATGCGAAGAGACTGGCGCTGATAGCGAAGAACCTGAGGCTCGGGGGAGCGGCGAACATAAACTATGTAGGAGGGGATCCGACGCCCAACACCTGGATCATCATAGAATCCCTGAAATACTTGGACGTGAACGCGCCCATACTCTGGAATAGCAACATGTATCTCAGCATGGAGTCCATGAAGCTCCTCCTCGACCTCGTTGATATATGGCTCCCCGACTTCAAGTACTGGAATAATGAGTGCGCTGTGAGGCTCTCGAATGTCCGCGGGAAACTTGGCTACAGGGAGGCTGTTACGAGAAACCACCTCTTAGCAGCGAAGCATGGTGACATGATTATAAGGCATTTAGTCCTTCCAAATCACCTTGAATGTGATACTAAGCCGATCCTGAAGTGGATTGCGGAGAACATTGGGGACAGGGTTCTAGTGAATATCATGGAGCAGTATAGGCCGGAGTACCTCGTCCTGAGGAGCCCGGATAAGTATCCGGATGTTGCTAGGAGGCCGAGCTGGGGCGAGATGCAGGAGGCCTACCACTATGCTGAGGAGCTCGGGATAGTGTTCCGCCCTGTCTCCTAGAAGCCTCTACTCCTTTTCCAGGATCACGACATCAACTTTCGCAAGCCCTTTAAATCGCTCGGCATCGGCCCTCGAGCCAACTATAGCGCCATAGTGCATCGGTATCGCTATCTTTGGCTTGAAAGTATTGACAGCTTCGGCAGCCTCCTCAGCCGTCATAACGAATGTACCGCTCACAGGGACGAGCGCTATATCCACGTTCAAATTCCTCATCTCCGGGATGAAGTCCGTGTCCCCGGCGTGATAAATCCTTACACCATCCAGCTCGATGACGTATCCCACGGAGCCCTCCTCCCTCGGGTGATAGACTATTCCAGGAGCCCTGAACTTATTCACGTTATAGGCTGGGACGGCCTCGACTTTCACGCCCTTAATCTCCACACTATCGCCTGGCTTCACAAGCTTAACAACCCCCGTCTTCAGAAGCCTAAGCTTATCCCTACAATTCTCTGGTGCGATGATATACGTCTCCGGCTTAACAATCTTCTTAATGTCCTCGAGGCTCAGGTGATCGAAATGCTCATGCGTTACGAGGATTATGTCCGCCCTCCCCTTAGGCTGGATATTGAATGGATCCACGTATATGATGTTCCCGCGGTGGGATATCATGAAAGCCGCGTGGCCGAGCCAGGTAACCTCCACCTCACCATACTTGAATGGCATGACAATACATCCAGCCAAGCCTCTTAAAAGATTTCCTCCAAAAGCCGGATAAAATCCTACGGATGCGAGTAGCCTATAACGGCCATAGAAAATATAGAGAAACACCATAAATTATGAGGTTAAGATTTAAGAATGAATCTTGCCAGATCATATATTGTGGGCCTATGAGCTGGTGGTATAGCCTGCTGGATATCGGGATAGGAATATTGCAGTTGATTCTAGGTGTAGCCTTGGCGCTATTCAGTATAACCATAGCCCTTAATATCTTGGATAGGACCACGAAGACGATAAATGAGTTTGAGGAGATACGCAAGAGGAATCTTGCCGTGGCGATATACATCGCGGGAATACTGATAGCCGTTGGAAACGTTGTTGGGCAGGCGGTGACCGGCATTAGCAGAGCAGTTATACCGGGGCAGTTCAACCTAGCAGCATTAATAGCTGGCCTCATCCAGCTATTCATAGGCCTACCACTAGCAATAGTCCTAATAGTCTGGGCTCAATCAAGGGTTTACAGGTGGCTTGTAAGAGCGGCTGAGAAGCTGCCAGGAGTAACGGACATAAAGGAATTCGACATAGAGACGGAGCTAAAGAATGGAAACATAGCGACGGCGGTGATACTGTTTGGCACATTCGTCGCTATCTCGCTAGTCGCAAGCCAAGGCGTAGCCTGGCTATCAGAGCCACTAGCTTCAGCAATACTCCGTCTAATAAGCTGACACGTTTCCACCTTTTTCTTTTCTAAAAATCTTTTATTCTTATTAGAAGTAGCAATGAAGGTGTTTTATGATGGTGCAGGTTCAGAAAGAGCTAACCCCTGCTGAGATCGCTAGGAATGTCTCAAAGTCTATAGCTAGGTTAATCGTCTATATCGTTCTCTATGTCGCGGTATCAGCGTTTGTGAAATATCTCATCGCTGATTTCCTCCCTAGGTTTGGGATGAGCTTGGGGGAGTATGAGGTTTATGTCCAGATCCTCTTGGCGCTGGCCTTCGGCTTCCTGATCGCCGGCGCTGTAGCCAGCTTCTTTTACTGGTCCACCGTCGGCAAGTATGGCCACCCGACAGCCGCCGCCATAAGAAATGTCGTCAGGTTTGTGGGCATCGGCGGGATGCTAGCGGCTATAGCTGGTGGGGTTGCTGGGGGAGCAGCTGGCGTGGCGCTCGGAGGCTTCATAGGCATGGTCATAGGCTTCGCATCCCAGCAAGTCCTAGGGCAGACCATAGCTGGCCTCTTCCTATTGATAGCGAGGCCCTTCAAGATAGGAGACCCTGTGATCTTAGCCGGCGAAGAAGGTGTGGTGGAGGATGTTACAACCCTTTTCACAGTAATTGCCAAAGCTGATGGGACTAAGGTGCTGATACCAAGCAACACTATAATCGGTGGAAAGATAATTCTGAAGCCGAGGCAGCAATAACACCCCCATCTTTTTATCCCTAGGATGCATTGGGGCCTAGAAATCATAATTAGATAGTGGCTGCTGCTTATGAGGCGGCTTTGCTAGTGGATGTCCACTGTCATCTTACTGCACGGGAGTTTGAGGGACACGTGCCCCGGGTGATTAGGGAGGCTGTTGAAGCTGGGATAGCCGTGATCATAACTTCGGGCCTAGGATACATGGATGCTCTGAGGGCACTTGAAATCTCCGACTACATGAGGGTCTACCCATCAATAGGCATAGCCCCATATGAGCTTGAGGGCTATGAGGAAGTTCTAGAGCTGATTGAGGGGGAGAGGTCGAGGATCGTCGCTGTCGGTGAGGTTGGGCTCGACTACTGGCGCGGCGACAGGGATCAGAGGAGTCTCCAGCAAGTGGTTTTTGAGGAGTTTATAGATCTCGCCAAGTCCCTTGACCTGCCGATCATAGTCCACTCGAGGAGCGCCGGGAAGTATGCCCTCGAGATCCTCATGCGCAAGAGGGCTGAGCGTGTCGTGATGCATGCTTTCGACGGCAATGCTTCCTACGCGGCTAGGGCTGCTAGCAGGGGATACATGTTCAGCATACCCCCGTCGATAGCTAGGAGCAGGCAAAAGCAAAAGCTCGTGGAGAAGCTCCCACTCGAGAACCTCCTCCTAGAGAGTGATGCCCCAGTCCTCGCGCCCTCAAGGGACGAGATAAATCATCCGAGAAATGTGAAAGTCTCGGCCGAGTGGATAAGCAGGATTAAGGGCGTGTCCCTTGAGGAGGTTGAGGATAAGACCACCCGGAACGCGGTTGAGCTGTTCAGGCTGAGGGTATGACCACCGGATTCCGAGAAAGATCTAATTACCAGTCGTGGCATCTATTTCTCAGGTGAGCTCTTTGAGCCTGAGAGAGGTCTCGATGCTTCCCTGGGTTGAAAAGTACCGGCCGAGATCGCTCGACGAGATAGTGAATCAGGAGGAGGTTGTCAGCAGCCTGAAGAATATCCTCCAGACGAAGGCTGTTCCACATATGCTCTTCGCCGGCCCGCCTGGTGTTGGGAAGACCGCGACAGCCCATGCCTTCGCGAGGGACCTATTCGGCCCCAACTACATCGAGAATGGATATTTCTTGGAGATAAACGCGTCGGATGAGAGAGGGATCCAGACGATTAGGGAGAAGGTGAAGATGTTTGCGAGGCAGATACCGATGGGCGAGTATAGCTTCAAGATCCTCTTTTTGGATGAGAGCGATCAGCTCACGGATGATGCGCAGCACGCATTTAGGAGGGTTATGGAGCAGTTCTCCGTGACATGTAGGTTCATCTTAGCCGCGAACTACAGCAACAGGATAATCGAGCCCATACAGTCTAGGTGTGCGGTCTTCAGGTTCAAGCCGCTTAGCAAGATTCACATTATCCAGTATCTCAAGCGGATAGCGGATAATGAGGGGCTCGAGGTTGACGACCAAGCATACGAGGTCATCTATGATTTCTCTGAAGGTGATATGAGGAAGGCGATAAACATCCTACAGGCATGTGCCTCCATCTCTAAGAGAATTGAGGAGAAGACAGTCTACGAGGTCATGGGGTATGTCAGCAGGGGCGAGGTTAGGAGGATACTGGAGCTCGCCCTCTCCGGGAAGTTCACCGACGCTAGGGATGAAGTTAGAAGGCTCCTCTACGTCCAAGGGATAATGCCGAGCGACCTCGTCTCCGCAATCTATCGAGAGCTCTTTTACATCGACTTAGACGAGGATGATAAACTCGAGCTTCTGGACCTGCTCGGCGAGGTGGATTACAGAGTATCTGAAGGAGCAACGCCGGAGGTCCAGCTGATGGCATTCCTCGCGAGACTCGCGGCTAAAAGGAAGAGGGCCTGAGGGTGTGGCCCTTGACGGAACTTTGGGTCGAAAAGTACAGGCCCAAGCGGGTTGCGGAGGTCGTCGGGAATAGGGAGTCTGTCGAGACGTTTGTGAAGTGGATGAAGCAGTGGGAGCTTGGTAGACCTCCTGAGAAGAGGGCGGTTCTGCTTTATGGCCCGGCCGGAGTAGGGAAGACGAGTCTCGTCCTAGCATATGGCAGGGAGCATGGTTATGATGTGGTCGAGGTGAACGCGAGCGACTGGAGGGATGAGGCTAGGGTGAAGGCTGTCGTCGGCGAATCGTCGCTCCAAGCCACGCTCGAGGGCTCAACAAAGAAGATAATACTCGTGGATGAGGTTGATGGAATCGCGGGAAAGGAGGATGCGGGAGGAATAGCGGCCCTAAGTAGGATAATAAACGAGACAAGGGTTCCGCTCGTGCTTGTTGCGAATAACCCATGGGATCCGAAGCTCGCCCCGATCAGGGAGAAGTGCCTCATGCTCGAGTTCAGGAGGCTGAAGAAAACCGAGGTGGTGAAGAGGCTTAGGGAGATCGCGGAGATGGAGGGCATCAAGGTATCCGACGCAGTCCTTGAGAAGCTGGCTGAGAGGAGTGAGGGCGATCTCAGGTCCGCGATAAACGACTTCCAGGCCATAGCAGGCGGGAGAAAGGTGGTTGATGAACGGGCTCTCGAGGCCCTAGGTTCGAGGAACAGGGTTAGGGAGATCTTCGACGCTCTCAGGATGGTTTTCAATGCGAAGTCCGTGAGGGCCGCTAGGGCGGCGCTCGAGGGGTTGGAAGTCGACTTAGACATGGTCTACACGTGGATCTTGGATAACGCGCCGGAGCAGATCCCGGATCCCGCGGACTTGGCCGAGGCTTTTGAGGCCTTAGCACGGGCGGACCTGATACTCGCTAGAGTGAATAGGAAGCAGGAGTGGAGGCTGATGCGCTACGCGATCCCGGTGATGACCGGCGGCGTCGCGCTGGCGAGGAAGCATAAGCCATCAGGATTCGTAAAGTTCACGTTCCCGCCAAGGATCAGGTTTCTCCAAGCAACGAGCGCGGAGAGGGAGCTCAGGAGATCAATAGCCCAGAAGATAGCCACAAGACTTCACCTCTCAACGGCGAAGGCGCTGAGCCAAATGCTGCCATACATATCATTCATCATGGTAAATGATGGTGGGATGGGTGAGGCGCTCGCGAGATATTTCGAGTTCACACCATCGGAGATAAGTTATCTTAAGGGAGGGAAGGCTGAGGAGGCTAAGGAGGCGGGAGCACGTAGGAGAGCGGTCAGAAGAAAGAAGAGCTAGGCTTGCCTTCTCAATATGGACTCAAGCTCGGCTTGGAGTATCGTGGCTGGTATCCCTGGGAGCGAGATATATGACCTCCTCCCCCTAATCCCGTCGCTCCTCACGTTTATCCTGATTATTCCTAGGTCGTCGAGCCTCTGGAGGTGCTCCCAGAAGCTTGTGTAGGTCCTTGGCTCGGCCGAATATTCCTCGCAAACGAGCTGATAGCTCTGATATAGGTCGGCTGCCGTAACATATGCTCGCTCGCCCAAAAGGCCTCTAGCGAGAGCTAGGAGAATTAGCCGCTCATGCTGGTCGAGAAACTCGAGATGCTCCCTCCTCACAGCCGGGTATATGCTCGCCGCGGCCTTCCTCACGTGTTCCGGCGTGATAACTCTCGAGTTCTCGGCCTCAGCATATTTCCCAGCCCTCCATAATATATCGAGGGCGTATCTGGCATCTCCCCTCTCGCCCGCCAGGTCTGCGATCAGCCGCAGGGACTCCTCTAGGAGGACACCGGGCATTAGTGCCTCCTCAGCCCTGAATTTCAGGATATCATATAGCTGCCCGCTATCATACTCGCTCAAGTGTATCACGTTTCCCAGGAGGGAGCTTCTAGTGCTCTCGTCGAGGAGGTCAAAGATCTCAGGGTTTCTAGTGACTAAGATTATCGAGACCCTCGGAGGCCCCTCCCTCTCCTCACCAATCCTGCTCAGCAGGTATAATATGTCCTCGCCCCTGCTTATCAGGAGATCAACCTCATCTAAGGCGATGATGGCGTACATGTTCTTCAGCTCCAAGTAGTTTAGGATCCTGTGAAGTAGTTCCTCGTTCGCGAATCCGCGAGTCCCAATCCTTGCCTTAAGCTGCTCAACGAGCCTCGATAGCACCATGAACGTACTCTTGCTTATCCTGCAGTTAACATAGAGGAATCTCAGGTTTACGCCGTTTTTCTTTGCCTCCTCCTCGGCCGTTGCGCCGAATAATTTAACGAGGGCGCTCTTACCAGTCCCCACGGAGCCTGTCACAATGATCCTAGTCGAGATCATGGATGAGCCTGAGATCACGCTACTGAAGAATGTCCTCAGAAGATTGAGTTCGTTATCCCTATGCGGCAGCTTACTTGGGATATAGTCCGGGGAGAGCTTCTCCTCCGCCTTGAAGATTCTGGCCATGCTCCACTAGATCCCGCCCCGAAGCCCAATTAAAATTTAGTCTATGGCATCCTTAGCTGGGACTTAGCCTGCTGCAGCCTCACGCCTATAAGCCTCAAGTCACTTATCAGGTCATTTAGGAGGAATGTTAGGAGCACCGCCCTCTTATCATGGTGGTGCTCCGAGAGCATCTCTCGTATTCTTGAGAATGCGTTGATCGCCATCATGATCGCATCCTCGAATTCCCGGATCTCCTCCCCCACATCTATTACCTCGGCGGCCTTGAGCCTACCGCTGAAGGCTGAGAGGAACCCGGCCATCCTCTCAAGGATCTCCATCATATAGGTCCCATACTCCCTCCTGAGGCTCTCAAAGCTCAAGATCTTCAGGAAATCGGCTCCGAGGTGAGATAACCCGTCCTCAAGATTCTTCGCGAGAAGCGAGATCCTATTCGACGCAAGCGCGGCGTGGAATCTCAGATCGCCTTCCACACTCATCGAAAACCTCCTTAAGAGGCTGGCCATCTCGGAGAATAGAAACCATACGCCAACTAGGAAGTCTATGACCGCGTCTACAAAACCCTCATCACCGGAACTATGAGCCATTAAGAACACCTTGTCCACGATAATGTTTAAGCCTTTCCCCTTAGGAGTATTGGGCTGTTTACGGCTTGCCAAGTCTTAAGACTTTTAAGAGGGGCTGAGATATAGGGGAAATAGGTTTCTAGGATGAGCTTAGGGGCTCAGGGCCGGTTTATCAAGACCTTTGTTCAAGGTCTTGACGATGTTATACCCGGCTTTCCGCGTGGAGGACTTATACTGGTCTCGGGGCTGCCGGGCGCTGGTAAGACGAGCCTTGCTATGAGCTTCATATATAATGGCGCTTTGAAAGCCGGTGAGCCGGGCATCTATGTCTCGGTATACGAGAGTAGGGAGAGGTTTATCGAGAATGCTAGGTCTTTTGGGATTGATTTTGAGAAGCTTGAGGAGAGGGGTCTCTTCGAGTTCATCTCCCTCCCAATCTTGAAGGAAGTTGGGGTGGCTGAGTCGTTTAACATGGTTGTTGAGCGTGTTGAGGAGATGGGTGCTAGGAGGCTTGTGATAGACTCGTTCACCGCGTTAAAGGAGAGCTTCAAGACCCCGCACGAGGCTAGGATATTGCTGCAGAGTGTGCTCTACAGGGTTCTCGAGAAGCTTGAGTGCACGACCATGCTGATAAAGGAGCGTGCATCCGCTGGCGAGGATGTGGGCTTCGAGGACTATGTCGCCGACGTAGCAATTCACTTGGAATCCACACTCTTGGAGAGTAGGACCATCAGGATACTAAGCTTGATCAAGCTTAGAGGGGGAGGGATCCGGCATCCGAAGCTATGTTTCACGCTCCTGGGGGGCTTTAGAGCCCTGCCGCCCACAAAACCCCTAAGGCCGAGAGAGACTATGAGCTTCTCCCCGCCGCCGGACCCACCCGAGGCCTACACCACCGGCATCCCAGACCTAGACCGCGAGATAGGAGGATACCCGAAAGGAGCCACGGTGCTGATGGAGATAGACCCGAGGCTAACCCCACGTGATTATCATTTATTATTCCTGCCAGCGGCCGCGAGCTTCATCCATAAGGGTAGACTTGTCATTGGAGTTCCATCAGGAGGAGTAACCGTCGAATACCTGATGAAGGCGGGAAAACTCTACGGGGTAGATGAGGAGAAGTTCCTCAAGTACAGCGTCCACTTCATCGAGGCCACAGCTCCCACGGGAGAGCTGCCAAACGTGATAAAGGTTGATGCAGAAGATTGTTATTCTGCATTTCGCGACGTAATGAGTAAGGGTATTGAGTTGACGAAGAAGTTTCAAGGCCCCTTTTTCGCAGGCATCGGTGTTGATAGAGTTGTCCGGTTATGTGGGATGAATATGGCGGCCAATTTCCTAGCAGCGGCGCAGGATTACGTGAGGCAGTCCGAGGGGCTCATGATCTGGCTCGCAAAGCCCATAGAGCCCGGGATAATCAAGAGACTTGCGCCAATAGCCGACATGCACATCAAGATAACCCGAAGACATGGATGCGTCATATTCTATGGCGTGAAGCCCGGGACACCGGTATACGCGCTCCAGACCGATCCAGAGTCTAGGACACCGCTCCCCGAGATAATACCAATAGTCTAAAGCTCGTGAAAGAGGGATGGTGCGGCCGCCGGGATTTGAACCCGGGACCGCTGGCTCGGGGGGCCAGCGTCCTAGACCAGGCTAGACGACGGCCGCGCAACCGGAAAGAAATCATGTATGACGCTTATTTAGGATTTTATTTGGGGGAATAGTACTTCTTAGTCTATCAACTTCCAGTGTCGTCAAGTCCTATATATCGCTCCACAGGCCATCAAAGTAGTCTGTAGCCCCATTCTTTCCACGACCCACGGTTTCATTGTATCGGCGTCTCATTCCTCCTCCCCTTACCCCCTTGCTATGAAGTAGCCAGCTAACTTTAGCCAATTTTGCGGCCATATTTTTGCTTTCGTGATCCCCTGAGAGGGCCCTGGCTAATACCCCGATAATTGTCCACTTTCACCCATCCCCCGAGAGTAAATTAAGGAGTAGAGTATACTCTGGCCTGGGCTGGACCTGATGGCTGCGGAGGAGCTCAGGCGCGCCCTCAAGGGCATAGAAATCGAGTTCGAGAACTCGCTCGAGGAAGTAGTACTGCTCAAGGATATCCAGAAGCTTATCCTGCCATCAGGGGCGCTCACGGGCCTCAAGGCAGGCTCAAGTCTTAGGGTCTACCACTGGGTCGCCGAGAAGCTCTTCGAGAAGGAGCTGGCGAAGCCTGCCGAGGACCTGCTAGACATGAAGACGATCCTGCAACTGAGGTGGAAGGAGAAGAGTAACCCGGCAGAGCTTCAGCCCCTCCCAAGATACTTCTACCTTAGGGCCAAGAGGCTCGCCTCAAGCGGCGAGCCCGAGCTAATGATGCACTTGAGGGATATCTACTCACTTAGGCTCGCGAAGATAATGAGCTTCGCCGCGAAGAGGATCCCGGCTTCAATGGTCCGAAATCTCACAGCTGAGGAGGAGGTGTTCTATAACCAGCTACTAGGGCTCGTAAACGCCTGGCACGAGTTCGTGGGGGTGGGTGGCAATGGCCGCTGAACCCCAGATAGAGGAGAGGATGCTAAGCTTCTTCAAGCAGGAGAAGTATAGATCCCTCTTAGCCACGGCAGCGGCCCAGCGGAAGCAGTCGATACCCGTTGATCACAGCGACCTGATATCATTCGACGAGGAGCTCAGCCACCTTATAGTGAACGATCCACTGAAATATCTCCCGATACTTGATAGGGCGGCGTATAAGCAGCTTCAGGTTGAGGATCCGGACTACGCGGCGACGCTAAAGGAGTTCAAGGCGAGGATCTTCAACCTCCCGGACAGGATACCGATCAGGGAGATTAGATCACATCATCTCGGCAAGCTAATAGCTATAGATGGAATAATGGTTAGAGCAAGCACTGTCCGCCCGATGCTGAAGACTGCCGTCTTCGCTTGCTCAAACTGCGGCGCGAAATATCTGTCCTCCGAGGACTCCTCGGGGACGAGGCTCAGACCCCCTGAGAGATGCGAGAGATGCAGAGGCAGGAAGTTCGAGATGATACCAGAGGAGTCGGAATACATAGATTTTCAGCTCGTGGGAATACAGGAGAAGCCCGAGGATCTTCCACCAGGCCAGATACCGAGGGTGATCGATGTGGAGCTTAAGGGCGATATCGTTGACGTGGCAAGGCCCGGTGACAGGGTAATAGTTACTGGGATACTCAGGACGATACCAGAACGCGACGCCAACACTCCAAGGAGGACCTCCAAGATGTACCTCGAGGCGGTCAGCGTAGAGACAGCAAGCAAGGAGCCTGAGACCCTGATCATAACACCAGAGGAGGAAAAGCTCTTCAGGGAGATGGCGAGGGACCCGGAGATCCACAAGAAGCTCATGGACTCAATCGCACCAAGTCTCTACGGGCTAGAGCATGTGAAGAAGGCCGTAATGCTCCTCCTCTTCGGCGGAAGGCCGAAACAATATCCAGATGGCACGAGGATACGCGGCGACATCCACCTCCTACTCGTCGGAGATCCTGGAACAGGAAAAAGCCAACTACTCAAATATGTCGCCATGATGGCGCCAAGAGGAATCTACACTTCAGGAAGAGGATCGACTGCGGCAGGCTTATGCGTCTCAGGAGATACCCTGATCTATACAAGTGATGGAATTCTCCCAATAAGAGAAATAGTGGAGAAGAACCTTGAGAGCGGGTCACGAAAATTGGATGATGGAATTTGGATTTCAGAAAACCCGAGGATCGTTAAATTAATTGCACCCTCAAAAGATCTGAAGAAAATCGAGATTCATAAGGCAATACAATACTATAGGCTGAAGGCGGGTAAGGTGGTTCGGATAGATACTGTTTTAGGTAAATCTATCACCCTAACCGCGGAGACGCCAATACTCTGCTCAGAGGATGGTGAAACCCTAAAATGGAAAAAAGCTTGTGAGGTGAAAATTGGAGATTATGTTGCTCTTGCCGCCAAAATCCCGGAGCTAGAGGGTGATTGGAAGAAATGTCTCTACGAGTTTATCGGGGATGACGTGTTCATCGAAATGGATCTATGTAAGTTAAACGAATTACTTGACAGTCTCTCAAAGAAGCTTGGATCCCTGAAGGATGTGGCAAGGCTCCTAGGGATAAACGAGGATTACATTTATTATCGATGGAGGAGGGGACTAACAAGCCCCAGGCTTGGGATCTTGAAGAATATCCTCGAGAAACTCGAGATGAATTTTGAGGCTATTCTTCCATACATCAGATCTATAGCATATAGGGGTTATAGGGGGATTGAGAAGATCAAGCTACCCCCATATCCAAATGGAGACTTCATGGAGTTCCTAGGAGACATATATTCGAATGGATGCTTGATTAAGGATCCGCGCAAAAAGGAGTACTATATAATCCATTATTCAACAGGCTCAATTGAAGATGCAAGAAACTATGTCAAAAGGATAAGGAGACTATTTGGGCTGGGTCCGAAAATTAAGAAAGATAAACATGAAAATTGTTACATCGTCCGATTCTCAAACAAGATTATAGCAAGAATCCTAAGAGCATTCGGAGTTCCCGTTGGAGATAAGAGGGAAGACTTGGAGATTCACCCCATGATACACATCATGCCTAAAAAGCTGATTGGGGGATTCCTCAGACAGTTATTTACAAATGATGGCGGGGTTGTAAACGGAAGATGCGTCTTCCTCTTAACATCAAGCAAGAAGCTCGCAGAACAGGTGGATATGCTCTTGCGAAGATTCGGCATAATATCATTAATCATAAGACGCGGCCCACGTGAAGACATCACTAACGGCAAGATCATGAAGGAAGGACAGATATATGAGGTTTCAATTTACGATCCGGAATCATTAAAGATCTTCCTTAAAGAGATAGGTTTTAGTAATTCGGAGAAGCTCCAGAAGCTACTAGCACTCATTAGGCAGCGGAAAGGAACTTATAACAACTTTAAGCGGTTAAATGATGAAATCATCTTGGTTGAAGTCAAGAACGTGGACGAGGAGAAGTTAAATGAGGTTTATGACCTGACTGTAAATGATTCACACGCGTTCATAGCAAACGGGTTCATAGTTCACAATACGGCGGCGGTTGTCAGGGATAGTACGGGTGGTATGATGCTCGAGGCGGGGGCCCTCGTCTTAGCTGACATGGGTGTCGCATGTATAGATGAGATTGATAAGATGAGACCTGAGGACAGGGTAGCGCTTCATGAGGCGATGGCCCAGCAGACGATAAGCATAGCTAAAGGTGGCATTGTTGCAACACTTAACGCTAGAACCTCGATACTCGCAGCCGCGAACCCTACACTCGGTAGATATGATCCATACAGGAGCTTCACCGACAACGTTGACCTCCCCATCACGATCCTCTCCAGGTTCGACTTGATCTTCGTCCTCAGGGATGAGCCTAATAGGGAGCTTGATGAGAGGCTCACGGACCATGTTCTGGGGCTTCAGTCAAGGAGCGTTGCCGTAACAGCGCCTCCAATCAAGCCCGAAATCCTGAGAAAATATATCGCATATGCCAAGAGGGTTCAGCCGGAGCTCACACCAGCCGCCGCCAGGCTGATCAAGGAGTTCTATCTCCAGATGAGGTCCATGTATCAGCAGACATCCACCGTGACCATCACTGCGAGGCAACTCGAGTCGCTGATAAGGCTGGCTGAGGCCAGGGCGCGTGCGGCCCTAAGAGATTATGTGACCGAGGAAGATGTGCTTGACGTGATAAGCCTGATGAAGAGGAGCCTCTCTGAAGTCGGCATAGACGTTGAGACTGGCAGGCCCGACATAGACGTCATCCTCACAGGGAAACCGAAGAGCCTCCGAGACAAAATCGCCATCTTCCTTGACACCCTGAGAGAGCTTCAGGAGGAGAAGGGACATGCCGAGGATGAGGAGCTAAGGGATGCTCTTAGGGAAAAAGGGTTCACGGACGCGGAGATAAACAAGATCCTCAGCAGACTGTTATCGGAGGGTAAGATCTTCAGCCCAAGAACCGGAGTATATAGGATAACATAGAGCGCCTCCCCAGCGGGTGGATGAGGTGCTGGTCGAGGACCTGCCCGTGCCCGAGTTCCTTAAGAGAAATCTCAGGGACTCCGGAGTTGTGGAGCTTTACCCGCCGCAGGTTAAGGCCCTTCAAGCAGGAGTTCTGAGTGGCGAGAACATAGTGCTCGCGACACCGACAGCATCCGGCAAGACCCTCGTCGCCCTAATGGCCGCCTCGATACACCTCGTGAAGGGCGGCAAGGTACTTTATCTCGTGCCGCTCAGGGCGCTCGCATCCGAGAAGTTCGAGGACTGTAGGAGGCTATTATGCAAGGGGACGAGCTTCAAGGCGGCGATCTCGACGGGGGACTACGACTCATCGGATCCATGGCTCGCGGATTATGACGTGATAGTCGCGACGAATGAGAAGGCGGATAGTCTCCTCAGACATAAGGCACCTTGGATAAATGATGTGAGCCTCATCGTCTTTGATGAGCTCCACCTGCTCGGCGACCCGGATAGGGGGCCAACGCTCGAGATGGTGATAACGAAGCTTAGGAGGAGGCTTCCGGAGGCCCAGCTCATAGGATTGAGCGCCACGATAAGCAACGCGGAGGAGGTGGCGGGCTGGCTCAACGCAAAGCCTGTGATCTCAGAGTGGAGGCCCGTGCCGCTGAAAGAGGGTGTGCTCCTCGGGAGAAGAATAGAGTTCTCGGATGGGAGCATATGGGAGCTGAATCAGATGTCGGATAACGTGATAGTAAATGCTGTCCTTAATATTGTGGCTGAGGGTGGGCAAGCCCTAGTCTTTGCGCTGACGAGGAGCAAGGCGGAGAGCTATGCGGCGAGGATAGCGAAGGAGCTTAGCGAAAGGATAGACCTACTTTCGCCCGATGATCGCAAGGTGCTCGAGGAATACGCTGAGAAGATCTTGGCGGCTGATAAGAGCTCATTCTCGGAGAATCTGGCACAACTTGTTGTAAGAGGCGCGGCATTCCATCATGCAGGCCTATCACATGCTCAGAGATCCCTTATCGAGGAGGCTTTCAGGGCTAGGAGACTTAAGGCTGTCGTCGCGACCCCAACGCTCGCCGCAGGCGTCAACCTGCCAGCGAGGCTCGTCCTCATAACCGAGGCTAGGAGATACCAGCCAGGGTATGGATACCAGCTAATCCCCGTGCTTGAGTACAAGCAATTTTGTGGCAGGGCTGGGAGGCCAGGCTACGACGAGGTTGGCTACTCCGCGCTAATCGCGAGAAGGAATGATGAGAAGGAGTATTTCATGAAGAGGTATGTGCAGGGCGAGCCTGAGAGGATTAGGAGCGAGCTCGCATCGGAGAAGCATCTCAGGTTCCACGTCCTCGCCCTCATCGCCTCTGAGGAGGTCACGACGATCGAGGGGCTTCTCAAATTCTTTGATGAGACATTTCTCGCTCACATCTATGGCGCTCACTTGATCGAGGAGGAGCTTACCGGGGTGCTGGGTTTCCTCGAGTCAGCCGGCTTCCTAGAGATCTATGGCCTAGAGGTTAGGGCGACACCCCTAGGCAGGAGGGTATCAGAGCTCTACATAGACCCGATGACCGCCATAAAGCTTCTCGAGGCCTTCAGGGAGGCTGGTAGAATATCGGCATTCGGCCTACTCCATTCCATCGCGTTAACACCAGATGTCCCGAGAATACCGATGAAGAGACTCTCACCAAGGCTCTTGGAGGAGGAAATTGAGCGGAGGGCTGAGGGCTTGATGATCCAGCCACCGGACCCGGGGGACGAGGCATATGACGAATATATTGATGCATTCAGGATAGCGCTGGTCCTCGAGGCTTGGGTTGAGGAGGTTCCGGAGGCCGAGATATATGAGAGGTTTGGGGTGCAGCCGGGAGACCTCGCAATCCTGAGGGAGGCCGCGAGCTGGATAGCCTATGCAGCATCCCAGATAGCGAAGGTCGCAGGATACAGAGAGCTCGTCAAGCCATATGACGTTATGAGTGAGCGGATAAAGCATGGAGTCAAGGAAGAGCTCATACCGCTGGCAAGGCTCCGGGGCATAGGAAGGGTGAGGGCTAGGCTCCTATACCAGCATGGATACACGTCACTCGAGAAGCTTAAGGCGGCATCACCCCAAGACCTCATGCGGATACCCGGGATAGGCCCTGCAATAGCAAAGCAAATCATGGAGCAGCTCTAGGAGAATATCTCCGCTGAAACTCGATGATCGAGATCTCTTGGATCGGCTCAATGGATCCGGGCCTAAGCCTTCTAACAGCACTTATTGCCTCCTCTGCTGATAAGCCTTTTGAGGCCACGAGATATGCCGCTAGAACGGTGCCAGTTCTCCCGAGGCCGGCGGCACAGTGTATGAGCACCTTCCTCCCCTTAGATAACATGGCGAGAATCCTGTCAACGATTTCCTTCAAGGTCTCTGGATCCGGCGCCGAGTGATCCTCGATCGGGAAATGCATGTACTCAATACTAAGTTGGTCAATCCACTCGCGTGGGAGAGGGTGTTCTGTTAGCGAGATCACGGCATCAATCCCGTTAGACTTGATCCATTTAAGCTGCTGGATCGTCATGGGCCTTCCAGAGGCTGCAACCCGCTCATCGATCCAGCTGAAGTTGGAGGGCTTCTCCATGAACAAGGCTAAAAACCTCCTGTAAGCATCTCCAAGCTTAGGCATTCCTAATGCGATCTGCCTCCCGATATTTAACCCGCATGAAGGCAAACCAAAAATATACGGGGTAAAGAGGAGTTGCATGATAATCGTCGGGGGGCCGGCCTCAGCATATCTCGCCGAGAAAATCTCCGAGGCATCAGGCCTCAAGCTAATCAGGGTTGAGCATAAACTCTTCCCGGATGGTGAGAACTATATACGATTCCCGGAGAAGGTCTCAGGGGAGGATCTATTAGTGGTTCAGGGCTTTCATCCACCGCAGGATAGACATATCTTCCAAGCATTCCTGATGGCTGACGCGGCATTAGATCTTGGCGCTAGATCCGTCCACCTATTATCACCATACCTCGCCTACGCGAGGCAGGATAAGCGCTTTTTGGAGGGGGAAGCTATGAGCTTGAGCACACTGCTCAAGCTACTTAAGGCCTCTGGATACGAGCGGGTATATACCGTGAATGTTCACTCTCCTTGGGCTGTCGAGTCATCACCAGTGCCTGTCAAGGATATCCTAGCAGAGGAGGCCCTCGCCGACTATATCATGGCTATGAGGCTCAATGACGCTGTGGTGGTCTCTGTGGGGAAGAAGGGGAAGTGTATGGCGGAAAGGGTTGCAGGTTTCTTAAGAACAGACTATTTAGTCGCTCAATCGACGAGGGACAAGTTCACGGGTGAGGTCTCAGTCGTGCTTGAGGATAGCGTTAGGGGTAGAAGCGTACTCGTCGTCGATGATATAATTAGCACCGGGGGTACTATGGCCAAGCTCGTGGAAGTGTTAAGGAATATGGGCGCGCGCAGGATAATCGCGGCATGCATCCACGGCCTAATGATCGGGGATGCTGCTGAGAGGATCCTCAGGGCTGGGGCTGAGACGATAATCGCCTCCGACACCGTGCCAAGCAGCTACTCCAGATATTCGGTTGCGAGAATATTGGCTAGGGAAGTCTTGAGCAGAGCTTGAGGGAGAAATTCTTCTTCCTCTTATCAGGAGAGCATGAGTCCATCCCCGCGTCGGAGTTAAAATCCGTTCTAAAGCTCCTCGACCCCGGGGCCGGGATCCAGGAGACAGGCTCAGGCAGGATAATCTTAGCGGAGACGTCAGAAGAGGCGGCGCGGGAGGCTGTGAGGAGGACTGCCTATACGAAGCTCTGTGGAAGGTTTGCGGGAATCTCGGAGACGAGCCCTGAAGCGATCCTCAGCCTGATAAGCGAAGAGGCCGTCAAGAGGCTCATCCCGCCAACCGCCTCAACCATGGCTGTCAGGGGAAAGAGGATCATGGGAGCCTCTATCGACAGGCTCAAGCTCGAGAGGATGATTGGCGAGAGGATTCTAGAGATGAGACCGGGCCTCAAGGTTGATCTGAGGAAGCCCGATATCCTGATCCTCTTCATATCAAGCCCAGTTGAGACTGTTGTGGGATCACTGGTTAAGATAAAGCCTAAGCACTTCTTCCATGAGAGGCTTGCCGGCAGGAGGCCCTTTTCGCTGCCATCAGCGATGCAGCCCGACTTATCGAGGGCGATGATAAACCTCGCGGGCATAGGGTCGGGCGGCCTCATCCTTGACCCATTCGCCGGCACTGGAGGGATAATGATCGAGGGAATCCTACTCGGATACAGGGTTTATGGCATAGAGCTTAAGAGATGGATAGCCGAGGGCGCGCTTAGAAACCTCAAACACTACGCACTGGGAGAGGAGAATATTATCGTAGGCGACGCAAGGAAGCCTATGTTTAGAGACAAGGCCTTCAACGCCATTGTCACGGACCCGCCATATGGGAGGTCTACAACGATTCCAGATAAATCCATCATAGCGCTTCTCGACAACTTCCTCGAGGGATGCTTAGGCCTACTGAAGGATGGTGGCAGGATAGTGATGGCGGTCCCCGCGGAGCTCAGCCTCGAAGAATTAATCGAGAAGCATGGGCTTAGATTAAAGGAGTCTCATATTGTGCACGTTCACGGGAGCCTTGTCAGGAAGGTGGTGGTGCTGGAGAGATGACGGTGATGAGAGTAACGTTCTTGGGCACGGGCGGTGGGATTCCCAGCATAAGCCGCTCCCTTCCATCCGTGGCCGTGACATTCTCGGGGGAGCTAATCCTCTTTGACTGCGGCGAGGGCACGCAGAGGCAAATGATGAAGGCTGGGACCGGCTTTAGGCAGAAGCTGACAATCCTGCTAACACATCTACATGGCGACCACGTATTCGGCCTGCCGGGCCTCATTTATACGCTCTCAATGCTTGATAGAAGGCACCCCCTCAGGGTTATAGGCCCAAGAGGCACAAAGGACTTCGTGAATGCGCTGCTCTCCATAAGATTCGGCAGGTTGAGCTATGATATTGATGTAAAGGAGATCGATGGTGGGATAGCATACGAGTCGAGGGATTTCGTGGTAGAGGCCACGGATGCGTCTCACACAGTAAAGTCGCTCGCATACAGGCTTAGGGAAAGGAATAGGCCTGGTAAGATGAAGGTCGAGTTGCTGGAGAGGTTAGGAGTGCCAAGAGGCCCTTTATGGGGAAGGCTTCAGCGCGGCGAGCCCATAGAGTTCTCGGGCAGGATAATAAGGCCCGAGGAGGTTCTCGGGCCTCCGAGGCGCGGTAGAATTATAGTCTACACGGGCGATACAAGGCCGTCTGACGAGATTGCTGAGTTCTCGAGGGGCGCGGACATACTGATACATGATGCAACCTTTGACTCCAAGTTTGAGGAAGATGCTGTGAGAGAGGGCCACTCGACGGCGAGACAGGCCGCGGAGATCGCGCTTAAGGCGGGTGTTAAGAGGCTCTACCTATTCCATATAAGCCCGAGATATGAAGGCGATGAAGAAAAGCTCTTGATGGAAGCGAAGCAGGTGTTCCCAAACACGTATATCGCTGAAGACCTGTTGAGCATTGAGGTCCCGCTTCCCGACTAAAACTTACTCGGTCAGCCAGTTTATCACCTCCTCGAGGTCCGGTGCCCTAATAATAACCCTTATCGGCGGGAGCGGGGACTCGACGAAAGGCTCCGTGAACGATGCCTTCCCGGCATAAGCCGCCTGCTTATTCAGGTAAAAGACAAGAACGTCATCGCGTATCGAGGATTTTAGAATGCTCCTAGCCGCCGCCCTGATCCTTCTCTCCCTAAGAAGCCTCTTTAAGTTCTCTAGGGCTTCATATCCTTCGGCAGAGCCTTCAACCCTAGCGGAGGAATCAATCCACCTTACCTCGAAGCTTATCGAGGGGAAGATGTTCTTAACAGCCCTCAAGACCTTCTCAGGATCCTCGGTTGGATAAACATCGGCGTCAACCTTCACCAATACCCTGCCCTCCACGACGATATCCCTCCAAAGCTACTCGATGAATAAGCCAGTCCTCCTCCTAATGAGACTCACATCTCTCGGTATCAGAATCGCGATCTCCGCAGTATTATGCACCATTGCCCTCCTTAAATGACCACCATAAACATTGAGATTCTCATCCGCTAGTGCGACATGGATATGTGGCTGGAGGCTTCCATCGTCCCCTCGAGCAATGTTCCCCTCTACTGAGATTATCTCCATGGGACTTGGAAGAGCTCTCTCAATATACTCTCCTTTGTAGTAAGCAAGGATGGTATTCCTCATCATGCCGGCGCAGCTCAGGACGACCCCGGAGCTGGAGCCCGTGCTCTCGAGAGCCCTACAGATCTCTCCCAAGAAATCCTCACCATCATCCAGCTTAATAAAGAGGATGTTGCCATCAAGCTTGCATCGCATGAATCTCGGAATAAGGCCTAAAGTCTTAAACATTTCCCGAGGGCTGGTTTCACTAAGGGATAACATGAGGGTCTTGGTAATCTTCTACTCGCGGACCGGGAACACTAGGCGCGTGGCCGAAGCGATCGCTGAGAGGTTGAAAGCGGATATCGAGGAGATCAGGGACGTGAAGAGTAGATCCGGTGTTCTTGGCTTCCTCAGATCAGGCTATGAGGCGCTGGCTGGGAGGCTCCCAAAGATCCAACAGGTATCTAGAAGCCCGGATGAATATGACCTAGTATTGATTGGTTCACCGGTATGGGTTGGCAGGCTGTCATCACCCATGAGAGCCTATTTAGCCATATATGGCCGCTCGATAAAGCAGACAGCATTCTTCTGCATATGCAAGAGCGACGAGGGAAGAGTATTCAAGGAGATGGAAGCACTCTCTAAAAAACCGATAGCAACGCTATGCATCCGAGAAAAGGAAGTCAAGTCGGGAGAATACATTAAAAAGATCGAAGAATTCGTAAAAGCGCTGACGTGAGAAGGCTCGACGGAAAAACGCGAGAGAAGATCGCGGGGGGTGTTTAGGCGAAATGAACCGAATTATAGATTTGGGTCAGCGCTCAAGATCCCAATCATCGCGCTCAGCCTGGTCAGACTCATCATTCCCATGATGAGCTTGCCTGCCGGGGCTTTTATTCCTTTTCCTCTCTGGAAATTCTCATGAACAGTGTTTCTTCGGCTATAGAAGCATTTATGAATATAATTGTGGGGAGAGAGTTAAGAAGTCATCATGCTATTATCATTTGATGGGCAGTGATGAGGCCGCGAACCTTTTGACGCGGGATGATCTAGCTTGGCTAGCCTGAGCCCCCTCCAGACCCAGACTACAATATTTAAGCTCTCGGGTCTAATAATATGCTTGGCTTCCCGGGGTGGGGATGATGCTTCGCGAGATCTCTGCCGGTGCCACGGTCTTTTACCTTGGGTCCCAGATCGAGTATCTGCTCCTGCACTATGCTGCTGGCCACTGGGATTTTCCCAAGGGCGCAATCGAACCGGGCGAGTCCGAGCTTGATACTGTTAGGAGGGAGGTTTGGGAGGAGACCGGGATAAGGGAGATCGAGATCATACCGGGTTTTAGGAAGGTTATACAATACTGGTATAGGAAGTCGGGCCAGCTCGTGCAGAAGACCGTAATATTCTATCTGGCAAGATCCTTCACGAAGAACGTGACATTATCCTATGAGCATATAGGGTATGTCTGGCTGCCTTATGAGGAGAGCTTGAAGAGATTAACTTTTAAGACGGCTAAGGAAACTCTTCGGGAAGCCCATGAGTACCTGCTCAGGAATATTCACCTGCTCCGTCAGCCAAGGCTTCACGACTACTAGGCGGGGGATAATACGCATGAGCAGGAGCCATCTCGCCGCGTTGATAGCGATACTAATGCTCTTTTCGAGCTTGATGGCGGCCTACTGCCAAGAGATATCGCTGACGGTTCACGTCCATGATCTTCTTAGAAAGAGCCTAGATGGCATCGAAGTTAGGCTGATTAGAGGCGTCGAGGTTAGGCGATTCGTAACAAACTCAACGGGCTATGCCGAGTTCAAGTATCTCGAGCCGGGCGAGTATAAACTTGAGGTGGTTGTCGGGAACGTGACTGTTGGCGAGAGGGCTGTAAGGATCCCGGATGATCGGCTCGTTGATGTTGAGGCCAGAGTTGGCGAGATTGAGCTCAGGTTCCTAAACTTGGATGGCGAGCCTGTCAAGGGACTTAGGGTTGAGCTGCGCGCCGGCGGCTACGCCCACTCAACCGAGTCCGATGATAAGGGCATGGTTAGGATTGCGCGGATCCCATATAGCGATCTGAAAGGTGTCGGAGCCTACTCCCTAGTCATAAATATGGGTAAGCTAGTGATCTATGAGGGCTCTCTCGAGGTCTCTGAGCCAAGGGTTTCCAAGAACATGACACTGCCTCTCGCAAGCATGAGGCTCACGGTCGTGAATCTCGAGGGTGAGCCCGTTCCCAAAATCACTGTCAAGCTATCTTCTGGAGGATATTCCACAGAGGGAAGATCTGATAGCGGCACCCTAGCCTTCAAGAACCTGCCATTATCCGAGGTTAGCGGCGTCGGCATCTACAAGATTAATGTCTCGATGAGGGTTGGGCGCGGCGACATGCCGATATACTATGAGGAGAGGAGTATAGACAGGAGCGCGAACATCTCTCTGATAGCTGATCTCGCGAGGCTCAGGGTGAGGGTCATTGATGAGGATGGTGAGCCTGTTAAGGGTGTGGTTGTGAGCCTGAGTAATCGGCTTATGGCCAACTTCACCTCGAGCCAGACTGACAAGAATGGTGAGGTCGTCTTTGAGAATGTGCCGCTTAGCAGGGGCATGGTCAGCGCCGGGGCATACGTGATCCAAGCGATAAGAGCTGGCAGGATTATAGGGGAGCTGAGGACGGAATTCGAGAAGCCAGGAACAATTCTAGACGTGGTTGTCATGAGGGGTGAGCAGAGGCTCAAGCTCCTAGATTATCATGGCAGGCCCCTCGCCGGGTACTTAGTAAGACTCGTGGACGAGATTGGCGGGGAAAGCCTCAATGCCTCGACGAATGATCTTGGTGAGGCTGTCTTCAAGATCTTCCACGGCCCATACATAATGGAGGTATATAGTAATGGGAGACGCATACGATCATCATCCATTCAGCTGGCCGGCGGATTCTTGGAGATCAAGCTCAATGAAGTGAACTTTCCTCTAAGCATAAAAGTTGTTGATGTCATGGGGAGACCTATCAGCTCGGGCCATATAGAGGTGAGCGCCGAGGGCAGAACCCTGATCAGTAAGGAGCTAAGCGGTGAGCCTGTTAATCTTGACCTGCCATATCCTCTTGAGCTACGATGCGACATCTACTCAGATGACGGGAGGCTCCTGCATAGGGAGCTTCTCCACGTATATGGGCCTCGGGAGCTGGTCGTGGAGCTGAGGGGATACATCTTCCTAGGCGGCATCATGGAGCTCGAGGCTGTCGCCGCGGCGGTAGTGCTCGCCATAGTAGCGGCATGCGCCCTCTTCTCAGCCGCCCTAATCATCAGGGCTAAGAAAAGGAGAGGAGGGAAGCCAAGAAAAGGCTAGCGTTCTGGGCTTTTTAGCCCTTCCTCCCTCTTTCTCATTGGGAGGCTTTCGGGGGGGAACGCGAGCTCCCCACATCTATCTGGCGCTGACAATCAAAAGGTTTTAAGGTTTTGGCGTTCATGCACTCCTCGTAATAGCGCTTCACCAGATTCTTCACAGCTATCACATCTCTGTCCTCTTCTAGGCCGCATCTCTGACATTTCATCAGCCTGTGCCCATTCGGGCTTATAGCAAGCTCACCCCCGCATACCGGGCATATTTTTGAAGTGTTCCTAGGATCAACGTATTTTACGGCTTAATCTATGAAGCTTCGCCTGATACTCCAATATCCGCTGGAATCTAATGTAACTCCATCTATGTATCCTCCCATTAAGTTCCCTAGAGCCCTTATCCTCTTTATGGACGCTGAGATCCTCCATCACAATTATGGTGGCCCCAACCTCCTTAGCCTTATTGATTATCTCCTTGGCCGCCCTATTGTAGATCTTCCTGATCCTCCGCCACTCCCGTCCCCTATACTTCCCCAGCAACCTCGCCCGCAGCCCTCTGCCGCGAATCTTCGATTGTATCCGCCGGCGCTTGAGGAAATATTGCGTCCTAATGATACCCTCCTTCGTCTCAAATCTCCCGACGAAATCATTGTTTCCATATACGATGGCGTTCTCATTAACGTCGACGGCGATAACCTTGGCGTCCGCGCTCACTTCCGGCAACACAACGGCCTGACGGAAAGCAACATGCAGATAGGCAGATAGAGATTATTATCATCCTTCAACACCAGCCGCGCCTCACCCAGCTTCATGTTCTTAAACTGCTCATGATACCTCCCGTGAAGCAGTCTTAATGTAACCCATCCCCCTCCATGGACTGCTATTGAAGCCCTCCAGTTTTCAGCATCGAGTTTGAATAACTTATTGCCCAACCATATTGTCCGCCTCCCGAACACCGGCCTTTCCCTTTCACACCTTCCCAGCTTTTTCACCTCTATGAAGGACTCGTAAATGCTGGCGGCATGCCGACAAGCACATTGAATATACTGTGATGGCAGTGTTGGATATTTCTGTCGTAGCTCGCGATACTTCGCATGATGCAGGCTAATAAAACTGGTGACCCTATATGAATGGGCATATTCGATGAGTTCATTCACGATCCTCTGATATTCCTCGAATATGCGGTATATCTTGGAGATCGCCGCCTCATCAACATCCGTGAGATCCACCTTAAACCTCGCGGTAAACTTTATTTCCTCAACCGGCATCATCGCTCACCTCTGAAGCCCTCGCATTCCTCGAAGGTCTCATAGAGTAGGCTTCTCAGCTCCATGCATACATGGAGCATCACCCTGCCAACGTATCCGCGATACTCCCCGGCGAAGTCATCGAGCATGCTGAGGCCCTCATGGACGAGCGTCCTAACGATGACTGGCGGCGGCCTGTATCTCTCGGCGACGGCCAGCGTTGAGTCCACGTAATCCAAGACTCCAATAATGCCCGCCTCCTCGAGGGCATCCACGTAACCATCCATGCCTCCACAACACCATCCCAATACATGCCTGCCCTTATTTCTTGGGGACCTGCCTGAAAGTGGAAGACTATTATGATCATGCCGAGATGCCGGGAGGCTGGCTAAACATAGGATTCCATGGTAATAGAGGAACCTCAGAGCAGACACTCATAATACCGTCAGGGAGGGGGATGATGTCAGGCATTTCGTGGTCAGGGGTATATGTGAGGGCGACAGGCAAAAGTCTTAGACTATCTAGGGTCTATGACCTAGATAGTCTACCTAGAAAGATGGTGAGAGATATATACGTGAAAAAAGAAAAAGGCTAATAACATGGAGATTCCGCGAAATTATGAGATTAATTTGACTCAGAGCGGGCGGATGGCGGGGGATAAGCCCGACTGGACCCTGAGCAGGAATCCAACGGAGGTCTGCAATCCGCTTTGCAGGTACTTTAGGTGTGGGAGGAAGGACTTGGACTTTAAGAGGAATCCGCCATGGTGTGGCTGGGTTAACTCTCCCTGTGTCGGCTATAGGTGCAATTACGCCCTCTGTATCCAGAAGAAGCTTCTTCCGGATGGTAGATGCGCCCTCTTCGTCAAGAGGAAGACGGAGGAGGAAGAGAAACCGGAGATGCTGGAGTCTGGGCTTAGGATCGGCGCCGCTGATAGAGTTAGGAAAAAGTTGGATAAGTTCGGGATCTAGGCTTTGGCCACAATGTAGCCGGAGATCACGATAAGCGCTCCGCCTAGGATGTCAATCGGCCCTAGGAGCTGCTCTAGGAAGACCGCACCCATTATCGTCGCGCTTAGGGGCTCTAGGTAAGTTAGGACAACTGCCTTATGCGCCTCCACCATCGCGAGGCCATAGAAGTATAGTGTCACAGCTGAGCAAGTGTTCATGCCGGAGAGTATTAACAAGAGGATCCATTCCGATGTTGAGAGGCTCGGTGCCATGGGCCGGGATATGACCGCTAAGAAGATCGCCGCGAACACATATGAGTAGAACGCCGTGGTGAGGCTTGACTGCCCCTCCCTAAGCTTCTTCGATACGATTATGAAGCCGGCGTAGCTCAGACCTGCAAGAAGCCCGTAGATTATCCCC
Source organism: Candidatus Wolframiiraptor allenii (assembly GCA_023539495.1). Taxonomy (GTDB): domain Archaea; phylum Thermoproteota; class Nitrososphaeria_A; order Caldarchaeales; family Wolframiiraptoraceae; genus Wolframiiraptor; species Wolframiiraptor allenii. Next base: position 55,375 of record JAKCEV010000001.1, read on the forward strand.
AAAATGTCTCCGGAGACACCTCGAATCAGCTCCTCATGGGAGATCAAACATATGCCGAGGATCGACATTAACAGGGCCACGACTGATGTTTCCCTAATCCTTTCCTTCAGTATTACAGGAGATAATATTGCTGTGAAGACCGGGCCGAGGTAATTTAGGAGGACTGCCTCAGCTATCGGAATGAGTTTCATTGAGGCGAAGAGGAACGCCCAGCCAAGGGATAGGAGGAGGCCGTTTAGGATTAGGGGCTTCCAGCAGGACGTGATGCGCGCGAGATCATTCACTCTGAAGATCACCATGAAGGGGAGGAGGATTAGCGAGGCGAGGAAGACCCTGAAGAAGGCGATCGTGAATGCATCGAGGCTGATCATATTCACGATCACGCCATTTAATCCCCAGAGGACCGCTGCCGACGATATTGAGAGTATCCCGAGAGGCCGTGTGCTCTTCCTCATCCCCAGCGTCAAGAAGATCCTCTGGGAGAAGTTAAAATATAGTTGCTCGGGGGCTGGATAGGTGAAGCTGATACTCATGTCGAGTGAACTTGAGAAGCACTGGGATCCAAAGCTTGAGGAGGAGCTCCTAGAGCTTTGGAGAAGGGAGGGGATTTACAGGTTTAATCCTAGGAGTAGGAGGCCCCTCTTCCTCATTGATACTCCTCCACCATATCCGTCTGGAAGACCTTGGCATATTGGGGCCGCCGCTCACTACTCTCAGATAGATATGATTGCTAGAACTGCCAGGATGATGGGCTATGAGGTCTACTTCCCAATAGGAATTGATAGGAATGGGCTGCCGGTCGAGATCTACACTGAAAGGGTGAGAGGTGTCTCGATAAGGGATGTGCCAAGAGAGAGGTTCCTCGAGCTCTGCAGGGAGACCCTAGATCAGCTCGAGGCTGAGATGATAGCGCTGATGAGGCGTATGGGGCTTAGCGGGGACTTTGACAACTATTACAGGACTGATTCCGAGGAGTATAGGGCCCTTACTCAGGCCACCTTCATCGAGCTCTGGAATCGCGGGCTGATCTACTCCGCCACTAGGCCAAATAACTACTGCTGGGAATGTGGGACAACGATAGCCGACGCCGAGATAGAGTATGAGGAGAGACCTGCAAAACTTGTCTACATCAAGTTCAAGGTCGAGGAGGATGAAAGCGACCTGATAATCGCGACCACGAGGCCGGAGCTCTTAGCAGCATGTCAGGCCGTGATAGTGAACCCAGGCGATGAGAGATATACTCATCTCCACTGGAAGCACGCAATCGTGCCAATATATAGTAGGAGGGTTGAGATTATTCCTCATCCAGCTGCTAGGCCGGAGTTCGGGACCGGCGCTGTGATGATCTGCAGCTACGGAGACTATACGGATGTGCTCCTATTCAGGGAGCTCGGACTCAAGGAGATAGTTGCGATAAATCAGGAAGGGAAGATGACGGAGGCGGCTGGCAAGTATGCCGGGATGAGGATCGAGGAAGCTAGGGAGGCGATAATCAGGGACCTCGAGGAAATGGGGCTTGTAGTGAAAGTTGAGGAAATAATGCATAGGACCCCGGTCTGCGAGAGGAGTAAGACGCCGATAGAGATCATACCGATGGAAGATTATTATCTGAAGCAACTTGAGTTCGCCGAGATCTTAAAGGAGAAGTCGGCATTTATGAAGTTCCACCCGGAGCGGCATAGAAAACTCCTCATAGACTGGATAGACTCACTCAAGATAGATTGGCCGATTAGCAGGCGGAGATACTATGGGACGGAGATACCGATCTGGTATTGTGAAAGGTGCGGCGAGCCTCATCTACCGCCGGCGGGCAGGTATTATCGCCCATGGATCGAGGACCCGCCATTTGAGAGGTGCAAGAAATGTGGTCACGATAGATTCATCGGCGAGACAAGGACATTCGACACTTGGATGGACTCAAGTATCTCGCCGCTCTTCATAACCAAATATAGCCGTGATGAGCGCTTCTTCAGAAGAGCTTACCCAGTTGCGATCAGGCCCCAAGGCAAGGACATCGTCAGGACCTGGCTATACTACACGATCCTTCGATGTTATCAGCTCACGGGCAAGATGCCTTTCAAGCATGTCTGGATAAGCGGGACGGGGCTCGACGAGAAGGGGGAGAAGATGAGTAAGAGTAAGGGGAATGTTATAGACCCGGCACCAATAATCGAGAAATATGGCGCAGATAGATTCAGGTTCTGGTGCGCTCAAGAGTCAAGCCTGGGGGAGGATTTTAGGATCTCGGAGGAGAGGATAGCGAATGCGGGGAAATTTATAACAAAATTCCTCAACATCGCGAGGTATGTCTCGTTATTCCCGAGACCTAGGAGGGCTGTGCTTATGCCGACAGATAGATGGATTCTCGCCGAGCTCGCGGAGACAGCCCGTAAATGCTATGAGGGCTACCGTGACTTCAACTTCTTCATACCAGCAACAGCGATAAGGAACTTCGCTTGGAACATATTTGCCGACCATTATATCGAGATGTCCAAGCAGAGGGCTTATGGCAGGGGCTTCTCGAAGAGCGAGCAGAGGGCTGCATGGTACACACTCCACGAGTCTCTCAGGACCATTCTCCTCCTGCTAGCGCCGATCACACCATTCATCACAGACTATATCTGGAGGAAACTGTACTCCAAGAAGAGCATTCATCTCGAAAGGTTCCCAAAGGTGAGGTGGAGCCGGGCATACACAAAGTACACGAACACGATAATAGAATTCAACTCGATGGTCTGGAGGATGAAGAAGGAGAGAGGATTGTCATTAAGGGATCCGATAGAGGTCGAGATACCAAGGGAGCTTAAACCTTTCAAAAGGGACTTAGTCGCAATGCATAATATCGTGGTGCGCTAGCCTACTTCACCTCGATCTTTCGCAAGGCTTCGAGAACTATCTTTGCAGCCCTTTTGACACTATCCTCAAGCTTATCTGCGGTCAGTATGGGCGTTTCCCGCACCACGTTATTACTCAGGATTAGGAGAGCACCTGACTTTATCCCCCTCATTCTCGAGACCCCGAATAGGGCAGCGCACTCCATCTCTATCGCTATGACCCCCCTCTTAGCCCACCCCATCGCGAACTCATGGCTCTCGGCGTAGAATGCATCATTAGAGACCACAGCCCCGATCCTGAAGCTTGCGCCACTTCTTCTCGCCTCTTGGACAAGGGCCTCCAAGACCTCGTAATTTGGCGCTAGCGGCAAGTGAACCCCGGGAGCATATGTTGCTAGAACACCGTATGTGGAGAGGCTGGCAACAGCATCTGGTATAACGAGCTCCCCAGGCTCCATGTCTGGTAGAAGGCCGCCCGCGGTCCCCAGCCTCACGATCACCTTCGCCCCGAGCATTATCAGCTCCTCGAAGGCTATTGCTGATGATGGGCCACCAATACCATGACAGGCCACCGAGACCCTGACGTCACCATACTCACCCGTATACACTGGGAATCCACGGTGAAGATTCACAGGCCTCGCATTATCGAGGAGCCTCGAGACCTGCTCCACCCTCGCGGGATCACCAACAGCTATAACCCTCTCAGCAACCTCACCAGGCTTAGCAAGAATATGATAAGGACCGCCCACGACCTCCTCCCTACCCCTGAGTAGGGAGGGAGCCAACATTAATATCTGACGACCTCCTCTCTACGCAGGATGGGGACGTTTGGGCTACATCCCTCCTCCCTAGGAGGTTTAGCCCTTGGCCGGGTC
>JAKCEV010000040.1 GCA_023539495.1 Candidatus Wolframiiraptor allenii
CTGACCTCCTCCCCATTTTATATGGGGAGGTTTGAGCTACATTTCCTCTTTTTTGGGGGGTTAGCCCTTGGCCGGGTCTCCGGCCATTACCCCTACCCCTCCCGGGGCTTGGGGTTACTGGCATTATCTGGGTATTATTTCGGCGTTATTTAAAGCATTGTATGCTATGATGAGGTCGGCGTGGATGCCTTGTTCAGCCACATGTATTTGAATAGTCTTCCTTTTCAGTACTCCACTTTTAGAAAGACTCCGAGAATAAGGGCGGGCCTCTACTCCTAGGCTTGTAGGCCATGACGAGGTATAGGGCCTTTTGAAGAGACCGTCTCAATGTTGAAGAGGTATGGGAGGGAGGTGGCGAGGCTACTCAACCAAGAGCATGAAGACCCCAATATATTGAGGTATCAACTATACGTGTTTAGGAGGAGGGTTTGCAGGAGGCTTGATGATTGCTAGGATCAGGGTTTGGGGGCAGGATGACGAGAGCTCAACAGCATACTACGCGCATATAGATGGTGAGAGATACGTCCTGTCAAAGAACCCACATCCATTATTGAGGATGGCTGGAGCGAAAAATTATCAACAGGTCTTCGGCAAATACGGCTTCGACTATGTCATGGATTGTGAGGCTCTTGAAGTTGGCCGCCGCGCCCACGACTCGCCAGTCCATCATGTGAAGAGCCTCCCAAACGGATGGCATGGATGGTGCATAGACATCAAGTATCTCGTTGATAGCTGGGGTAATTGTGCCAAGGGCTCGGGAAAGGCTTGGGCGATTCATGAGATGGGGAGTATAAGAGGAAGTATGGGAGGATGCCGAGCAAGGAGGAACTCAAGAGGGTTATGAGCGAATTATACGTATCCGGGATTATAAGGAGGGATATGGAGAGAGCCGAGGCCATGATAGGGAAGGATAGGGGCGAGGGGGAGGTGAAAACAGATGGATAAGAGGCTAGTCAAGGAGTTCTGAAGGCTGATGGGGAGATAAGGATGTTAGTAAATTCCTGATAGCGGTCTTCATAGAATGGGTTAGGAGGACGACGAAAAGAAGGGTTACGGGATGATAAGGGAAAGACCCCCAAGAAATAAGGAGAAGCGTGTAATGGGAATTATACGAGATGGGAGTTGAGGGGATAATAAAGCATCTCTACTCACGAGGCTATTATGGGAGGTCTTCGGCTATATAAACCCGTTATTTGGACACTATCCCCCGTCATAAATTATGGGTTTTTAGTTAATAAAAGGATCCAAGTATAGCTTGAGCCCGGGGGCACCCTTGTTCGAGGTAGTTGCCGAGGATCATCTTGGGAGGATTGGGAGGCTTAGGACCCGCGGTGGGAGGGTTGCCGAGACGCCGCTCTTTCTCCCGGTCATAAACCCGGTTACGCAGGATATTCCAGCAGGCTGGATGAAGGAAAATCTTGGGGCTGAGGCCGTCATAACGAATGCCTACATTATTTTGAGGAGGCTTAGGGATGAGGCCTTGAGAAGAGGAGTTCATGGCATCTTGGCCTTCGATGGTGTGGTGATGACTGATAGCGGCGGATATCAGGTCTTGGAGTATGGTGGCGTTGAGGCCTCCCCGGAGGAGATTGCAGAGCTTCAGGAGGAGATGGGCAGCGACATCGCCGTCCCCCTAGATATCCCGACCGGGCTATGTAGCAGGGAGAAGGCCGAGGAATCCGTCGAGAAGACCCTGAGAAACCTCGAGATAACCATCGAGTTTCTGAGGAAGCGGGGTGTTAGGCGATGTTTATGGGCTGCGCCAATTCAGGGCGGAATCCACCTAGACCTTATCCATCGTTGCGCCAACAGGGAGAAGGTGATGAACTTCGACCTCTATGCTCTTGGAAGCCCAACACCCCTTATGGAGGGGTATAGATTTGATAAGCTGTTCCAGATGATATGTGCTGCTAGGTCCGCGGTGGGCTTTGGGAAACCCCTACATCTATTTGGAGCCGGCCACCCCATGATCTTCCCATTCATAGTTGCTTTGGGCGTGGATATGTTCGACTCCGCCAGCTACATCCTCTATGCTCGGGATGATAGATACATGACGGAGACTGGGACAATAAGGGTGGAGAAGCTCGACTACCTCCCATGCTGCTGCCCAATATGCTCTAAGATGAGCGCGGCCGAGCTCAGGCAGCTGCCAAGGGATGAGAGAATTAAGATGCTCGCGATGCACAACCTCTATATCTGTTTCATGGAGGTTAGGAGGGTTAAGCAGGCGATAAGGGATGGGAGGCTCATGGAGCTGCTTGAGCAGAGGGCGAGAAGCCATCCAAGCCTTTACCAAGGATTCATAGAGATTATGCGGAACGAGGATCTGCTGAGGCTTATGGAAGAGGGCGCCCCAACTTCCGGAAGGAGGGGTGTAAACCTCTATGATGAGGTAAGCTTGAGGAGACCGCTTGTAAGAGCTACGAGAAAAAAGCTTCTCGAGAACTGCCTTGCTGGGAGGGCGCGCGGTGGGGAAGCCCTGCTTCTTCCCGAGACCATGAGGCTCTCCTTGGAGAAGGCGTCAAGGCTCCCCGAGAATCTCGACATACTCTTCTATGGCAGCCCCTACGGCCTGATCCCCCTCGGACTCAGATACACCTACCCATTCTCCCAGACAAATTATCCTAAGGCATTGCTCGATGAGCGGCTCGATGAGCTTCTCGCGGAGGCAGTCAAGCAATTTGAGGCCGCCGGCTATAAGAGGGCATACATTCTCAAGCCGGAGACAAGGCGATTGGAGAGGTTTGAGATGGAGCTTGCTAGGAGGTTGAGGGAGCTAGGTGTTGATGTGATGGAGCTGGAGAGCTTTAAGGAGCTAGTGGGCGGCGCTGGCGGCGGGGATGGCCGCAATGTTTAAGAATTGGGCCGATCGCCCGTAACGAGAAGGCGGAAAAGGCTTAGGCGCGTGTTGAAATAGGCATGAAGGTAAGTTTTCTCGGCGGGATTGGAGAGGTTGGGAGAGCCGCAGTTCTAGTCGAGACTAGGGATGCTAGGATACTGCTGGATTACGGCGTTAAGCCCTCGGAGCCCGAGCCCCTCTTCCCGGGCCATATCTCGCCCAAGGACCTCGACGCCGTGGTGATCACACATGCTCATCTGGATCATAGCGGCGCCACGCCATTATTGATGCTGAATGGGGGGGTCAAGGTCTACGCGACGGACATGACCTTCAAGCTGAGCGATATACTTCTAAGGGACTTCTTGAAACTAAGCGGATACTATATCCCTTACGAGGTCCTGGAGGTCGAGGAGCTCCTGAGAAGGGGGATAAGGGTGAATTACGGCGACACGATAAGAGTGAAAGATGCTGAGATTACCTTCCTCGACGCCGGTCATATACCGGGCAGCGTCCAAGTTCTAGTAAACGCTGACAAGACCCTGTTATACACGGGAGACTACTCAACACGTAAGACAAGGCTTTTATCAGGCGCCAAGTACGTGCCAAGGGACGTCGATGCGATCGTCACCGAGTCAACCTACGCGTTAACCGAGCATCCGAGGAGAACCGACCTCGAGAAGGACTTTATAAACAATGTCATCGAGGTTACTGATCTCGGTGGGAGGGTCCTTGTCCCAGCCTTCGCAGTCGCTAGATCGCAGGAGATCATGTGCATCTTGGAGGCCCATGGTGTGAAGGAGTCCGTTTACTTAGATGGCATGGCTGTCAAGGTCCTTGACCTCTTCCTAGAATCAAGGGAGTATGTTCAGGGATACCAGCTCCTCTACTCGGCCTCAAAACACGTGATAAGGGTGAATGATCGTAAAAAGCGTAAGAAGGCTGCTGAGGGCCAGGCGGTGATTATAAGCCCGGCTGGGATGCTTAAGGGAGGGCCGGCAGCATACTATCTCGAGAGGATATATGATGATCCATATTCCGGGATATTCCTCGTGAGCTTCCAGGTGCCGGGGACCCCGGGTGCGAGGCTTCTAGAGGAGGGCAGGATAACTGTGAAGGGAGAAGACGTCGAAGTTAAGGCGAGGGTGAAGCAGTTCCTCTTCAGCGCCCACTCCGGCAGGAGCGAGCTCAGATCCTATCTCAGGGGCTTGAATCCCGGGACAAAGGTCTTCATGATACATGGTGAGCCCGATGCTTGCCGCGATCTAGCGGAATATGCTAGGAACGAGCTGGGCTTAGATGCCGTCATCCCCGAGAAGCATCATAAATACGAGATCTAGCAATATTCTTGATGAAGATGGCCTCGTGCAGGCTTTGCGGCGGCCAAGCCGCCTACTCCATAGAGCATGCCAAGATGATGCTTTGCCAAGATTGTTTCATCAAGTATTATGAGAAGAAGATCTACAACACGATAATGAAGCATGGGATGCTTCGTGGTGCTAGAAATGTTGCCGTCGCCGTATCCGGTGGTAAGGATAGCATGGCCCTGCTAACCGCCATGAGCAAGCTTGTCCCAGAGAAATTCCCCAACATTAAACTTGTGGCTATTCACATAAACCTCGGCATAGAGGGTTACTCGGAAAAGTGTCAAGAGATAGTTAAGAGGGTCTGTGAGGGCCTTGGCGTTGAGTATGTTATCCACGATCTATTGAGTAGGGAAGGTTATAGGATTCTGGACCTCAAGTCCACGCCTCTGGGCAGGAGGATCTGCGGCGCGTGCGGGACTGTCAAGCGATACCTGATGAATAGACTAGCCTACGAGATTGGGGCGGATAGGCTGGCGACAGGCCATAATCTCGATGATATCGTAGAGCTGCTCTTCGAATTCTACCTCAAGGGCTCTGTTGAGGATCTTGTGAGGGTTAGGCCGGTCTCGTGGAGCGATAACCCCAAGCTTGTCACGAAGATAAAGCCACTAATAGAGCTGACGGAGAGGGAGAACACGTATTATGCCATGGCCCAAGGTATTCCGCTTCTAGACGCCGCATGCCCGCTCGCTGAGGGCTCACGGATGCTTAGGAGGAAGAAGCTGATAGGATTGATCGAGCGCGAGATACCAGGGTTCAAGCACATGTTCTATAAGTCTCATGTAAAGAGGATTCTGCCGAGGCTCGAGAAGACCGTGCCTGAGCCCAGCATAATGGAATGCGAGAAATGCGGGATGCCATCTCTCTCAAACACGTGTAGCTATTGTAAGCTCGTCTCGAGGCTAGCCGCTCAATCAGCCGAGAATTCTACCTAAATGATCCAGCTTCTCGAGAGCCTTTCTCGCCGCGACTCTAAGCTCTCCAGCCCTCTCCTCCGGCACCCCATCATATGTGAAGACCCAGGCGCCCCACTCTATCCCCGCAGCATACTTTATCCTATCACCCGTAAAGTGGGGCGTGTAGAATTCAAGGTGGAGCCTGTAGTAGGGATATTCTCGATCAGATGGAGCTTGGTGGAAGATCATCATATATGCGCAGTCCTTGCCAAACATCTCCTCATAGATCTTGACAGCAACCCTTATCGCGTCTGCAAGCATCTCCTGATCCACATGACTGAGCTCCGGGAGAGACGCGACACCGATCTTCGGATATACATGCATTTCATACGGCCACATTACGAAGAATGGCATGAATATCGTGAATGAGTCGTTCTCATAGATCACCCTAGACCTCTCCTCGAGCTCCCTCGCCAATATATCGTCAAAAATACTTCTACCGTGCTCTCTCCAGTAGTTCTCGGCCGATTCAAGCTCTCTCGCTATCCTAGGCGGTATAAATGGAAGCGCGTAAATCTGACTATGAGGATGGGTTAGAGAGACACCTATAAGTGCCCCCTTATTCTTGAAGGGGATCACGCACTTAATATAGGGCTTCGCGCCCAAGATACTAGTCCTCTCAGCTAGCAATTCTACGTAGAGGGTCACCTGGTCTAGGGGGAAGTCGGGGAAATCACCCTCATGCTGGGGCGCCTCGATAACCACCTCGCATTCTCCAAGGGCTCTTGTTCTGCCAAATATGTCATCCCCAGATACCTCTGGAGCGCTTGGCGAGAGTGCTGGATATTTGTTCGGGAGGGCAAGAACCTTCCACGAGCCCATCGTCTCCTCGTTGCCTGGACAGAATGGACACTCACCAGATCTCCAAGGCCTCTTGATCCTCCGGCCAGCAACTATTGTCCAGCATCTCAGGAGCGGGTTCCATCGAAGCTCATGGGACATTGCTAAAGCTCCTCCTTTAGCACTCTTGTTGCCAACCTCACGGACTCGGCGCTATTATGCCTCGGCCTCCAACCTAAATTCTTAATCTTGGATATGTCGAGGAGCATTCTCCTCACATCGCCCTTCCAGCCCCTCCCCTCAACCCCGCCAGTATAGACTATCTCGACATCCTCGAGGCCAAGCTCCTCGATAACTATCCTTGCTATCGTCTTCACGTTTATCGCGTCCTCCGACCCTATGTTATAGATCTCGACGCCGCTATCAAGGCTCTCAAAAGTCCTTAGAATCGCCTCCACACAGTCCTCGACAAGGAGATATGACTTGGTCTGCTCACCATCTCCAAGAACCTCAAGTCTTCTTGGATTTGAGTGAAGCTTCTTGATAAAGTCTACTATGACGCCGTGCCGCGCCCGTGATCCAACGATATTTGCAAGCCTCAGTATCGCGGCCCCCATATCATACATCATGCAGTATCCCGTGATGAGAGCCTCGCTCGCGAGCTTACAGGCGCCATACATGGATATCGGAAGGAGTGGGGAATAGTCCTCCGGGGTCGGCATTATCCTCGCTTCACCATAAACCGTTGAAGATGATGTAAACACGATTTTCCTCACGCCGTTCGCTCTCATCGCCTCGAGGACGACATAGGTCGCGTAAACATTCTCCCTATAGTGTATTCTCGGATCTCCAAGCCTAACCTCAGGATTTGCCGCGAGATGGAAGACGGCGTCGCAGGATTTGGCCGCCTCCCGCATTAGATCTTCATCAGTCACATCTCCCTTTATGAACTCAAAACCCGGACTTCCCATCCACTTCGAGATATTCTCGATCCTTCCCTGGCTGAGATTATCAACGACCCTGACCTCATATCCCAACTTCATGAGAACGTCTACAAGGTGGCTTCCAATGAAACCCGCGCCCCCTGTTACGAGAACTCTCAAACCCGCCATCACCCCACCATCTCTACAATGATGTTTCCCTCCTAGCCCCCTCATCTGGCGTTGAGACCCAGGCTGAGGTGTAGCCCTTCCTAGCGCATGCTCTCTTTATGGCCTCGCCGGACTCCATATCCCTAGCTAGAGCTATTATTGCTCCGCCCATACCAGCCCCGGAGATCTTCGCGCCAAGCGCCCCAGCCTCCAAGAGCGTGTACCTAAGATCCTCCAGCCTCGGAGTACTGACCTCATACAAGTCCCTGAGCAGTATGTGCTGATAGTTCATTATTGCGCCGATCACTTGGAGTCTATCCGAGAAGTCTAGCATGCATTCTCTCGCGAAATCCTCGCCGACCGCCTTGATGAAGCCCTCCCTACTCGGCCTAGCACCCCTAAGAAGCTCTATCGCGTATAGCGTCGACTTATGCATCCTCAGCGTGAATCTTATCCTGTCGGCGAGCCTTTTCTGGATCGTTTCAAGGTATGGTTCCAGTGAGACGACGAGATATTCCCATCTCGTCTCATAATAGCTATATGCGAGGTGCTGCATGATCTCGTGCGGGGGCTTAACCTCCTCAATCAATATCCTAAGAGCCTCATTTATCTCGTTCTGCCTTATTGGGTGAACCGAGATTATCCTGCGATGCTCGCCCGAGTCCGTGATCACGAATGTTAGGTCCCAGGCCTCAAGCTCCTCGACCCTGAATGGCGGCCTCGTCTCAAGCACTATTACGCCCCCGAAGGCCGATGCATACTGGTCTAGCCTGCCACATGGTATACCCATGATATCATGCTCAGCCCTATACCCTATCTCGGCTAAACACCTCTTGTCAAGACTTAGGCCGCATAGCTCGGATACGAGCTTGGCGATCGAGATCTCGAGAGAGGCGCTGCTGGATAAGCCGGCGCCCACCGGGACCTCGCTCCAGATCACAATATCCATTCCACCTAAATGATAGCCTTGATCCATGATCGATTTCATCACAGCTCTCACGTAATCGCCAAACCATCCTCCACCAACAAGCTTTAGATCATCAAGGCTGAACTCGTCCCGGTAATCCTCGCCCATCTCCCTCAGGTTCAGGCTCGCGACCCTCACCATCCTAGAATTATTCAACGCGCCCACAGCATAGCATCTGAGGCGAACAGCAACCGGGACTACGGGAAGCCCCTTGTAATCTTGATGAGTATTCAGGAAATCCGCCCTACCCGGGGCCGAGACCACCATGACGCCCGATCCCAAACCGAAGATACTGGAAAACGCCTCTAAGAAAGACTTAAGCCCCCTCACGAGAATTCTATGCCAGTAGGATGTTTTTAAGATATGCGGCCGCCGGGATTTGAACCCGGGACCGCTGGCTCGGAAGGCCTCCGCCCCACCGGGGGTCAGCGTCCTTCCAGGCTAGACGACGGCCGCGCAACCAAAAAGAAATTACCCACGACGTTTATTTAGGATTTTATGAGGTTATAAAATAAAAAGATGGGGGTTTGTTCGAGGCAAGGCTCTCCACACATTACGGCTGAGAATTCTAGGGATTTTGAAGAAGCCATGGCAGCAGAGGCAACGTATGCTGGCCGGTGGACAGTAAAAGCCGGAGGCCAGTGGTGATACTACCGGCCCGCTGTGGATCTATGAATCCATGATGGTCGTTATGGTCGTTCTGGCTCCCTGCCGGCCCAGCTATGATGGCTCATCGGCCAGCTCCACCCTTTACTTTCGTGCTAGATTTAAGGCTTGTGAGAAACCTCAGATAGGGGGACTATTTGGCGTCCCTACTAGACTGAACACAGCCGCGCCTCAATATCATTTTTGAGGAGGGGTTCAGGTTTTTTGTGGGGGGTTAGGGCGGCCTTGTCTATACCGTTTGATGCCGAGCTCGCGATTGAGAGGGTTACAGAGTTTCTTAAATCATATGTTAGAGCTTCTGGGATGGGTGGCGTAGTGATTGGGCTGAGTGGCGGACTCGATTCATCGGTCGCGTGTGCTCTCGCGGTTAGGGCTCTTGGGCCTAGCAGGGTTCACGGCCTCATAATGCCAGATAGCAGGGTCACCCCAATAGGTGATGTTGAGGATGCTAAGATGCTCGCTGAGATGCTCGGAATAGAGTATCACATTACCCCAATAGATGAGATCTATGACTGCTTCTCCCGTGTCATGAGCTTCTATAGCGAGGGCGCTGATATTGCGAACGCGAACCTGAGGGCGAGGATAAGGATGGTGATCCTCTACTATTACGCGAATCTTAAGCGGCTTCTCGTCTGCGGCTCGGGTGATAAGAGCGAGATAATGCTGGGATACTTCACGAAGTATGGTGATGGCGCGGCGGATATCCTGCCTCTCGGGGACATCTATAAGACGCAGGTTAGGAGGCTTGCAAAGGTTCTCGGCCTCCCATCAAGGATAGCGGAGAAGCCGAGCAGCCCGAGGCTGCTGCCGGGGCAGCTTGCCGAGGAGGAGCTGGGCGCTAAATATGATGAGATTGACCAGGTGCTTTATCTCCACTTTGAGCGTGGTATGCCGCTCGGCGAGGTCGCTAGGGCGACCGGGATCAGCAGGGATAAGATAAGGATGATCGTGGATAGGGTTAGGGCGAACGAGCATAAGCGCGGGCTACCACCAATACCAAAAATAAGATGATGAATGTTTTTCCTCCAAGCCATCTACTTGACCCTTTTGCTCCAGTATTCAATGAATCTTTTCAGGGAGCGGTCATAGGTCCTCTCAATCTCGGGTGGGAAGAAGCATGCCGGGAGCTCTCGGTGGCTCCAGTGGTATCTCAGGCACTCACAGCAGACCCCCTTACGCGGGCACGGCTCCCAAGTGCAGGGACAGTTTCTCAGATTCTCCTCCATCTTACAGATCCTCTGGGACATGTCTCATCACTTTCAAGGGCATGATGATGAGGGCTGGATAAGTATCTTCCGGGATCATGTTATGATGCTACTGTGCTTTGACCTTAATCCATGCCTCGGCTAAGACGCTCCCGCTCGTCGCATTAACCGCCTTGTATACGATGAAGCACTCTGGCCCGCCAATCCACCATCCCAAGTTCTCCGCCGTAAGTGTTACGGGGACTATTACGGTGGCCATAGTCCTAGTTGTAAACGTCATTATGGTGATGGGTTGAATAGTCTTCATAAATGACGCGGTAGTAGTGTAGGTAGTCGCATAACTCGTAGTAATCGTTGATGTAGCCATACCGGCGGGAGCTAGGCCCGTGACGACCGTAATTAGTGTTGACGCGAATCCTTGTCCTGTTACCACGTTAAGTGTTGCATATTGTCCTTGTACGCCTGCAACTGTTAATGTTGCTGTTGTTGTAAGCGTTGTTGTAAGTGTTCTGGTCATGAGGCAGCCTTCTGGTCTCGCGACGAGTAGTATTATACCGCTTTCAGGCGTCCTGAGTAATGCCGCCTTAAGCTTTAATGTGATAGTGGCTGAGCCTCCTCTTGTTAGGGTTATGTTCGCGGGGCTTGCCTCGAGCTCGAAGCTGAGCTTCCCGGGGGCGGCTTTGAAGAGGTTTCCCCTCTCGCTCATCACGTATAGCTCTCCGCTTGGGAACTCGGTGACATGCAGGGTTATACCTGATCCTGCTGGTATGATGACTGGGGTGCTGAGCTCGCGGATGTCCGCTGTCTTCGCCGAGGAGTCCAGCCCGACGAGATACTTCAGCGTCACGCCGATCCCGCCGGTATTGTTTATGAGTATATCTCCAGCCCTCCTATCCAGGATTACCTCGAGCCTCTCCTGCGCCGCCTCCGCGTATATCCTCTGCGCCTCTGTCGCCGTCAGGTTATGCTGGGTTAGGTAGAGGTACATGGTGATGAATGTGGCGGCTAGTATGGAGACGGCGATAAAGGTCATGAACATTACCGATATAGCCTTCCTCCGCGCCCCGTCCATAAGCCCCCACTCCAGAGACCGCTCTATAGCCCCGGATATAACGGTTTAGTGGTTGGAGCTAGACTATTGGTGTTACCTTTGGGATTAATGCGTTCTTCTCCGGGTCTGGCTGCAGGGCGTAGAGCGGTGTCTCAGGCTTCTTCCCATATAGTAGTATGCATCCATGCTTCTTCACTATCCTGAAGTGCATGTCCACCATCGGCGAAAGCATTCTCACGAGGTGGGGATGAACGGGCTTAACTATCCACATGGCCAGCCCGCCGGTCTCCTTGAAACAGCCCACCCATCTCTCGAAGAACTTGAATGTATCCTCGCCGAATGCTGCTATCAGTGTATCCGCGCCGATTAGGCGGACTAGATGCGGCCCCCTCTCCCTCGCCAAAGAATGCACGACATCCGCGAACTCATCAAAGACCTCCCACCAGCTCCGCCCCTTTAGCAGCTTTACATATGGCGGTAGCTCGGCCTCAATAGGCCCCATCGTTAAAACATTCAGGAGATTGCTGAGCTTGTCCTCTGATATCCCATAATACTTGACATAGAGGTCGCGCACATCTCTCCAAGTGACGCCTGCTGATGGTAGAACAATATATGGCCTGTTCCTCGCGAGAAAGGATGCGAGCGCCGGAGCAACCGCGAGGCTATATTCGTGGAATGATAGCCGTGGGTCTATCTCCCACAGTATGATGGAGTCATGAGGGAAGCCTCCAAGCTCCTCATCCAGCTCGAGTATTCCGGTCGTATAGGCTCCCGGGGGATCCTGCGGCGGGTTGAAACTTGGGTTACTCAGCGGGCGGGGCACCTTCTGGCGCGGAAGCATCTTGAAGCCTCTATATAGTGTCACGCATATGTCCGGGCTCCTCGTCTCTATTCCACGGGTCTTCACGAAGCTCATCTCCCTGAGAAGCCTATCCTCCAGCCTCCTCGCCTTCAGGCATATGAGGGCATCTGCCACATAATCCTCGAAGCTATATCCCATCCCGGGCCCAAGCTCCTCCTTGATTAGGAGGGCGACGCACCCGAGCCTCGCAACGATATTGGATAGGAGCGTGTGGAGGAATGCCCTAGCCTCCATCTCATCTTTGAATGCCCGGCTTATCGTCGTGAACGGGTCTATCACCAGCCTCTTAGCCTTCATCGAGTCAGCCGCATTGAGGATCTCCATGAGAAGGCCGCTGACCCCATTCTCTAGAAGGGTTGGCAGGGAGAGATACCTGAACAGCCCCCTCTCCTCGAGCTTCTCGAAATCCATCCCGAAGCCCCTCATGAAGCCATAAAACTTCTCCTTGTTCTCGCCGAAGGAGACATAGAGCCCAGGATCACCATATTTCAGGGCGCCCTCATGGAGAAATGTCGCTGCGAAAACCGTCTTACCTGTCCCCGGAGCACCCCTAACAACGATCAAGCTGCCCCTCGGAAAGCCCTTCAAAACCCATTCAGACCCTGGAACACCCACCTCCATGAACTCTAAGACCATGGATAGTCGGCCCTCTAACGCTACATTCCCCTTAATTGATAGTGAAGAATAAGCGTTATGGTGCGGCCGCCGGGATTTGAACCCGGGATCGCCGGCGCTCAGCTATCCCTCCAAGGATATTGGCAGGCCGGAGTCGTAACCAGGCTAGACCACGGCCGCATCTCAAAAAGAGATTGCCTATAACGGCTATTTAGGATTTTATTTGAAGACGATGTTCCTCAGTTCATCAATCTCCACACCATTAAGTCTTATCTATCGCTTCGCAGGTCATCCTCTCCACGGGCCCTCGCTTCGTCACATATTCGTAGTGGTGGGAATCTCGCCTTTCATTTACCATACTCCTTAAGGGTTCTCATGATGTCTAGCGTCGCATTCATTTCTCTCAGCCTTTTCCCTCACCGCTTTCCTAGGCAGAATATCCAGAGCCATACCTCTCACGTATTTAGCATCTCGATTATCATCGCCTAACTCCATACTCTTCTATCACCTCTTCAAAGTCATTTTAATTCAAAAGGCCATAAGTTCTCAAGCTCCTCCCCCGATAGTTCTCTAATCACCACTAGGACATCTTTCTTCTTGAAGGGGCTGATAGCTCCGGCGCTCTCCAAGTAAGTCCTCCTTGCATACTCTCAAAGCCCTTCCCCTCATCCACGTTATATGGTGGTTCATGTTTTTCCTCGTCCCAACTCCTACAAACAACTCCCCTAAGAAGATCCTGTCCTGTCTAATATCTAGCTCCTAATGGACTTCGTCAACCATCATTGCTGATGGAGAGAGGCCGCGATAGGATAGGCTTTATAAACTTTTTTCTTGAGCCCGCTTTCCCCATCCACTTCCCCTACCACTACCCCTACCTCTACCCTGTTTATATGCCGGTGTTTTGATTGTTTCTGGTAGAGGGTCCCCGTTTCCGGTGAGCCTGCGGCCCGGGGGCTGGGGGTGATGGCCGCAGGTGATGCAGGAGCTGCCCCTCATCCGGGATCCTCCATGGGCCGGGGGGGTCTTGGATCCAGTCGCCGGCCAATGGCCCGGGAATGCTGCTCCCGATTATTGCCGGTGGCTGGCGGCGGGCTTCCCCGACAGCCGGGCCGCCCATAACCCCCTGA
>JAKCEV010000041.1 GCA_023539495.1 Candidatus Wolframiiraptor allenii
GGATGAGGGTCGAGGATGTTGAGGAGGCGATAGAGTTCAATTTCAGGAGACTATTTAGATGACCCCCTCCCTGTTTAGGTGGGGAGGTTTAGGCTACATCCCCTCTTTTTGAGGGTTTAGCCCTTGGCCGGGTCTCCGGCCATTACCCCTACCCCTCCCGGGGCTCGGAGTTCTCGTGATACCATTCAGGGATGATATGAGGATGGCCTCGGATACTTCATCATAAGGGGGCTATGAGCGTCGAGGATGGGGGCGGGTGATGAGCTGTAACGCGGTCAAGATAATGGACTACCACGAGCTATTAGAATACCTTGGCGATGTCTGGGAGGAAATGCAGGACGCCGCCATACTCGAGAACATGAAAAAGAAGACGCCATAAGATCAAGACCTCACCATAACACTCCACTTTTATTTCCCATTTTTCAGGGAGCTCCCCCAAGAAATAAGGGCAGCTCTTCACAATATCCGGCTGATGGGGGGATGCGCTTAGAGGTTTCTAGGAGGGTTGGAGGCGTCAGAGTATTTAGGTTTTAGGTGATGATGGAGGCCGAGGACTCCACCAAGTATTCATTCACTTTCTCATCCGCGTCAGTCACTTCCCTCTCGATCTCGGAGACAAGCTCCAAGGTCTTTTTGAAGAGTCGATACTCCTTCTCGCCCAGCACCTCGACAAGCCTTAGCTCAGGCCCCTTCTTCACGAAGACACAATATACTGTGCATGGAAGTTGGGATGGGATCTTCGAGAGAAGCTCCTCATCCACGGGCACGCTAAACGCCCTCCCACACATCCTGCCGCTCACTATAGAGTAAATGCCCCTAGAAACCTCCTCTATTACCGCTTGAGCGACCTCGATAGTCCCCGGCTCATTGATGAGTCTCATCTCGGCGACGATCCATCTAGGGACACCTCTCTGCCTGCTGAGGATAATCTTGGCCCAGACCTGGATTGCGGGGCTTAGGAAGCTTGGAGGATTTAGTGTATATACTGTGAGGGGTTCGCCGCCAGAGCTCATGATCCTGAGCTCATACTCGATAAGCCCCATCCTAATCCTAGGCCTTATCGAGACAAGATACCCGGTAACCTCCATCTCCTCGCCACTCATCTCAGCTCACTCAAGACATACCGGCGGCTATTATCTCCTAGTGGTCTGAAGGCGGCCTGAGGATTGCGCCGGCATCAGCGGAGGATACGCTGAGGGAATATCTTAAAAGCCAGCCCCCCTTAGCCCTGGGCTTCGGCGGGTTCCAAGACTCCAGCCTCCGCTTAAGTTCATGCCCGGGGACCTCGAGGTTCAGGAGCCTCGCCTCGACATCGATCAAGATCGTGTCCCCGTCCTCAACAACCGCTATCGGCCCGCCCTCAGCCGCCTCCGGCGAGACATGGCCCACGCAGAGACCATGAGTCGCGCCCGAGAACCTCCCATCAGTTACCAGCGCAACCTTCTCCATGAGCCCCATGCCAACAAGAGCGGCGGTCGGAGCAAGCATCTCCCTCATACCAGGCCCGCCCCGCGGCCCCTCATACCTTATAACAACAACCTCGCCCTCTCGTATAATTCCGCTCAGGAGCGCGTCAGCAGCCTCCTCGCCGGACTCGAAGACTCTGGCTCTACCCCGGAATTTCATCATGCTAGGGGGTACGCCGGCCGTCTTGAGGACAGCGCCCCTCGGGGCCAAGCTTCCCCTCAGGACAGCGATCCCGCCCGTGGGCCTGATCGGCTTATCAAGAGGCCTGATAACTTCCTCATCAAGCCTCCTCGCATGGGCGATGTTCTCACCAACAGTTTTTCCCGTGACTGTGAGGGCGTCAAGGTGGAGTAGCGGCTCGAGGGTCTTCATGACCGCGGGCACGCCTCCAGCTCTATCGAAATCATCCATGCCATGAGGGCCGCTTGGGATGAGCTCCGCTATCTGCGGCGTCTCCCTGCTAAGCTTATCAAAGTCCTCGAGCTCCAAGCCTACGCCAGCCTCCCTAGCGACAGCCATGAGGTGGAGGACTGTGTTTGTGGAGCCCCCGAGCGCGAGATCAACCCTGATCGCGTTTTCGAAGGCCTTCCTCGTCAGGATCCTGAGCGCGGTTATATCCTCCCTAACGAGCTCGACTATCCTCCTCCCAGCCTCTCGGGCGAGCGCTATCCTCCTAGAGCTTGTCGCCGGCGGCGTCGCTGAGCCAGGCAGGGAGATGCCAAGCGCCTCAGCCATGCAGGCCATTGTATTCGCCGTGTAAAGGCCATTACAAGAGCCCGGGGTTGGGCAGGCGGCCATAGCCAGCATCTCGAGCTCCTCCTCGCTTAGCTCTCCAGCCTTAACCCTCCCAATACCCTCATAGACATGGGAGAAGGCGATCTTCCTCCCGCGGAACCAGCCGCAGGGCATCGGCCCACCAGTCATCACTATCGTTGGTAGGTTGAGCCTCGCAGCGGCCATGAGCATGCCCGGCGTAACCTTATCACAGTTCGGTATCAGGACCAGCCCATCGAGAGCATGCGCCTTAGCGATCGTCTCTACAGAGTCGGCTATAAGCTCCCTAGATGGGAGGGAGTATTTCATGCCCTCATGATCCATCGCGAGGCCATCACAGACAACTATTGTGTTGAACTCGAATGGCACCCCACCAGCCTCCCTAACACCCTGGATGACGGCGTCCGCGATCATCCTCAGGTGAACATGGCCTGGAACCATGCTCGAATAGCTATTGACAACACCGATGAATGGTTTCTCGAAATCATCGCGGCTGAGCCCAAGAGAGTATAGCAAAGCCCTATGAGGAGCCCTCTCAAGGCCGCGCTTAATCAGGTCGCTTCTCATGCCTGAACATATCAGCTTTAAATCCACCTACTTAAGAGTTCTATGTGCGGGGTCTCCTCTTATAAGATGTGGGCGACCAGAGATGGTCAAGATTAATTTAGGAGAACCTCATCCTCAAGCCCTAAGAAGATGAGGCTGAGTGGCGCTAAGGCCCTTATCAAGTCGCTGGAGAATGAGGGCGTCGAGGTGATATTCGGGATTCCGGGAGGCGCGATCCTTCCGGTTTACGACGCCCTCTATGGCTCTAGTATACGGCATATCCTAGTGAGACATGAGCAGTGTGCGGCGCATGCCGCTGACGGCTATGCTAGGGCTAGCGGCAGGGTTGGGGTATGCATGGCCACATCAGGGCCAGGTGCAACAAACTTGGTAACCGGTATAGCGACAGCCTACATGGACTCATCACCCATAGTCGCGATAACGGGGCAGGTTGCAAGGCACATGATCGGGAGGGACGCCTTCCAAGAGGCTGACATAATCGGAATAACGACTCCGATAACAAAATATTCCTTCCAGATCCGGAGCGCTGAAGAGGTTCCAAGGGTGGTGAAGGAGGCGTTCTACTTGGCCGCGGAGGGGAGGCCAGCGCCCGTGCTAATAGACTTCCCGGTCGATGTGCAGAGGGAGGAGGTTGAGATGGATTTCGACGTAAAGATCTCGCCGCACTTGAACAAGGTGGTTAAGGAGCCTCACCCCCTCCAGGTTAAGCGTGCTACGGAGATACTCTTGAACGCTGAGAGACCCGTAATACTTGCTGGAGGTGGGGTCATAATCTCGAACGCGTCGGAGGAGCTTAGAGCGCTGGCGGAGCTTCTCATGATACCCGTGATGGTCACGTTGATGGGTAAAGGGGCGTTCCCGGAAAATCACCCGCTATACATAGGCAGGATAGGCATGCATGGGTCAGCGGCTGCGAACAAACTGATAATGGAGGCGGACGTGATACTCGCGGTTGGCACAAGGTTTAGCGACAGGTCAACCGGCAGGTTTGACACCTTCGCGAGGGATGCCACGCTAATCCATGTGGACATAGATGCCGCCGAGATCGGGAAGAACATTAGGCCTGATATACCGATAGTCGCAGATGCAAAGCACGCGCTCAAGGCAATTTACGAGGCCGCTAAGGAGCTCGCAAGGAGGAAGGACAACTCAACATGGCTCCAGAGGGTGAAGGAGGTTAAGGAAAGTCTTGAGAAGGCTGGACAGCACTCGGCGGACGAGCTATCGCCCAAGAACCTGATAAGGGAGATTAGAAAGCTGCTACCCGCTGATGGGATCGTGACGACGGGGGTTGGTAGAAACCAGATGTGGGCATCGCTATACTTCGAGGTATATCATCCAAGGACTTTCATAACATCCGGCGGCCTCGGGACAATGGGATTCGGCCTTCCAGCCGCTCTAGGCGCCAAGGTCGCTAAGCCGAACTCGATAGTCGTTGATATCGATGGTGACGGAAGCTTCCTCATGACTGAGAGGGAGCTCGCAACCTCGATTGCAGAGAATATCCCAGTTATTGCCGTAATACTTAATGATGGCTGGCTCGGCATGGTGAAGTACTGGCAAGACTTATTCTATGGAAGAAGATATTGCGCGACCTGCTTAAAGCGTGGCATACCGGATTTCGTCAAGCTGGCGGAGGCGTATGGTGCTAACGCAGCTAGGCCCCAATCGCTAGAGGAGTTCTCGAAGACATTTAAGGAGGCGATGAGCAGCGATAGGACGACGGTGATAGATGTCTGGATAAACCCGGATGAGCCCGTCCTACCATTCGCGCCGCCGGGGAAGTCCTTGGCAGAGACGATAATTGATTTAAGGGAGGTGAAGAAGGGTGGAAGTTAGGCGCGTGAAGAAGCCGCTCCACATCATCTCATTTATAGTCGAAAATAAGCCAGGAGTCCTCTTCAGGGTGGCCTGGCTTATAAGGAGGAGGAATTTTAACATAGAGAGCATCTCCGTGGGGCCAACTGAGAACGCGAACATCTCACGGATGACGATAACCCTCTATGGGGATGAGCCGACGGTCGAGCAGGTTGTAAAGCAGCTTAGAAAGCTTGTAGACATCATTAAGGTTTCAAGGCTAGACCCGGACAATACCGTGATAAGGGAGATGGCTCTCGTCAAGGTGCACGTCCCGGATCCAGCGGCCAGAGCAGACCTAGACTACTATGTCAGGGCATTTCGGGGAAGGATCGTGGACCTCTCGCCGGATGCCGCAATAGTCGAGGTAACCGGTACACCGCAGAAGATCGACGCCTTCATAGAGCTGATGAGAAGTTTCGGGATAAAGGAGCTCGCGAGGACGGGTGCCACAGCACTGCCGAGAAGCCCGAAGGAATAGGTGCGCAAGGTTTTTCCGAAGCCGGATACAAGATTAACCTTGAGCATGATGAGAGCTGCAGTATCTGACATGATGATGACCTCAGCTCACCCTGATCGCATCATGAGCTATGGCATGATCTCAACAGTATTATTGTACTCGGGATAGGCTAAGTCTTCCATCCCCAGCCCACTCATCCCAGTAGCCTCCTCTATCCTCCCGAGATTCCTCCTAACGAGTTCTACTATGTGGCGTGAGCAGGTGCAGACGGCCTCAACACCTTCATCTCCCCAAAGCCTCTCCCGATGGGTATAGAGGCATCTCGCGCCGCATATTGAAAGAAGCTCACATGACCTGCAGGGCTCACCTATAAAATTCCGCCGGCCCTCGAGCTCGCATCTGGAAACCGTGCCCAGCATGCCTACCCACGCCCAATTCTCCTCGACAGCAATTGGACATGAAATTATCCTACCATCAGTGAGCACTGCGAATGAGTCCTCGCCCGACCCGCATGGAGGGGTCGGCCCGCCATCAAGAATTCTTTTCAAGATCCCTTGGAATGGCGCTATCCCGATTATCTCCCCGTGCCATAGCCCCGAGATCCAGAGCCCCATAAGCCTCTCGAGCCCAGGCTTATATGATGACTCGATCCAACCCCATAAGTCCCCCCAAAGCCTCCTATCAAGCCAGACCATGCTAAGCTGCCAGTGAATGTGGTCGAAGAGGCCGAGCTCCAGAAGATGGGTAACATCGCGGTAGATATCAGACTCGAATGTGACAGTCATCCTAGCGACAATATCTCCCGCGAAACCCATCTCCCTTAGCCGCCTAACACCACCAACAACTCTATCATATACACCGTGTCCCCTCCAGAGATCCGTTATCCACCGAACCCCATCTAGAGAGACCAGTATCGCGTCAAGCCGGTCAAGAATCTCCCGGGGAATTCTGTCGAGAAGGAGGCCATTCGTCTGGATAACATGACGACAGTCCCAAAACCTCTCCACAGCATCCTCGATGAACCCGATATTCAGGAGGGGTTCGCCCCCATAATATGCTATAACATCGCCGCCCCTCACAAGATCCTCGAGAAGCTTCAGATTATACTCAACGCGCCATGGAACCTTCGCGGGGTCAAAACTCCCGCCGCAATATCTGCACCTAAGATTACATCTCCCAGTAGTGTAAAGGATGAATGTTAACCTCATTCTCTAGCCCCTCAGCTTAGAGGAAGATCTTATCAGGGTTCAATATGTTATTTGGGTCGAAGATTCTCTTAATCGCCTTCATGAGCTCGAGGACCTTTGGGTCGGCATATTTCTGGAGATCCCTCCTTTTAACATACCCTATGCCATGCTCTCCCGTGATCACCCCACCAAGCTCAATGACCTTATCATACACCTCCTCCTTAATCTTCTCATAATCCTCCAGCCTCCAACCCTCCCTAACATTAATCCAGACATGGAGGTTTCCATCGCCCGCATGGCCTATCGCCGGAAGCTCAACGCCATACTTTCCCGCGATCTTATCAAGCTCGTCGAGGAATCCAGCCATGGATGCGGGCGGCAGAGTAACATCAAGGGTGTCATACATGGTCTTCTTCAATACGGGGTAGAGCTCGCTCCTAATCCTCAGTATAAGATCCTGCTCCCTCCTGCTCTCTGCGAACATAGGCTCACGCGACCCAGCTCCTTCACATAAGCCGAGAAGAACCTCGCATGTTTTCAGGAGGGCCTCCTCCGACTGCTCTGCCAAGATTATCATGAGCTGATACTCACCGTCATTACATGGCCACTTCTCGCCAATCTCGGCAGCAGCGAGATCCATGACCGACTTCTCGAAATATTCTATCGCGAGAGGTATGATACCGGCCTGAAAAATCCTCGGAACAAGTTCAAACGCTCTCCGCCTATTATCGAACGGGATTATTATCGTTGCCGAGGCGGCAGGCCTCGGAGCAAGCCTTATCCAAGCCTTGGTAATTATCCCAAGAGTGCCCTCGCTTCCAATAATCAGCTGCATCAGGTCATAGCCGGCGTTATTCTTCAGGAGCTTGCCCCCGAGCATAATGATCTCCCCGGTCGGCAAAACGACCTCAAGCCCCCTAACATAATTCCTCATGACGCCGGTCTTGACAGCCCTAACCCCTCCAGCATTACACGCGATGAGGCCACCAATCTGAGCGCTCTCATCACCAGGATGAGGTGGGAAGAATAGCCCAGCGGACTCCGCGGCACTTATCAGGTCCCTGAGAGTCGCCCCAGCCTCGGCCTCGGCGAAGAGGTTATCCCGGTCAACGTTAATCCTATTCATCCGCTCAAGGGAGACCACTATACCACTCCTAGTCGGAATACATCCGCCGACAAGCCCAGTCCCACCACCTCTAGGAAAAACGGGAACCCTAAACTCGTTGGCGAGCAAAAGTATCTTGGAAACCTCCAAAGCGCTCCCCGGCTTAACCACCACAACATCCCCAGAAGCCGCGGGCCTAACAGGATTAGGGGTCTCATCATACAAGTAGCTGGAAACGCTCTCATCAACAAGAACCAAATCCTTACCAATAACTTCAGTAAGCCTCTTTATCAAGACCGCATCCAAACACATCCACCGCCCAAAACACCCGAAAAACCCAAAATATAAAGCTCCGAAAAGCAGGAAAGGTACAGAAAATAAGGCTTACGTTGTAAGAATTCAAGATCATTCTTCATTCCTTACCCTTTTGATCCGATGCGCGGATAATATGCAAAAGCATATCTCCTATGAGTGCTAGCGGTTTCGTAATGAGTTGTAGAGAGGAGTTTGTCAAAATACCGAGCGCCGGCTTTGAACTGGCTGGCGTCCTCCATCTTCCCATAGGCGCCACTAAGCCAAAGCCCGTGCTATTCTTGCATGGTTTCACGGGCAATAAGGTTGAGGCGGGGAGGATGTACACAGATATGGCCAGAGTTCTTTGCGCTGCGGGCTATGCATCTCTACGATTCGATTTCCGCTGTCATGGCGACTCTCCACTGCCCCTTCGAGGAATATCGCATATCATATGCAATTGAGGATGCCCGGAACGCGGCCAACTTCCTGAAAAACCTCACAAGCATTGATGACCTGCGTTTCGCGATCATCGGGCTAAGCATGGGGGGTGGAGTGGCAGTAAACTTGGCCGCAAATCGCGACGACATAGCAGCGCTTGTGCTATTATCACCCGCCCTAGACTGGCCCGAGCTCACTTCAATACTGTCTCAATGGAAAGTTGAGGGGGACTACGTGTACATGGGCCCACCAGGCTCACCATCACCCCGCTTATATAGGATGAAAATCAATTGTGCAACGGAGATGATGAAGCTCTCGGTAATGGGCTTAGCTGAGCTAATAAAAGCCCCTACACTCATAATCCACGCAATCGACGACGTAGTCATCCCGATAAGTCAAGCAAAAAGGTTCTTTGAAAGGCTGAAAGTGGAGAAAAAGTTCATAGAAATTGAGCACGGTGGCCACGTCTTTGAAGACTATGACACCCGAAGAAGAATCGAAAAAGAGATACTAGACTGGCTCAAGCAATATTTCTAACCCCCAAAATCCTAGGCTTAAGAATTCACACATAAAAAGCCACTACCCATTCTAAAACCACCCCAAGCAGCGCTAGGGGCGAAATAGAGATAAATAGAAAGAGTTCTTAGAAAATAAGCCGAAGCCGGCGTAGCTCAGCTGGTGGAGCGCCGGGCTGTTAACCCGGGGGTCGGTGGTTCGAATCCACCCGCCGGCGCACACTTTTATATCACGATGGGTGGATATTAGATGAGGGACTTATAGAGCCGACTTCAGTGGGGCTTTTCATATCCTCAACCGCTTTAATCATCAGGGTAAAGCGATTGCTTGGTTCAGACAAGGGATAGGTGCGTCTTAACTGCTAGGACCTTATTTTTGACCTGGCGATCTTTTTCTTATAAGGCTGATAGTCTAACACATTGTTGGCGTGGGTGGTATAGATTATGGATATTGAAACAATCGACATGGATCATGAGAAAGATGAGCTAATAACCTTTGGCATGATAGAGAGAAATGAGCTACATGTTATACAGAGGAGGTTGAAAGATCCCGCGGCATTTTATGCATACTTGAGTGAATTTGAGAAAGGATTTCTTAGTAAGCAGCTTAGCAACAATTATACGCCATAACCAAATAGACCTCCTTCAATCAATGGTGGCATTGATGTTTGAATCACTTGTTAAATGACGTTAAGCTATTGCTAAGCGTAAATATCAAACAGTCTTTTTATTTTTCCTCGCTAGAGTTAAATTTAGAAACTTTCGTAGCTTTAATGGTTTGATTACAGTAAAGTGGACGAATTTTTACTAGATGCCTTTAAGCATAATAACGATATAAAATTTAAAATTGTGGCTTCTACAAGTTCATCTATGCTCGGCATAATAGGTTTGGCAACGTTCACGTTACTATAGAATTTAGAGAGAATTTAGTTAGATAATAATCAAGGAAAAGAAGGGAAGATTCATGAAATAATGCAGGGTGCAGGAGTTTTTAGGCTCCTTAGGTCTTCCCCGCGAATATGACATTACGAGCGATAATGAGAATACTAGAAGGCGTGGAATAGATTTTATGAAACGCTGTGTTGACGTGGTTGCCCAGCTGGATGGTGACGCGATAAATGGTGTTGTCTATATTGCGTGGGGCAAGATTGCGGAGAGACCTAGAACCGAGGAGGAGTGGAGGCGTAGCGTCGAGGCGTTAAGGGAGGTGTGCAGATATGCGAAGAGCTATGGGGTGAGTCTTGGCGCGGAACCCGTGAACAGATTTGAGACATATTTCCTAAACACCGCGGAGAATGCTGTGAGGCTGTGCAGGGACGTTGGTGAGCCTAACATGAAGGTCCACCTCGACACCTTCCACATGAATATAGAGGAGAAGAACTTCTATGACCCGATAAAAACTGCTGGAAAGTTGCTGAACCACTTCCATTGCTGCGAGAATGACAGGGGCATTCCGGGAACGGGGCACGTAAACTGGAATGAGGTCTTTCAAGCGCTTGCCGAGATAGGCTATGATAGATGGCTGGTCGTGGAATCATTCACGCCCGAGATAAAGAAGGTTGCAGCCTCAACCGCTATATGGCGTCAAGTCGCTCCGAGTGCGGATGCGATAGCCGAGCAGGGCCTCAAATTCATCAAGGAGATGGCGAGAAAATACCTCAGATCATAAGGCGAGGAAAGGAGCATCAATTCGCCTCACCTCTTTTAATATATGTGCGGGGGGTGGGATTTGAACCCACGAACCCCTACGGGACAGGGTCCTAAGCCCTGCGCCTTTGACCAGGCTTGGCTACCCCCGCCTCATGTGATAGGCTGCTTGTCGACTTCTCATTAACTTTTCGCGCGGCCTTTTTGGCCGCTAGATTTTTCTCCAGCTTCTGGCACCTTTTAATGCGGCTAGAGGCGATGAGGATTGAACGTCGCGGCTGAGGCTTCGGGGGGCCTATGAGCGGACCTCCTCTCGGCTGAGCCGGCCAATGTATCATCCTCTTCTTAGGAGGGCTATTGCCTCTAGGTGTGGTGTTTGGGGGAATTGGTCTATTAGGGAGAGGCGGTCAATCCTGTATCCAAGTTGTCTTACATCCCTAACCATGGTCTCTGGATTACATGATATGTAGAGGAGTTTTCTCGGAGATGCTCTCCTCAGCCTCTTAACGAGCTTGTAACTTAACCCAGAGCTCGGCGGATCAACAACTACGTAATCGTATTTTAGAGAGACTCTTTCTGCCCTCTCATTAACCACCTCGGCTGATCTTACCCTGTTGAGCTTGAGATTCATCCCGGCGATCCTGGCGGCGGCCGGGCTTGCCTCAACAGCTGTCACTCGCGCGTGCCCCCATGTGGCGAGGGGCACCGTGAATGTTCCCGGGCCTGAGAAGAGCTCGAGCACCCTCTCCCCGCCCCTCAAATCTAAGAAGCTCAGCACGGTTCTCATCATCCTCTCCAAGACATATGGATTGGGCTGGAAGAAGACATTTGGATGGAGCAGGTAGGTAAATTCCCCAATCCTCTCCATTATGGTCTCGGATCCGCGTATCGCTCTGATGTCCTCCGCCCTAGCATCATCCCTCACCTCTCGGTTTATTCCTAGCAGGAGGCTGTTGAATGGTACGCTTCTCTCCTCGAGCTTTGCAAAGAATTCCTGAAGCGGAATCTCATTATAGGCTATGACCAGGATCATTCTCTCATCTGTGAACTTTCCCTCGATTATAGTGAGGAATCTCACATCGCCTCTGCGCTCAGTCCTATTCCACCCCGATATGCCATGCCCCTTAAGATAATCCCTGAACAGGTTCCTGATGATATCTGACTCGGATGACTGGAGGAGGCATTCCTCGATGTCTATTGTCTCGCTCCAGCTCCCCTTCCTATTGAGCCCTATGACTGGGCCTTCGCTAACGACAAAGTCCATCCTATTCCTGTAGTAATATTGTCTTGGCGATGGATGGATTTCCTCAGCCCGCGCCTCGAGGAGCTTCTCAGCGCGTAAGACCTTCTCCTCCAACTGATCCTCATATGGCTTATCAAGGTAGGTGCATCCACCACATTCTCGGAAATGCTTGCATATCCTGATACTCATATCCGTCTTATCGCTTCCCTCAGCTCCTCGGCTGATTTCTCCGGGAGCATGGTGTTCACGTATACGCCGAGACCGATCTCGGAGACCATCGGGACGAGGATCCTCGGGACTATCTCGATATGCCAGTGGAAGTCCTCGGCGTCGGCCGGCCTCGTGTGGAGCACGAGATTGAATGAGGGGCTATCTAGGATGCTTTTCAGGGCCTTGAAGAGCGTTGAGAGGATGCTGGCCAAATCTAGGAGCTCCGAGTCATCGAGCCCCGTGAATCTCTGACGATGCTCCTTGGGGTAAACCATTATCTCGTAGGGCTCCCGGCTGGCCCATGGAGAGATCGCGATAAAGCTCCCGGTGGTGATCAGCGTCCTGGCTGGATCTCTGTCCTTGCATAGAATGCAGTCGCCTGCTCGTAGGGCCTCAGCCTCCCTCCTGAGAAGCGGCGGTGTAACCGATGAGGCCATGATATGGCTGTGGGGATGCCTGAGCGACGCGCCAGAGTATGGTCCATGATTCTTCCCGAAGCACATGTAGCTGAACTCATCCCCTTCGAGCTGGCTTAGCCTCTCTCTGAAGGTCAGTAGGAGATACTGGAGCTGGATTATGCTGAGTGACCATGGATCTGCGGAGTGATCCGGGGTATCTATCACGGCCTCATGGAGCCCTGGAGCCTTCCTAGATCCATGCATATCCCGTAACACGTCCTCCGTGGAGAAGGCTGGATAAAGATTCGGAATACACTTGACGAGCCAATCCTTTATCCTCCTATCACCTGTCTCCCGCTCGAACTTGAGGCCAGCTCCAGCCCTAGCCAGGACTAGGGTCGCTGGCGAGAGAGCTTCCTCCCTGCCCGGGCAGAATGGGCATCTAGCGGGGTCATCAAGCAGGCGGGGGGCCTGCGGCCCAAACTCATGAGGTCTCTTAGCCCTCTCAGGAGCATATGAGACAAGCCTGCCAGATAGTGGATCGATCCTGAGCTCCGGCATATCCTCCTCTCATGGATTCCGCGGCTCAGGAAAGATTTAACCCCTCCATACACTTGTTTGCAAGGCCTTGCAGCGAAGGTATGTGATCTTGGTGTTGGGGGTGGCCGGTGTCGGTAAGACCGTCTTCGGCAGGGCTCTCGCTAGCCTTCTAGGTCTCAAGTTCATTGACGTGCCCGAGCTCGTGGATAGGAGGAAGCTCTATTCCGGGTATGATGTAGAGTCCAAGGCTTATCTTGTGGATCTTAGGAAGCTCTCGGCTGCCGCTGGCTCGGAGCTTAGGGGTGGAGGGGTGCTGGCCTCCGTATACGCCTTCAAGCCCCGGGGAGTCAGAGTCTCATGGGCGATCATTCTCAGGGTGAGGCCGACGAGATTGCTGGAGATTCTTAGGGGCCGGGGGTATCCGGATGAGAAGATCCGGGAGAACGTCTCGGCCGAGCTTATAGATCAGCCCCTTGTTGAGGCTATTCAGAAGTTTGGGAGGAGGAAGATTGTCCAACTGGATGCGACCGACGTCGACCTCGAGAGTCTTGCGAGAAGGGCTGCTGAGGCCATTAAATCCCGCATCCTCAGGCAGCTTGATCGGAAAATAGACTGGATAGGTGAGCTCGAGAGATCCGGCGAGCTTGAGGAGCTTCTGAGGTTTCTGGAGCGTTCTGGGTTTTAAGCCCTTCCTCCCTCTTCTCATTGGGAGGCTTTCGGGGGGAACGCGGGCTCCCCACATCTATCCGGCGCTGAC
>JAKCEV010000042.1 GCA_023539495.1 Candidatus Wolframiiraptor allenii
TTGGCCGGGTCTCCGGCCATTACTCCTACTCTTTTCAGGGCTTGGGGTTTACTGGCATTATCGAAATGCTATTCGACATTATTTAAACGATATGTTACGGTGAGGTCGGCGTGTATGCCTTGTTCAGCTGCATGTATTTGAATAGTCTTCCTTATTCATTACTCTACTTTTAGAAAGACTCTGAGAATAAGGGCGGGCCTCTACTCCTAGGCTTGTAGGCCATGATGGGGTATAGGGCCTTTGAAGAGGCCGTCTCAATGTTGAAGAGGTATGGGAGGGAGGTGGCGAGGCTACTCAACCAAGAACATGAAGACCCCGATATGTATCAGCTATACGTGTTTAGGAGGAGGGTTTGCAGGAGGCTTGGGAAGTTCATGAAATGTGAGCATAAGAAGTATGGACGGCTACCGAGCAAGGAGGAGCTTAAGAAGGTTAAGAGCAAGCTATACGCATCCGAGATGATAAGGAGGAATATGGAGAGGGCCGGGACAATGATTAAAGGAGGGATCATGCGAAGGGAAGGTGGAAATAAATAGATGAGAGGCTAGTCAAAGAGTTCTGAAAGATTAAGGCCAGCAGAATACTAGTGTCTGAACCAGCTCACAGCCTTTTGTAAACAGTCAATACTTCGAGCGGAAGGAGATGGGGGGATATGTCTACGCCCGCCCCGCCTTTTTAACACTTGCAATAGTCAATGGGTCGGGTCAGAAAGGAGCTAATGAAAATAGGAGGGAGAGAAAGTATCTATGCTCACTTCGTTCTTCTAAGCATTGCTATAACTTCCTTAATGTCTGGATGAGATATAGCTCCTTGGGGGCATATCTTGTCGCAGGCATTGCAGCCAACCACGCAATTATATGGGTTAATGACTTTTGCCTTCGGAGGATTCCCTTCGAGCACGAAGACGTCATGCGCACAAAATCTAACGCACGCGCCGCACCCTATACACTTACTCTCATCAATTGTTGGATACCATGGTATCATTTCACGAGGGACATTCAGCCAAGACATGATGACCACTCCTAGATCATGTAAGCTCATTCATGGTTAAGAACATCGGGTTATTGGGATGCTTTTTCAACAGCCTCCTTAATTCTCTTGAAGGCCTCCTCAATGGTCATATTTCTCCCGCCGGTTGCTCTTAGATCAAGCGGTATTAGTTGCCTCTCTATATCAAGTCCCTTCTTGTTGAAAACATCCCTGAAAAGCTTTTTCTGCATTGCTGGGTCGCATGCAGAAATGATGTATTTCACATTCTTGTCCCCTTCTTGGAGGAGGTCCTCTAGGAAGGCATCGCCATCCTTGACGCATAGCTGCGGGTGGACAACAGCATATGCAACATCCAGCTCTGCCCTCACCCTATTGATCAGCTTCCAGAGATCCGGCACGAGCCAGCTAAAGCCCGGGCACTCGCCGGTGCAAACGCATTGAATGAATCTTGGCTTATTATTCTCAGTCCTCATACAACCTCACCTCTGTAAGCCTTTTGAAATACTTGGGAATATTTGAGGGTACGTATCAATAAATTTAAATACATTCATTTAAACGAACGCTCGAGGTTTGAGGGTTGGGCTCTGGTCAAGTAAAGCTTTTGCCCATTTGTCATAAGGAGGCAGATAATCTGAATATTTTACTAGTTTGCGGCGGCGCCGCTAACGTTGGTTTGGCTGGTTATCTGGCGGCAGTCGAGTTAACTAAGGAGGGAAAGGCGAGGATGTGCTGCATAACGCCCGTCGGCGCGGGCATCGAGACTTACATAGATATAGCGAGAAGAGCTAAGAAGCTCGTGGTTATTAATGGCTGTCAAAATCAGTGTGCGAGTAGAGTTTTGGAGCAAGCTGGCGTGAAACCCGACCACGTTATCGTTGTCTCGGAGGTAATCAAAAAAATCCCGACATTTGATATAAACGAGGAGGATGTCCAGCTCGTGAAGAGGAAGATTGAGGAGGCTTTAGAGGATTGAATCTTCCGAGAGTAGGCTTGGTGGTATGCAATAGCGGCGGATCAAATACTGGGCATCTAACCGGCTTGGCAGCGATTCGCGTAATCAACGAGTTTGGTAATCGGATTGGGACATGTTCATTGCCAGCGCTGGCGAATAACGTGCCGAGACAGGTGGCGCTAACGAAAAGCATTAAGCATCTGATAGTGGTTGATGGTTGTCATAATAGATGCGCAAGTAAGATCTTAAGCCAGCTTGGCATAAGCTATGACTCATATATCAATCTGGAGGAGTTGGGGATCAATAAGTTGGGGCCATTTACAACGCTGGATTATACTGAAGAGGAGTTGGAAAAGGTCTATCAAACTCTTGCCTCGAAGGTGAGGGAATTGCTTAGCGAGGAGTATAAATAACACTAAGAATGAAGAAGGGAAGCTTACTGCGTACACATAAGCCTGCTACTGTACTTGATTATAGCTGTGGTCGTTATAAATGGCTTTGAGACTGTCTTACTTATTTAATGATCTTGAAGATTTGCTTTACCAGCTTTTCATCGGCTATCTTGTAAAAGACCCATTTGCCTTTCTTTATGGGTTTGACTAATCCGCTTTCTCTCAGCATCCTGAGATGATATGATATGAGCGGTTGTCTTAGCCTAAGGGCAATCATAAGCTCGCAGACGCACATGCTCTCCTTCTCAAGTAGTTTTAGAATCCTGATCCTAATAGGATCTGCTAATGCGGAAAAGATCTTAGCAGCATATTCTGCTCTCTCCTGCATGACCACTTCATTGGAGAGTTTTTGAATTTTGCGGATATATTCGTTCGCATCAAGCGTCTTAACACCCTTAACCTTAAGAAGCTTGGCCACAACGTTCTTTAGAGTGCTGTAATTTCTTCTCAAGGCTCAGAATAGCCTGTTTGCAGCCTTATAAGAGGATTCTAGCGGGACGTAAAGGTTTAGACCTGCGAGCTTAACCCCCTATTCTGGTTATGCTAGGACTTGTTGTCGGTGTGGATCTGGGTGCGACAAATATCCGGGCGGCGCTGGGCGGTGTTGAATCCGGAATTCTCAGGAGGGTTGAGGAGAGGACTGTTCAATCAGAGTCTTCGGATGATGTAATTCAGCAGTTTATCCGCCTGATAAGAACGGTCTCGGCAGGCGACTTGGATAAGGTTAAGGCTATTGGAATAGGGTCGATAGGACCTCTTGATTGCTGGAGGGGCGTGATACTAAACCCGCCGAACGTCCCATTCAAGAACGTGTACATAGTCGAGACCCTCCGGGATTTGTTCAGGGTTCCGGTTTATTTGCTTAATGACTGCACGACTGCGGCCTTGGGGGAATGGATCTTTGGGGCTGGCAAGGGGTTGAAGAACCTCGCTTACATAACGCTTAGCTCGGGCGTTGGTGGGGGCGTTATCGTGGATAACGTCCTCTTAATTGGAAAGGATGGAAACGCCGCTGAGATAGGGCATATGGTGATAGACTTCGAGGGAAGGCTAGCATGCAACTGTGGTGGTAGAGGACATTGGGAGGCATACTGCTCGGGCGCCGGGATACCGAAGCTCGCCAAATATCTGGTCGAGAGCAGGCCGGCTAATTTCCATGGAACATTGACAGAGGATTTCGTGAAAAGGGATGAATTATCCCCAAAACCCTCTTCGAGTTGGCGAGGAGGGGGGATAAGGGGGCTCTTGAGCTCGTCGAGGAGGTTGGCAGGCTTAATGCGATAGGCTTCGCCAACGTCAACACGCTTTATGACCCGGAGCTGATCACAGTCGGAGGCTCGATTGCGCTGGATAACCCAGAGCTTGTGCTTAAGCCGATAATCGCGAATATTGGGAAATATGCCGTGAATAGGGTCCCCAAGATAACTATCACGCCGCTTGGAGGTGATGTTGTTTTATATGGCGCGATAGCCCTAGCCTCGAACCCGCCCAGAATCCTCACTCAGGGGATGAGATGAGGATTTGAAGCTAATTTTTTTAGAGCCATGTTGGATCTTAATTGCCGACATGAGGCTGAGGGATCTTCAAAAGCTTATGGCTGAGATCTATCTCGATCGTGATAGTCAAAGGGGTCCTGAGAAGACGCTTATCTGGATGCTCTCGGAGGCTGGAGAAGTTGCGGACGCCTTTCTGAAGAATGATAAGAAGGGCTTGGAATATGAAGTTGCGGACCTTCTCGCATGGCTCCTCAGCTTTTGCAATGTGGTTGGAATAGATCTCGAAGACGCTATTTTAGCCAGATATGGATCGGGATGTCCGGCCTGTGGCTCAAAGCCCTGCCAATGTCCCATGAAATAGTATGGGAATCCTTTAATTTTATTATTCTTAAGCTTTAGGCTTGATGCGTGGTTATGGCAGGATAGCTGAAGTAGATCTGGCAGATGGCAGGGTGCGCACCTACGACCCCGATGAGCGGCTCATCAGGGATTTCATTGGGGGTAGGGGCTGGTGTGCGCAGATAATCTTCGAGAACCTTGATGATATAATTCATGGAACCCATCCATCGAATGTTCTCGTGGTTGCAACGGGTCCGCTGGCGGCGACGGGTTTTCTCGGCGGATGCAAGACGAGTTTCGCGGCGATAAGTCCTCAGACCGGCATATATGGGGACAGCAGTGTCGGCGGATACTTTGGCTATATGATGAGGGGGGCTGGCATAGACGCGCTGGTGATAAGGGGTAGGGCTAATGCACCGAGCTACCTCTTAGTTGATGATGGGCGGGTCGAGGTGGTCGAGGATCCAAGCCTATGGGGGATGAGCTCGAAGGATGCCGACCGCGTGCTCCGGGAGAAGTATGGAGACTGCTCGATAGCGACGATAGGGGTTGCAGGCGAGAAGCTGGTAACCTATGCCTCGATAAATGTGGATTGGGGGCTTAGGGAGCGGAGGCACTCCCAAGCCGGGAGGACGGGCATGGGCGCGGTGATGGGCAGCAAGAATCTCAAGGCTATCGTGGCTCGTGGGAGCGGATCCGTGGATGTCGCGGACCCTGAGAGGCTTAAAGAGGTGAATAAGAGGCTCATGGAGGAAGTTAGGTCAAGCCCGGCATATGATAGCTGGATGAAGTATGGAACGACGATGACTGTTGAGTGGGCTAACGGCGTGGAGGCCCTCCCAACATACAACTTCCAGAAGACCATTTACGAGTATGCTGACGCGATCTCGGGGAGAGCTGTCCACGAGTCTCAGGCATATGTCTCCGCCTGCGCGAACTGCATAATACCCTGCGGCCATGCTGTGAGGGTTGATGACGACTTCGTCGTTGTTGATTATGAGAACCTCGGGATGCTGGGCTCAAACCTCGGATTAAGAACCCTTCAAGAAGTTGCTAAGGCGAATTATCTCTGCGACTACTATGGCATTGACACGATAAGCGCGGGATCCGTGATAGCATTCTTGATAGAGTGTTTCCAGAGAGGTTTGGTAACTAGGGATGAGCTCGGCTTCGAGATATCGTGGGGTGAGGCTGAGAAGATCTACAAGCTCATAGAAATGATAGCTTATAGGAAAGGGATAGGGAGCCTCCTAGCACAAGGCGTTAAGGCTGTTGCTAACTATGTTAAGAGGGGCTCGGAGAAATTTGCAATGCATGTGAAGGGTCTAGAGATAAGCGCCTATGATCATAGGGCCGCTACGGCCATGGCCCTCAGCTACGCCACATGCGATATAGGAGCACATCATAACAGATCTTGGGCGATAACATATGATGTCGAGGTTGGAAGGACGAATTACGGCCGCGACAAGGCTGAGAGAGTGATTTACCTCCAGCATATTAGACCATTATTTGATATGCTTGGGGTATGCAGGCTTCCATGGGTCGAGCTGAAGATCGACCCGAATATCTATGCAGAGGCCTATTCCGCGGTCACTGGCAGGGAGGTGACGCTTGATGAGCTCCTCAAGTGCTCCGAGAGGGTCTGGAATCTAGTGAGGGTCATCGCCTACCTCAAGAAAGGGGTATGCGCAAAGGATGACAACCTCCCAGCGAGAGACTTTGAGGACCCGGTGCCGGAGGGAGAGACCAAGGGAACAACCTTGGATAGGGAGAGGTTCGCTGAGCTACTTAGAACATATTATGAGCTGAGGGGTTGGGATGAGAATGGCATACCAACTCCGCAGAAGTTGATGGAACTGGGGTTGGATGAAGCGCTAGCCAAGCTCCACCCATCCACGCAGGGAGCCGGAGGAGGCCGAACATATGAGTTCGAGTTCTAGGGAATGCTCACAGTATAGTCTGTCATCATTTTGAAGAGATAACCATAATAATTGTGCCAAGCTCATTAGTTGTGCTGGGATTATGCCGAGGAGGCCGAGAAACCCCTCATCGCCGAGATATAAGGCTAGGATGGGTTATGAGGGTGAGTACTACCTCGTGAGAATGTTCGCCGACCGGGGTGAGCCCGGGACATATGCTGTTAGGACCCCTGGAAGTGGCTCTGGAAAGCTTCCGAAGCCGGATGTGATTGCGGTGGACTCGGGCGAGCTCCTAGCAATTGAGGTAAAATCCACGAACAAGTCATATGTGCTCCTTAACAGCTCCCAAGTGGAGAGGCTTCTCGAGTTCTGTAGGCTATTCATGGTTAGGTGCCCACACTGTGGGGCTGAGATAAGGCCGAAGCCCATCATAGCCGCTAGGTTCCTTAACAGGGAGTGGAGCTTCACCGAGATACCATTGAGCTGGAGGGGGTCCATTATGCTGAGGATGTCTGATCGAGCTTCTGGCGGCGGCCGATTACCCTCCCGCCAGCGGGCGGAAGACGTGGAGAGAGCATCTCGATAGATGAGAGCTCTAGAAGATGCTGGCTCAGGAAGTGGCTCAGCGTCGGCGCATTCTTAACCCACTTCCGCTCACTTGGCTTGGAGAGATACCCTATCGAGACTAAGGCCTGGAGGAGATTCCCAACTCTCCTTCTCTTGTTCCTGTCGATCTTGACGTCATCGGGGAGCCTTTTGATTACGTCGGTGAGCGTGAATGGCTCCTCGCTTATCGAAGCGATCGCGGAGAGTATTTTCTCAACATCCCCAGCTTTGAGCTTCTTAGCCCGCCATGAGAGCATCATTATTATCGGATTCATTTTCCGGTTGCTCAAGCGCCGCTCGCCTCCAGTTTCTTCAAAAGAACATCGGGCGGAATGATTAGTGATTTGCCGCACCTGCATGTAAACCTTAGCTTATATCCCTTAGACGTGAGCTCCCCGAGTTCCTCAGCTGCTGGGGCGATTGCCACCGATATCTCCCCGCATGACGGGCACTTTATCCTAAACCTTCTGCCCCTATCCAGCGTCTTAAGCTCTACAGCCTCACCGCTCGGTGTAATGGCCTCGAGCAATGGCTTCGGCTGCTCGGCTGGGGTGGCTGGCGGCTTAACCTCCACGAGCTTCCTAAGGGATTCCAGCTCCTCTCTCAAGGCCTCATTCTCCTCCCTCAATCTCTTAACCTCCTTCTCAAGCTGGTCGAAGGCCTTCTTGGGGACGAACTCGCCCCTCACATATGGCATGATCAGCGATGCTAGATCATCCTTAACCTTGTTTAGTATGTGAGGCTCGAGGGGCTTCAGGGCAGGGAGTTCCCCCCTTTTAATCTTCAAGATCCTTTGGAGATGCGTGACGAGGGGCTCGAGATCCTCTACCTCGACGCCGCCCGGCTCTGTGAAGAGCTTTAGGATGGAGTAGGCAGCTGCGAGCTCGCCCTCAAGTATCTCGAGATAAGACTGCCTGTCCCCAATCTCCTTCTCGATGGCCGCGAGTTTCGTCCGCTCTTCCTCCAGTCTCCTCCTAATCTCCCCTATATCATTCCGCGCTCCAAGAAGCTGCGCAACCTCATTCTGAAGCGAGTCCCTCTCAGCCCTCAGCCTATTCACCTCGGACTCAAGTTCATCGAGCATCCTGCGCATTTCTTCGAATGATGCCCTATACCCGATGAGTGCCTCGAGCTCCGATTTAGCATTCTCCAGCCTCCTAGATACCTCGTTAAGCTCCGCCTCGGCCTGTTTAATACTCTCCTCCAATGCCTCCCGCGCCCTCCTCAAGTCCTCCAGATCCCCAGATATCTCATGTATCTCCTCGATCTCCCTGAGAAGCCTCTTCTTTTCACTCTCGAGATTTTCAAGGTTCTTCTCCATCTCCTCAATTATTTTCTCAAGTTCCCTGATCGAGGTCTCATAGCTCTCAATATTCTTCAGTCTATTCACTATCTCTTCGACATCATATCCAGCCTCCTTCATGAAGCTCAGGGCCTTCAAGGCCCTCTCGAGATCAGCTAGATCGAGTCCCCTCATCTTTAATGCCTCGACAAGTTTTCCAACGCCCTGAACAGCCTCTAGGGTCAGCTTATATTGTTCCATGTATAGCTTGAAATCCTCCTCCATTTGCTTTCGCTTCTCCATGAGCTGCTCGATGGAGTATCTGAGCTTGACCTCGTCGCTCACGAGCTTCTCATAGGCCTTGACTAAGGCCGCGTAACTCTTCCCGTAACGCCTCTCAAGCTCCCTCAATTTTAGAGCCGTGGTTACGTAACGCTTAACCCTCGCCTTATTCCAGCCGAGATCCTCGACCAGCTTGATAAAAGAGAGAAGTTTCTCACGCGATATAGGGATCTCGATCCGCGGACTCTCAGCGATGATCAGCTCAAAATCCTCGCTATCCAGATCTTCTACCACGCGATCTTATCAGCCTGAAATAGGATATAAAAATAGTGGTTTCGCCGGGGAGGCCCGGAACCCTATCTCTACCGACTATCTTCGCCTAAATCGTCTTGGAGGCCTTCTCTCGCCAAAGCTCATCTGAGGCTGGGGGGTCTCTGAGAGGTTGTTATCCAAGTTTACCTCTTCTATGACCTCATCGACCTCCTCAACCGATCCATATCGCCTCAAGTTAAGCTGCATCCTCCCCTTGAAGAGCTTGATGAAACCGTTTGTTACCTTAATGGTCGAGCCCTCCCTAACCTCGTCTATCCTGTCATCCCAGAGGATCAGGTTTATTGCTCCTGTCTCATCAGCTATAAGGGCCTCGCTAAGCCTATGTTCCTTCTGATCATATTGCGATGAAACAACCCTTTCCGGCGATTTGCTGACAACCTTCGCGATCAGATTTACGTTCCTAGAGCGCGGATTTAGCTGGCCTATCTTTACCAATTCACTCATTTCCTTTACGACTCCTTACTCCTTTTTGGACGACATCCTGTCCATCACCCGTTATATAAGTATATTTGTTCATTTCTGCTGGAGGCATGTGCGGAGGATCTCCAGCGCCCTATCCTTTCCCAAGTCCCATAAGAAGGGGCCGAGCCTCGGCCCGCTCTCCCTACCTAGGAATATCATGTATAGCTTCTTGAAGAATTCCCTCGGGGCTAAGCCCACGCTCCTTGCCGCTTGGAAAATTGCCGACTGAACCTCATCAGGGCTCTGCGCCGCCTCAACAAGCCGGATAAGCTCCATGATTGCCCTCCTTTCCTCCTCGGATAGCTCGACGGGCTTCTTCTCAACCGCGCCCAGATCCCTAGCATAATTTATCGCGAGCTTTATCTTTTCCACGGCCCTCTCATCAAGCTCATAGCCATATTTCTGGAGCCTGGCCATGATGAACTCGAGCTCTCTTCCTTCTGGCGCGACTAGGGCCAGCTCCACGATCAGCGAATACGGTATATGGGGAGAAGGTCTCTCAGGGGGTCTCAGGAGATGGGAGTACAGGTATAACCCCTTAAGCCTAGCCCTCTCCAATTCATTATCCACCCTAATCCTGTCGAAGTATACATCCTCCAGGTAGTCCAGCTCGTCCATTAGCTTGGGTATTGTCTGGAGTGTTAGCACACGGGTCCCGACAGCCCGCTTGAAGAGCAGGAGGAGAAGGCTTTGGGGCGTACCATACCTGTACCAAAGCTGAGGTGTGAAGACGTTTCCAAGGGATTTCGAGATCTTTCTACCTGACGCGTCCAAGAACATCTCATACCGCACGTGCATTGGGGGCTCGAATCCCAGAACTTCCTTTGAGACCCAGTCATTCACCTTGACGGAGTCCGCGATATCCTTTCCATATGCCTCGAATCTTATGTCTAGGGCGGCCCACCTTGCGGCGAACTCCGTCTTCCAAGCGAGCTTGCCATCATCCCTCCTGATATCAGCCTCGCCCTCATAGCCGCATCCCTTAAACCACCTCCCCCTAACCTCCACACCGGCGCATCTGTATCTCACAACCTTCCTCCCTGGATCATACTCATAGGCCTGCGTGGTGTAGATCCTCCCACAATTTCTGCATACCGCAAAATATGGAAGAATTTGCTTGAACTTCGTTTGGCCTGTCAGCTCCTCAATCTTCTCCCCAATCCTCTTAGCATTTAGCAGGATCACGTGTATCTGCTCGGCTAGGAGTCCGGAGGCATAGGCCTGCCTCCCCGACATGTATCTACACTCTATCCCAGCTTTCTCGAGTCCATCTCTCAGCATTCCACCCATGTGCGCGGCGAATGACTCATGGCAGCCATACGGGTCCGGGATTGATGAGACGGGCTTAAGGAGATACTCCTCGAGCTCTTTTGGCATCCCCGCCGGAACCCTCCTAAGACCGTCCATGTCATCGGTGAAAGCTATGCACTCCGAGTCATATCCGAGTTCTCTCAGCGCAAGGGTTACACCATAAGCCCTCACGGCGTCCGCCATACTGCCCACATGCGGTATTCCCGAGGCACCAAGCCCACTCTCAGTCCTTATCACATCCAGGCTCCTACCAAGCCTCATCTCCCTCTCAACAAGCTCAGCAGCCACCTTATCCATCCAAGTCCCATGCCCAATAACCTCCCTCGGCATATCCGGCAAGATCTTAGACAAAAGGTGGTATAAGGGGGTGTTCTGGGCTTTTTAGCCCTTCCTCCCTCTTCTCATTGGGAGGCCCTTCTCCGTCAATGCAATGAAGTACCAGTTCTTCTGTGGAGTGTATACTGTGTACTTGCTGCTAGTGTCTGCGTAGCTGTACTGCACCAGTATCTTTTCGACGACATCGCTGTAGGGCCAGTACTTAGTTCTCCTCATGTCCTCGGAGGTGTAAGACCGGTTGGGGGTTTTAACAACGTATTTTATGGGAATCCGCAACGCAACGTAAAGGTCCGCCAAGCTTTGTACGACCTCTTCGATCACTTCTTCAGGAAAGCCTATTGAGTGTAACTCGTCAACGAAGCTTTCTAAGCTCATGCTGAGAATTTATCAAAACGCTCTTATATTAACTTCTATTAACTTCTCCAAAGCGGGCGTGTCCAACTACTCATAAGCCCACCTCATTAGGATCTTTAGGCAGTATATTATGATCCTTAGGTGTGTTCTTGTCTTCGTTAACTCTCTCCTCCTCGTCTTTAGCCTGTCCCCGAGCTCCACTGTTAATGCTCCGAATATCCCTTCACCGGCGTTCCTATACGCGTATAGGACTTCATCGTATGCCCTATCCCTAATCCTCGCTCCATAACCTCTCGGGCTCCTAGAGCCCCTCTTAACTATGGGTATGTATCCCCTCGATGCTATCGTGTTTAGGATGGGCCTCGTGTTGAATGCCCCGTCTCCAAGCATTACCCCTCCGCCCTCAGGTATCTTTTAATGAACTCCACCTCGGAGCTAGTCAGCTGGGCGTGGACTGAGAGTAATGTTTCGCCGCCCCTCACCCTAACGTTGATGAATAGTTCATGCAGGCCCTTCAGTCAATCCGTAAACTTCGTCGAGTCTACCACCGAGTAGTCGTAATCCACGTGGGTCAGCAGCCTGAGGAGTGCCTTCAACACCTCCACAACCACGTCTCCACGCCTAACCTCCCAGTAATGCAGCGTTGACCTAGGTATCCTAACACCTAGATGCGTCTGGGATAGGCTCTCAGCATACCTCAAGCTAGCCTTACAAACCTCGAATCAAAGCCCATTAAGTCGAAGACATAATCCAAGCCAGCCAACAAGAGCCTAATATCATAAGCCCTCACATCCCACCTACAAGGCATAAATAAAAGAGAGACAAAGCACTAAGTAACAGTTGGACACACTCCGCTTAATTTCAGGGGGGTCTGGAAGAAATAAGGCTAGGGCTTAATATGTAGGAGGTGCAGGGATGAGTGGATGGGCCGAGGATGGCTCAGGGCCCTCGCGGATAGGCTGTCTCGGGGCTGATCGGGGGGCTCATGGAGATCCTTCCACCGGGCCTCGTGGACTACATCATACTATGGGTCATCATGATGGCGTGGATAATGTATATCGTCATGGCCGCTCTGTTAGCGGGCCTAAACCCCTCTTTTTCTTCCACTTTCAGATACATCTCCCCAAGAAATAAGGGGAGGTGTGTAACGAGTATTATGTGAGGTGGGTTGGGGTGAGCATTACAGCCGAGCGCGTGGCCGGCCTCGAGATAACGCTGATGGATATGCCGGATGATCAGGCCGACAGGGACGTGATATACAGGGTACGCTACATCATGGCAATAGGAATTTTTCTACCGTAAACGCATCGGGATCTCTTGTCATAGCTTGCGTCGAATCCGGCTTGTCTAAGCCTCTCGAGCACTCCTTTCCACATTCTCCTGCCCCTATGTATTCCCGGCTGGCCGATATAGTGAACAATTCTGCCCCCGGGCTTGAGGGCCTTAGCGAGCTTCCTGTAAAACTCTAGGCTGTAGAGGTTTCCTGCTAGGGGTATTCTCGGGGGATCATGGATCACGGCGTCGAACTCGTTCTCGAACTTGTCCACGACCTCAAATGCGTCACCGATCATGAGTTCGACTCGATCATCCTCCAGCTCCCATGACCATGGGTTTAGGGCGGCGAGCCTCAACACGTTTTCATCCTTCTCTATAGTCAGGATGGAGCAGGCACCTCTCCTCAGGGCCGCTATTGCTGTGTATCCGAGCCCCGTGCAGACATCAAGGACCCTTCCGCATCGGATACTCCCCAAAAGAGCCACTTTCATCTCCGAGTCCACATCAGGCGTGACATCGAGAATCCTATGCATATGTATGCCATCTATCTCGAGGGTTGGAGGCTTGCCCCACTTGACGAGGACGAGCTTATAAAAGTGCTCCGAAGCTATTGAGAGCGGCACAAGCTCTCCGCCTTCGATCATGTAGATATCCCTCTCCCTAGAATAGGCGATGCTAACGTTATCCCAGCTGAGCTCCGCGTCACCATAGCGTATACCATGCTCGAGGAGCTCAACCTCAACATAGCTCCTCCCAAGATCCAGCGACGTCCTAACGCTTCTAAGGCCGCGGCGCCTACCCTCGAGAAGCCGCCCAGCAACCGGGCTGCATATCAGCGGCCTCCTAATAGCCCTAAACCTCATCCAATTATAGGCATGAAAAGGGCAATATTTTAGAAGAA
>JAKCEV010000043.1 GCA_023539495.1 Candidatus Wolframiiraptor allenii
AAAATAGAGATAGTATATTCGGGACATGAGATAGCAAGCAACATTCTTGTGGGCAATTTCCTAGCACGCTCTCTCGGTAAAAAACTTTATGTTCTACTCCAACTAGAACCATTCACATCCCTGAGAAAAATTTTGCTTGACGACTGGTTTTATCGCGTAACTATCTGCAAGGAGAATATGCTGAAAGAACTCGCCAGAGCTATCCTCCTCATACTTCAGATCGCTCTCAGAAATACCAACTCCATATATCATCGATTAATTAGGGAGAAGATCTTAGGAGGATTGTTATCAGTTTCAGCCTCACCATTAATCCTTTCAGGCTTGGACTCTTTGAGTTCAAAAATAGGTATTCCTGTAAAGATAATAAAGCCAGCGAACGCCGTTCCAGAAGAACTTAGCAAATATTCGAAGTATAGTGAAAGAGTTAAGCTGCTAGAAAGAAAAGAGGATTTCGCAATATACTTCGCGCGGCTTAGAGCTCAGAAAGGCCTATTAGAGATACCAATGATAGCGAAAAAGCTTGAAAGAAATGGTTATTCAATGATAGTAATAGGCAGGTTTGATAATTTAACCGAAAAGCAGGCCTTCTTCAAGAAACTAGAGGATCTCGATATTAAATCATTGAGATATATAGGATGGCTGCCTACCCAAGATCTA
Organism: Candidatus Wolframiiraptor allenii; assembly: GCA_023539495.1. Lineage (GTDB taxonomy): Archaea > Thermoproteota > Nitrososphaeria_A > Caldarchaeales > Wolframiiraptoraceae > Wolframiiraptor > Wolframiiraptor allenii. The sequence continues at coordinate 658 of JAKCEV010000043.1, forward strand.
TGGAATATTCTATCCAAAGCCAAAGTATTGATTTACCCATCACACTCAGATGCATTCCCACTCGTGGTCTTAGAGGCATTATTTCTAGGATGCTCGGTGATCGCATACGATATACCTGCCATAACAAGTGTTTACGGTTCACTCAAACCTGTTAAGATCGTGCGCGAATACGATGTTAGGGCGATGTCGGATGAGGCTATAAGAGCGCTTAAGAAAACTTCACATGAACATGTGGAGGAGCATACCGATGATAGTCTCATGAGGTTCCTAGAAATGCATAGTTCTTGGAGAAACGTCGCTGAGGCCGAGATAGATGCCATTAGGGAGATTAGAGGCAATCAACGCTAACCCCGACCAGATATGCAACAACAGGCCTACAGCATTAGAACATTAATATATTGTTGCGATTAAAATAAACTGTCAGTTATGCTGACCAGCCTACTGCATCTACTCCTGATAATTGCTTTCGCCGTAGTTTTTGCATGGAGCTTGTATAATGCTCTAGTATTCTTCACGGGCCTCTTTTCTTGGTTTAATCGGAAGAAGTCCACTAAGATATCAAGCAACTACAACAAGTTGTCTGGAGACCAATTTCCTTTCGTAAGTATTATCGTCCCCGTTAAGAATGGGGAAAGAGTTTTGCCTCGATTAATGAACTCCCTCTTAAGCTTGGATTATCCCAAAGATAAAATGGAGATAATTCTTGTTGAGGATGGTTCTCATGATAACTCATATAATCTTTGCCTCGAGTATGCAAGAAAGCACCCTCATTTAATTAAAGTTCTTCATAGGGATGAGTCTAGGGGGAAGCCGGATGCGCTGAACTTTGCATTAAAGCACGCATCTGGTGATGTACTAGCTTTCTTCGATGTCGATAGTATAGTTGAGCGAGATTCTTTAAAGCGTGCTGTTGAACTCTTGAGCAAGCCCAACGTTGCGGCGATCCAGCAGAGGACCGCCTCTTTAAACCATAATCAGAACATTTTAACACGGCTGATATACATTGAGGAAACATGTTCATCTATAATTTTGGAGGGCCGTAACGTCTTGAAACTTTTTGTCCCCTTAACGGGAAGCTGTATGTTCATCAAGAGGAGCGCCATTGAAAAGGTCGGAGGCTGGAATGCTGAGAGTTTAACGGAGGATGCAGAATTATCGGTGCGCCTGCTTAAAGAGGGCTTCATAGTAATCTATGACAATGAGGTTGGCGCTTACCAGGAGGCGCCTGCCTCCCTGAGGAGCTTCATCAAGCAGAGGATGAGGTGGTATAGGGGTCTTATTGAGACATTCGCTCAAAGCTTAAACCTGGTCAAAAGTTTGAGGAGAAAATTTATTGATGCGGTTGCTTATCTGGCTTCCCCACTAATGGTACTTTTATCTCAATTTTTCTATTGCTCGCTTGCAGCTGTCGTCCTACTCGGCTATAATTCTCCAATATTGCAGATAATTTTCCAAATATCACTAATCTCCCTTCTACTATTCATAGCATCTCTAGCATCCTTTCTATTAAAATTCGTGAACTGGCGGCTTAACGAGACGCTCCTAGCATCCTGCCTAACCTTCTGCTACTGGTTTCTTGTAGCCTCCATAGTTTTAATATCCCTCTTAAACGTCCTACTCGGCACTAAGAGGGAGTGGCACGAAACGCCAAAAGGGTGATGCAGATGCATAAATCGTCTATAGTTAGCATTCTTGTCCTCCTAATGCTACTTTCCACCACCTTCATCCACATGAGCTCAGCTACAAGCATAAGCTATTATCAGTCAAAGGAGACAGATCTATCCGAGTGGGTTAATTGGGCGAGGGATGCTTGGAGCTACTATGACCCAGGTACGGGCGTGGATCCTAACACAGGAATACTTAGAGCTAGTTATCGCTGGGCCTTTCTAACGGACTGGGATCTCGGCGGATACATCATAGCCATCATTAAGGCGGAGTTGATGGGGATATTGCCAAAGGATGGTGAGTGGGGTGCGGATGATCGCATTGAAAAGGTTTTAAGATTTCTTGAAACCAGGCAAATAAGCCCCTATGGAATACCTTATCATATTTATAGATCAAGTGGAGAGCCCTCGGGAAAGGCTGTAACGAATGTCTCCGATTCCGGTAGGCTTCTTATAGCCCTCGCGATGCTCAAGAAGTATAGGCCGGATTTAGCGGGGAGAATCGATGCTATAGTCAGGAGGAATAACTACGAGCTCCTAGCCAATCGCACAGATGCTTGGAGGACCACGGCTGGCTTTTACAAATATTATGTCGCGCAGGGTTTCAAGCTCTTCGGCCTAGATAAAAGCTGGCCTGTCCAGATGGCTTTAAAGGAGTTTGACAATATCATGAATGGGCCACATGTAGACGTTTATGGCGTCAGCCTCCCGAAGACTGAGGTTACCTCAGAGCCCCTCCTCCACATGGTCTTTGAGCTTGATGTCGATGGGAAATATCTGGACTATGTTAAGAGAGTCTATGAAGCTCAGGAGAGACGGTATAGAAGTACCGGCAAGTACACTGCTTGGAGCGAGGGGAACACGGGCCTACAGGATATAACATATGTTTATCAATGGATCGTTACACCCGGCGGAGAGACGTGGAAGATAACTCCGAAAGATGTGACCCCCATAATATTCACAAAAGCTGCCTTCGGATTTCACGCACTCTATAACACCGACTATACCAGACAGCTTGTGGATTACCTTGTTAGAAAAAATGAGGAAAGAAAGAATACTCTCCCGTACCTCCTCTTCCTCCCACGGAAAGGATTCATAGAGGGCGTTGATGAGAATGGAAGAATTGTCGCCGATCTGGTCGATAAGACGCAAGTCATAATTATCGAGTCAGCATATTACGCCCTCAAGAAAAAGGCTCTAGAGGCAGCGGACGTCATATTTGAGACGTCATCAACAAATATAATGCCCGGAGAAGCCGTTCAACTAAAATTTACTTACCTAGACCCCACACCACTCAAACACACATGCAGATACAATGTCACAATAAATGGCTTAACAACATCCTATACTATACAATACAGTTTCGATACAGCCTGCAGCATAACACTCAACTGGACTCCTCCAAGAGATGACCTATATCACATAACTGTTAGAACTGTAGCGAACTACGTCCTATTCAACAAAACCATCACAAAATCTTTCGATATTCAGGCTGGAACAGTATCTATCGTGAGAGAAGCACGAATAGTTGGCATAAGTTACCCCAGCCAAGTTTATCCCAATGAGGAATTTAACATCGATATATCCGTGTGGTATAATTTCAGCAAGGAGTCAACTCCACTAACGGTAATTGTAAAGGATAAGATTACGGGACGAATCATGGCTCAAGCTAACCCGGTAAACGTCGCCAATGAGGGTACAACAACCTTCATGATCACGATAAAGGCCCCAGATAAAGAGGGCACCCTATCCTTGATCCTCATACCGGCATACCATGAGGGGGACAATTGGGTCGGGCTGGATAATGCTGCCACCGATATTGAGATTCTCATAATAGGATCTCAACAGACGCAGGGCACGGTGGTGAAGACTATTATTAGGAAGGAAGTTACCCATGTAACAGTGACACGCTCCATTACCGTTGATCAATGGAAAACAACAACCCACACTATTACTGAGACCCATATTGAACATAGTGCCACATCCAATCTTATGCCAATAGCGGTGATCATCTGCTCACTCTGCCTCCTCATAATCGCCATCCTAGTACTAGTGGCGAGCAGACGCAAGCCCAGCTGGCCAGAATACTATCAGTATGAGGATGTTGGATGGTGATTAGTAGATTTGAAGATAAGGTCGCGGATATTTCTGCCGCTTATCATAACATGCGTCATCCTAATAATCATTTTACCCCTGATCACCACTCATCTAGAGAAACCTATAATGAAATATGTGACATTGAGGCAGGAGTATGTGCCTGAAAACGCTACTCTTATTCCAATAACGGTCGACCCCCTTTTTAGGAGGGGATTGGAGGATTGGGGGATTTCCACCCCCGGTAATGGGAGTAAGCCGATTTATCTTAACGGTTCTTGGCTAACCTATAGCAAGGATGAGGTTGGGGGCTTTGCATACTCCAGCATACTACAAGGCTGTAAACCATATTTCTGGGGTTGTGGAAATCATTCCTTCACCCCCATCCCCGCATCCAGCAAGCTCTACCTAACCGTCTCATTCATGAAGAAGACCGTCGACGTGTATAGGGGGGAGGGGTTCGCCGGGGCGTTAGTCGATTTATGGTTTGAGAACTTCAAGGGGGATGCGCTGGTAATCGACCTATATCTCACTAGGGATGTTAAGGATGAAAAAGGTGTGATACAGAGTGTTGGCAAGGGCTTCGTCTACGCGTTCACGGGCAAGAATAAGTTCGGCAAAACCTATCACTTCAACATAGTGCTGACAGAGGCCGAGGATAATGAGCTGGTTCACATAGACAGGCTACTGCTTGAGCAGATAATCGAAATGGCCTTCGAAACTTTTAAGCTAAATAGGTCTGACTGGTGGCTGGTTAGCGTCGATGCGGGAGCCGAGGCCCACTACTCAGAGATCTACGTCTACTTCTACCGCCTGGAGGTAGGTATAATTGCCGAGAAATAGCCCCCAAATCCTCGCCCCAATCCTGGCACTCCTCATACCATTCGCTATCAGGCTTATCCCCGAGGCCCTGGCATGGCCATACCCCATAGGATTCGACACCATCTACGCATATGTACCATGGATAGAGTCAGGATACCCGCTCAACCTCGACCCCCTAACAATGCTCAAGGGTACCAGGCTATTCCCACTACTCGCATTACTAGTGGATAGAACATTCTTCAATGATGCCTTTCTAACAGTAAAGATCCTCGGCCCACTCCTCCACGCACTCCTAGGACTATCGATGTATATTTTCGCGAGAAGAGTCCTAAAATGGGATACATGGAAGTCGCTACTCCTAGCAGTATTCTCCTCAATCTACTTCGTCTCATTGAGGATATCATGGGAGATGTATAGGCAGATGCTGGGGACAATATTCCTAATCCTAACGCTCTCATGCTACTGGTCTTCGAGATCTCGATGGACCACGGGCGCCACACCGCTCCTCACGCTCCTAACGATCCTATCCCATGAAATAACCGGTGTTACTTTACTGGCCCTAATGCTCATAGAAGCCCTCTACGGCGCGATTAAGAGGGATGAGAGGCTACCAGCAGCCGTCCTCTCACTACTCATAGGGGCGGCATCCCTCGGCTACATGCTCCTCGACCTGGCCACATTATCGCTCAAACTGCCTTTCGAGACTTTCATCGAGGATAGGGCCACATTAGCGGGCCATATCATTGGCTTCATAATCTTCTGCTATGCATTCCTACTACCCTTCATGCTCTATGGCATCGTAAGGGTTAGGAATAGGCTCGTCTTCGGCTGGCTCATAATAGCGCTCATCCCCGGGATGTGGCCAATAATCTACCCAAGCCTCTGCCCTCCATTATGGTTCCGCTGGATAATATTCATGGCCTACCCCGCATGCATATACTCCACAGAAGGGGTCTGCACGCTCCTCTCTAGAGGAGGCGGATCGAAAGCTCCGAGAATTATAGCTCTGGCCTACCTCTGCTTCATCGGCCTCACAGCCGGCTACTACTTGGCAGCAGACCCGGAGCACGCCTTCCCCTACTTCGCCGACTACAACCCCTATAAAGCATATATCCAGTCATCAATGCTCCAGTCAACAATACCATTAAAAGACGTCGAGTCCACGATACAAGCCGCAAAATGGTTATCAGAAAACGCCCACGGCCTCATAGTCCTACATGAGGCATTTTACCCCTGGGCCATGAGATGTGGATGCCTGACAGAGAGGCTAGTCGTCGTAAGAGAACGCGACCTATCAAAGCCCGATAGAATGAACTTCGCCGACGCATTAATAGAGATCGCGAGCAAGACATCAAACGATAACCACGAAATCTACACCATCTGGTGGGCCAATGGGAAAGGCTGGTACAACGTACCAAGCCTACCAAGCAGGTTCCAGCTAGTAAAATCATTCGGCGATATAGGGGTCTATGTATTTCGTGGATAAAACGACGACCAATAAAAGAGCAAGACATAGAATGGATTGGTTCAAACTAAGAGCCTTATGATGGCAAGCCCCAAGTATGAAAAACATTTAACGAAATGATTCAGGGATTAGTGAGAGCCTTTTGGCGTTAGGCAGAGTTCTGCGTGGAAGTGTTTGGCTTAGCCTGAGCTCGATATTAGCAAGCTTCTTCGGATTCATTTACTGGCTTCTCGTCTCCCCCCTCGTATCCCCCGCAGCCGTCGGTAAAGCCGCAACAATACTCGCTATAGAGAGCTTAATCCTCTCAACACTATCACTTGGAATACCCACAGGCATCATGAGGTTCCTAGGGAGGGAGAGCGGCCGCCGAGACCCGATAATGCTTGGAAGATACCTATACTCCTCACTAATCTTCATCCTTGGATTAAACCTAGCAGCCGGAGCACTCTTCCTCTGCTTAGGGCTCGCGAGAATAATCCCCCTTGATACAGAGTCCATAATCTTCGTCTCAATCCTGATATTTCTCGGCATGAATGGCTGGCCCCTAATACTCTCAGCATTCTTCAACTCAATCCTGAAAACGGAGAACGTTGCGATAACACAGTTCATCACAGGCTTAACCAGGATAATCATCGGGGTCCCACTAGTCTATCTAGGCCTAGGTCTCCTCGGGATAATGCTAGGCTACATCATAGCAGCCGCGGGAAACTCCCTAATACTGCTAATACTCGCCAGGCGCGAGATAAGAAGGCTGGGAGCAGAATTCTCCATAGCCGGCCACGCCATTAAAGAGTCTATCGAGGCCGGGCTAGCAACCTGGATACCATCAATACTCGCATTAGCAGGACAGTGGCTGGGAGTCCTAGGGCTCAGCGGATTTGTTGGGAGCTATGAGACCGGGACATACTTCATAGGATACTCCATCACAACCGGGCTACTCGCACTCCCAATGAGCATCATAAGCCTAATGTTCCCCGTCCTAAGCGGGATGGAGGATGGCAGGAAGAGGGCGATGGGTGAGGCGATTAGAATATCCTCGGCAATCATGTACCCCCTAGCATTCATGCTAATCGCATACCCAGCATTCATCCCATCCCTTCTAGGAGAAGCCTACCTCCCAGCATCAACACCGATAATGATCCTAGCAGCCGGATTCCTCCTAGCACCACTAGTAAACGGCTACACCACCTACGCCTACGCCCTAGGAAGATACCAAGAGGTGATATTCATCGGCTTGGCGGGAAACCTGCCCAGAATAATCCTCTACACACTCCTAATCAGGAGGCTCGCCGAGGCCGGGGCAGCCATATCATTCTCACTCGGATTCCTCTCAAGCCTAGTAACGGTAATCCCGCTAGCAAAGAGGGCGGGCTACAACCTAAACATCAAGGAGACGTTAAAAACGCTATCAATACCCCTAGCGCTCTGCATACTAATGCTAGCCCTAAAACCACACCCATTACTGGGAATAACACTAATCCTGGCTGCATCATACATCACTTATACCCGGCTCAAAATAATATCCAGAAAAGACTTAGCAAACATAGCAACAGCACTACTCTCAAGAAAAGCCCTAACAAACCTCTCACCATACCTAAAACCAATCCTCAAAATACTCTATGGCGAATAAATCCAGTCATACAATCTATGAAATGAGCAACAATCCATTCCGGTAAACCTATTCAATAATTCAGCCTTAACAGGCATGCTAACATTAAGCGCTACTCTCTCTATTCTTGAGTATTCTCTCACACTTATACATCTCAAGTCGTTAACGCTTAATTCGTTACGATTGTGGTCTCCTCCGCTGGGTCTAAGATGGCAACCGTATTCTCATGGTTTCTATTGAGTTCTTCAAAGGCTCTACCTCATCTGCTTAAATAAGGGCATAATCCTCTAGGTTCGGCATATCGTGGGTGTGGTGTTTGTGATGCGCGCCGTGGCCGCGAGGCTTGCTAGGCATAAGCTCCTGCTCGTCATCATCCTCTGCGTGCTTATCGGGGCCTCGGGGATATTCTATCTCACCTATACGCTCATCTCCCCCGCGGTTTTGCGGAAGAATCTTGTAGCCATCCTGAGGATAGAGGGGCCAATCCTATCCCCAGATGTCACAAGCGCCTATGTCGACGAGATTAGGGAGGCGTTGAGAAATGACTCGATAAAGGCTGTCGTCCTCCTCATAGACTCGCCCGGCGGCGAGGTGACGCAGGTCGAGCACATCTACATGGAGCTGCTCGAGCTGAAGAAGGCTAAGCCCCTCGTCGCGTCAGCGATAAGGGCGCTCTCAGGAGCATACTATATCGCGGTGGCCGCGGACTACATCTACACCCTACCATCATCACCAATCGGCAACGTCGGTGTTATAGCCCAGTGGTCGCCAGCCCAACCCATCTCAGAACAGGCCCTAGAGACCGGCATATACAAGACGACGGGATTCTCACGACTCTCATTCCCAATCGAGATCGGGAGAGTCTTGGATAACTTCGTGTCAGCCGTGAAGATGGGTAGAGGTGACCGCCTGAAGATCTCGGATACGGAGCTGAGGAGGGCTAAGGTCTACTTGGGCGCCGAGGCCGTGTCACTCGGCCTGGTGGATGAGATAGGATCGCCGGAGAAGGCCGTCGAGAAGGCGGCGAGCATGGCAAACCTCACAGAATATGAGGTCGTTGTCCTATCCAAGGGCGCCGCAGCCGCGCTACAGATCGTGAAGGAGAGGCTGAATAGCACAGGACCCGCGTGGAGCACCCTAGACCTGGAGATGCTGGGCAAGATTAACCCGCCCCCAGCCATATACTACCTCTACCTGCCACCTGAGAAACTTGAATACGGCACGGCGCAAAACCGCCCAGGGATCGGGCTCGAGGAAAAATCGAGCATTGGTACTGGAAACAGGAGCGTGCTCATAGACATGTCTCACGGGAACAGGGTTGGAGGGCTCGAGCTCGACGTCCTCATATGGGAGCTCGTGAAGAGGAACGTTACAGTCGAGTTCATTGACAGCTGGAGGGAGCTGGGGGATAAGCTGCGAAACTCAACAGCCCTGATAATAGCATTGCCCATGATCTCCTACTCGCGCGACGAGGTCGAGGACGTGAGGCGCTTCGTTCAGGATGGCGGCATACTTATACTCATCTATGATCCCGCCTCGGAATACTCTAAGGCTCCTGAATCCGTAAAGGTGATAAACTCGATAGCCAACGCGTTCAGGATCTCGTTCGCGAGCGGCTACCTATACAACGAGGAGCACTACTACGGGATATACAGGAACATATACGTGACGGAATTCTCCGATAACCCATTGACGAGGAACGTAGGCTCCCTCGTATTCTTCACGGCCACATACATCCGGTCAGATGGAGGGGGGATAGCATGGCCTCCCGATAACACGTACTCATCGCAAAGCGAGAGGCCTGGGAGATACCCCGTAATAACATTCTCGAAAAATAATGGCACAGTTATCGCGGTAGGGGACATGACATTCCTAATGGAGCCATACTGCTACCTCGAGGACAATTACAAGCTGATCACGAACCTGGCGGATTACATAGCATCGGGCGGAGGATCGTAAATAATGCTTACGATCTCGAGGATTTTGTCAGGGATACGTGGATATATGGCCTGATCATGCTTTGAGCTGTTGGGTTGCCGGCTTATTGCCTGTGGCGGAATAGATATTATGGGGCCTGCATGGGTTGTGTTGATGATCTTGGATACGCCGAGGGGCATGGATGATCTTCTCCCCGATGAGATGGCCTTGAAGAGGAGGATAGAGGATGTTATCAGGGAGGTCTTCAGGCTCTATGGTTATCTCGAGGTCGAGACGCCGACGGTCGAGTATTATGAGCTGTTCGCCGTGAAGAGTGGTGAGGAGATTAGGGAGAGGATGTTCGACTTCATGGATAAGGCTGGTAGGAGGCTTGTCCTCAGGCCGGAGGTCACGGCCTCGATCGCGAGGCTAATCGCGACGAAGCTCAAGGCGTGGCCCCTGCCGCTCAGGCTCGGATACATAGCCGACTGCTATCGATATGATGAGCCCCAGTGGGGTAGGAGGAGGAGGTTCTGGCAGGGTGGATTCGAGCTGATCGGGAGCGATAACGCGCTCGCCGACGCCGAGATACTACAGGTCAGCCACGACGTCTTCAACAGGATCGGGCTGAGAGATCACTTCTTCAAGGTCGGGCATGTCGGGATACTCAGGGGGCTCCTCGAGAGGGAGGGTGTCGGCGAGGATCAGCAAGACATGATCCTATCAATGATCGATAGGGGGATGCTTGAGCAGGCCCTAGACCACATGGGCGGGCTTGGCGTAAGCCGGGACGCCGTCGAGGCTGTTAGGGGGCTGGCGGGCTTAAGCGGCTCCAGCGCCGAGGTATTCAAGCGCGCCGAGGAGATCCTCTCACCATGGCCGGAGTCCGCGAAATGCTTGGAGAGGCTGCGCGAGGTCGTCGAGGTCGCGAGGGAGGGTGGGGTCGAATCCGAGATCATAGTCTGCCCCGGGATGGCGAGGGGCCTAAGCTACTATGACGGCTTCATATTCGAGCAAGGGGTCAAGGATGTGCAGGTCTCGCTCAACGGCGGGGGCAGGTATAACAGGCTGATAGAGCTCTTCGGCGGAAGGCCCACGCCAGCCGTTGGATGCGCGATAGGGATAACCCGGATAATGCAGTATATCCTGGATCGTGATGTTGAGAGGCCCCAGCCCCAGAGGCCAAAAGTCCTTCTAGCATGGGTTCCCGGGGCGTCAGCGGGCTATGTCGCGAGGGCCGCGCATATCCTCCGGGGGATCGGCATCCCAGTCGAGGTGGATGTTAGGGGCAGGAGGGTGCCGGCCGCGATAGAATACGCGTTGAAGAACGGCATGAAGTACCTCATAATAATTGGGAGGAGGGAGGAAGAGGAGGGGAAGATCTCTATTAAGGACTTGGAGAGGGGGGTTCAGCAGGAGGTCGGCTTGGATGATGAGGGCCGTATAAGGGAGGTATTGAGCCTTGCCGGCGCTCGCTAGCCCCATGACACACTTGGAGGCGGCCATAATCCTCGCCATAATCGCGGCATTCTCGCTCAAGCTCAAGTTCTTGGACTTTAAGGGCGTCATAGCCTCAATCGCGATCGGCTACGTAATCATAGTATTCGGCGGGCTCAACTACTTCGCAATACTCCTAGCATTCTTCATAATCTCATCGATAGTCACGAGGCTCAGGGTTAAGGCCGTAGGCGAGCTATACATTGACAAGGACTGGATTAGGGGCTGGAGGAACGTGCTGGCAAACGGCCTCGCCCCGACGCTCGCGATACTCATCCCGAGGATACTGTCATGCGATGAGAGGATCATGGCGGCCGGCTACCTGGGCGCGGTTGGAACAGCCTTCGCAGACACCCTCGCAACCGAGATAGGATTATTCTACCGCGGGAAGCCCCGCCTAATAACAAGCCTCGAGAAAGTTGAGAAGGGGACACCTGGAGCAGTCTCACCCTACGGATACCTCGGATGCATAATAGCCCTCATAATACTTGGAGCATTAGCATGGATCCTCGGAGCAGCATCACCCAAGCTAGCCCTCATGCTAATCCCAGCAGGGGTCATCGGAACGACAATAGACAGCCTGCTCGGAGCCGGGATCCAAGGAAAATACAAGTGCCGTGAATGCGGAAGAATCGTGGAAAACCCCCACCACTGCGGACAACAAGCACAATACCTCTCCGGGCTAACATGGATAAACACCCACATGGTAAACCTCATCTCCACAATCCTCGGAGCATTAATCCTCGCCGCCCTCACCGCATTACTATAACCTCCAGCGCCGGGTAAGACTTAAAGACAGGCTAAACAAAATCTCACCCGCGCCAGGGATTAGGATACGAGGCGGGCCCGCCCTTATTTCTTGGAATCTCCCCCGAAAGTGGAGGAATAGAAATGAGGTGTTATGTGGGGGCTAGTAGTCAGGGCATATATCGTCCTCTTTTATGGGCTGGCCTTTTCAGGGACTTTTTCGGCAACCTCTATATTCTCGAGTGATATCTTGACTCATTCCGGGCATAGGAAGTAGAACCCTATAACATCGCTATGCCTTATATCGTGGAATCCATCCGGCCTATCCCGCTGATAAAGAGGTGAAGAACAAGAAGGGGTCACGATAGGATGAGCTTATAAATGTTTTCTTGAGCCGCCTTCCCCCATCCACTTCCCCTACCACTTCCCCTACCTCTACCTCTACCCTGTTTATATGCCGGTGTTTTGATTGTTTCTGGTAGA
>JAKCEV010000044.1 GCA_023539495.1 Candidatus Wolframiiraptor allenii
AAGTTTCAAGCTCCGGCTCTTAGGGGCTTCCAGCAAGCTTCACCGGGACCTCTTGTAGGAACTTTCTCCTGATCTCGCCTGTCTTCTCAATGACCACGTCAACTATGCTGTCCATGATGTCGAGGGGCACTTGGCCCGGGGAATTCTTCTGGACGCATGTTATGTTGCCCTTCTCATCGGCTCCCATGACGAGGGAGACGTCAAGGACCTTCTCCTCCTCGAGCTGCGGATCGAGCAGGAACTTCTCGCCAATCACCCCAACCATCACGGTGAATGGCAGCGATCTAATCTCCGGTGTGAAGTATTCCCCAGTCTTCTGAAGCTTGCCATCAGCCACCTCATACCTCGGTATCTTGACGGTTGCGAGGGCTGCGAGGGCGGAGATCAGCGATGGGTCAAAATAGTTTCCATCATAATCGAGCACATAGATGTCGATGAAGAGTACATAGACCTTCTCTCCCTCGACGAGGCAGAGCCTCTTCAGGTCTAGGACGCCGCCCTCCCTCAAGCTCCTATCAACGACTCTTGCCAGCTCTATTCCCCGCTCATCGGGTGGGCCCGGTTCAAAGCTCGCCGAGGCCAAGGGGAGCAGCTCCGCATTAACGGTGAATGTTCCCTCATCGGGTCTATCCGGGAACGGCGCGCCCACCTCAACCTTAATGCCGGTCAGAATCTTCGTGCTGCCCATGGAGACGAGCGCTGATCCCTCTGCCTTCGATAATAGACCTGTCTCGATCTTTATTGGCCTGAGATCGATTGGCTTCCTCCCGTCAATCCTCCTATCTTGGAGAAGTAGGTTGTAGATCTTATTCCGCATTATCTTTGCTGTTAAATCCTTCTTGGGCGCAAGGGCCATGCTCTAAACCTCCTCAGGCGAGATCTCGCTAAACTTCTTCTTCAAGGCCTCCCTCTGAAGCCTGTAGATCACCTCTATTCCCTTCTTGGCTAGGGCTAGCCCTTTCTTGAACTCCTCGACCGTCATCCGTCCATTAAGCTGGAGCATTACTATCGAGTTAAATCTGGGAGCCATGGCGACCGGCATATCCGCCTCACCATACTTGTCCTCGAGATCACAGAGGTCTAGCACGAGCTGGCCATCCACCTTGCCCACGGCAACGGCAGCGATGAGGTCCGCCATGGGTATCCCTGCATCCGCTAGCGCGAGCGAGGCCGCTGTAAGCCCCGCGGTTCTAGTCCCACCATCGGCTTGAACAACCTCCACATACACGTCTATCGCAGCCCTCGGAAACTCCTCGAGAAAAGCCACGGTCTCAAGAGCCTCCCTAATCACCTTCGAAAGCTCGATCTCCCTCCTAGTCATGCCAAGCGGCTTACGCTCCTCAACACTGAAGGAGGTCATATGATACCTGCAATTCAGGATCGCCCTGTCAGGTAGCGCTAGATGCCTTGGATGAGCCTCCCGCGGGCCGAAGACCGCCGCGATCACCTTAGTACCCCCGAACTCCACATATGCAGACCCATCGCTCTTATCCAGAACCCCAACCTCCATCTTTATTGGCCTAAGCTCGTCAGGCCTCCTCCCATCAACCCTCTTACCATTCTCATCTATCAGCCGTGAAGGCCTAGACATTCCAGAAGCCTCCAACAACCCCTAATCAACACCTGTCAAAATTCCGGGGCATCACGCTATATATGGGTTTTAGGATTTACGGCTGAAAGCCCCGCCTTTTAAGGCGGGGATGGAGAGAAAAGTTCTATAGACTTTCCCAGCCTAATTGCTCTCGGTGATGGATGTTCAGGCCCTTGTGAGCCCTAGGCGATGATGCTCCCCAAACCCATAACCCCGAGTCCTGAAAGAGGGGAGGGGTAATGGCCGGAGACCCGGCCCCGGGCTAAACTCCCGAGAAATGGGGGATATAAGTCCAAACCTTCCCGCACCAGCGGGAAGCCTCACCCTTCAAGGCGGGGAGGAAGTTAGGGGCCTAGAGCTTCAGCCCCTCCCACAAGCTCTCTCAGGAACTTCTCCACTCTCTCCGTCAGCCCAGAAGTATGCGCCTCCTCCTCTATCATTTTAACCGCCTTGATCGCCGCGAACTCGGCCTCTGGTGACGGTCCATTAATAACTATGAAGCCATTCTTGCCGACGATTATCTCGCATCCAGTAAGTCTCTTTATCAGGTTTATCATTGAGCCCCGCCTTCCTATCAGCCGCGGGATCTTGGCCGGGTGGATCTGGATCAGTATACCGCTCTCAATCCGCTTTATCCGACTACGCTTATCTATCACCACACCGCTGAGGCCGCTCTCTTTAATCCTCACATAGACAACGTCTCCGACGTTGAGGCCCGTGCTTATCACCTCCTCGCGGTCTGGTATTCTTATGATTCCCTTCAAGTGCCTCCCCAAATCTATCTCAAAACCATTTGGTTTCACATCCGATACTATTCCTATGACCCAATCTCCTGGAGCCGGCTTGTATGCAGCCTTAAACGGCGTTACCACGACCTTGTTATCCTTTATTGAGGCGAAGCCTATCCTCGCGGCGTAAATCTTCCCTCCATGAGCATATGTCCCCTCGCCGCTCCGCTTACCATTATCCGATAATAGCTGGCCCGGCACCACGATCTCATGCTCGCTAAAGTATACCGGCATTCCCGTCTCACCCCTCAACTTGCGTTACCTCCACCCTTCCAGAGGTGATTTTGTTCAGCCTGTCTATTAGGTCTATATGGAGGCCTGTTGGAACCTCGACGACCCCGGTCCAGCTTCCATCACCGCCCCATTGCTCACGAGTCACCTTGCCCATGTTCTTAATCACGCTGTAACCACGCGCTGCCACATCGGCTGGGAGCCTTATCTTGAACCTGAGAATACCCGTCTTGATCGGAAGTATTGGCCTAAGCTTCTCGATTATCTTTAGAGCCTGCTCCTTAGCATCCTTGAACGGGTCTATCTGGACACCGGCTTCCTCCATTGCGAGCTCTATCCTCTGGGGCGGGTGCGGGAGATTAGTCCGAGGGTCTATAGCATTCTTCGCTATGAAGTCTATTATCTGCTTCTTCTTATCCTCTATCAGCCTCTTCCTCTGTTCAGCCGTTATCTGGATCGTCCCCTCCTCCAAAATCCTCTCAGCGATCTTCATCGGATCTGTTGTGCCGAAGGTCTTCTTGAGTGTCTCCTCCTTAACCCTGATACCCTTCTTTGCATCCTTGTAAACTTCCTCGTAGACTAGGATCTTGGAGATAGGTATCTTCTCACCCATCTTATACTTCAGAGCGTTATCTGGGTCGACGAGGATCTCGAATGTTTCGCCATGCTTTTCAAGTCTCGCAATCGTATAGCTCTTGGACACGCATATCGCCCCGGGGGAGAAACGGGTAGCCGGGGTTTAAACTCTTTCCTAGCCCTCTCCAGCCCTCTTCCTTATCATCGGTTCCAAGAGCTTCCTTAACTCATCTTGGGACATCGGCGTAAACTTCCTCGTTGATGTCGGGACTGTGGCGAGCCTCACGGTCCAGTTGGAATCTATCTTCTCAGCAGACTCCACTAGACACCTGATCGCGAGGTTGATCGCCTCATCAAGCTTCATGCTCCGCCTATACTCTGCCTCCAAGATCTCCCTAACCTTATCAGCGCCTCTCCCGATCGACCATGCATCATATTCTAGGACCATTCCGCTCGGCTCCGTGTAGAATACCCTTGGGCCCGTCTCATCAACTCCCGCGAAGAGGAGAGCGACTCCGAAAGGCCTGACGCCGGCATGCTGAGTATACATCTGCATAATGTCTCCGATGTACTTGGTGATCGCCTCGACGGTTGGTATCTCGTCGTAGGTGAGCCTGAGGATCTGTGATCTGACCCTAGCCATGTCAACAAGAACCCTTCCATCCGAGTTGAGCCCGGCCGCGACAGCGCCTATATGATCATCTATCTGGAAGAGCTTCCACGAGTAATTTATGTTCTGAAGCTTTGTATGCATCCTCTCCTCAACCGCTAGGACGCATCCTTCATCACATGCTATTGCCATCGCTGTTGAGCCAGCCCTAACAGTCTCAAGAGCATACTCCACTTGATAGAGCCTACCCTGAGGAGAAAAGACTGTTATAGCCCTATCATAAGCCCCGGCAATCCCGAGAGCCATTCCTACTCCTCCAAGGTTAAAGACCGGGGCGAGCAACTTAATTAATTTTGGGCTCGGAATCTCTATGAAAAGGCTAATATACTGAGAGAGATGTTATGAGAAGACTTGAGTTTATGGACCCGGCTCTCATTACTCTCGGCTTCGGGCTCATCCTACTGGGATTATTATTAATCGTTCTCGCGGCCCTTCTCGGCCGGGTGAGGGCTCGGGGAGGGGGTCTGATCCTGATAGGCCCCATACCAATAATATTTGGCGATAGATCTCTGGGGGCTATCCTGCTATTCATGGCACTTATAACGCTCATATCGGTAATATTCTTCATATTCATGGCTGCCGCGAGGTGGTGATCGCGTGGAGGATCAGGTGAGGGTCTCGCCCAGCATCTCGGTGATAGCATTCATGCTAGGGGTCTCCCTGATCCTAGTAGGCCTCCTCCTAGTAATCATGGGGGCGATGTCGATCCCGGGCGATGCTACTGAGGCTGAGGCCGGTGGACTAGTAATGATCGGGCCCATACCGATATTTTTCCACGGCAGGCTCAGCCCCCTCATAATCCTAGTAATACTCGTAGCAATGATCCTCGTATTCCTGCTGCCAATATTGTATCTTCTGAGATCGGAGAGGGGACGCGGGGTGGAGAGGGATGAGTATAATTGATGGCCAAAGTATCTGGGCGCTTGGAAGCGGGGGCTCGACGAGACGTGCGGGAAGGTCAAATCTTAATTAACATTCTGTACTTCTAGCGTCGTGTCCGTTCAGCTGGAGAGGCAGGCTATTCGCGGGCGAGCATATCTAAGGAGCTTGAGAAACGTTAGGCGTGGTCTTCTCACAAGATCGAGGATCATAGACGTTCTATCTAGGAAGGCTTCGACGATCCAGCATATAGCCGAGGAGGTCGGCTTAAGTGAGTCTGCAGTGAGGAGGCATTTGAAGAATATGCTCGCGGAGGGCGTGGTCGAGAAGCTCAGGTTCAAGGGCAAGATCCTCTGGAGGCTCAGCGGATCTGGGCAGCTTGACCTAGAGGAGGCCCTATCATAGCCCTTCCAGCGTGCTCATGGGAAGAACTTGTTCATTATCATCGTTAGGGCTATCATGAGACCTGCTAGGATCAGGATAAGCTCAGGCCTGACTTTTACCCCCTTAGCCTCCTCCTCAAAGAATCTTAGTAAACCGGCCGCCGATGCTGGTAATGGGGCCCCTCGACGCCTTCTCGTGGACAACTCTTCTCACCTTCATGAGAGCAACCACCTTATTAGCGTTCTGGGCTTTAGCCCTTTCTCCTTCTTCTTATTGAGAGGCTTTCGGAGGGAGCGCGGGCTCCCCGCATCTATCCGGCACTGGCATCAAAGGAGGTTTCAAGTTTGTGTTCATGTACTCCTCGTAATAGCGCTTCACCAGATTCTTCACAGCTATCATATCCCTATCCTCCTTGAAGCTTGCTGTAAGCTTTATTTCCTCAACCGGCATCATCGCTCATCCCCCGAAGTCCTCGCCCTCCTCGAAAACCTCGTAGAGTAGGCTTCGAAGCTCCCCGCAGACATAATCCATCACCTTACCAACATATCCGCGATATTCTCTGGCGAAGCCGTCGAGCATGCTGAGGCCATCATGGACAAGTGTCCTAACAATGATCGACGGCGGCCCATACCTCCCAGCGGTAACCAGCGTCGAGTTTATGTTATCTAGTAGGATGTTGGTGAATCCCCGTGAGATGCCCGTCTCCTCGAAGGCATTCGCCCAGCCATCCACACCTGCCACAATACCATCTCAATACATGTCTGCCCCTTATTTGTTGGGGGGTAGCCTGAAAGTGGAAAGATTATTGTGATGATGTCGAGATGCCGAATAGCTGGCTGAATAGAGGGTTCTTCAACCCCCATTATGGCGATGAGAGGGTCTCAGAGCAGACATTCATAATATTGTTCAATTAGGTATTTCGTGGCCAGGGTGTATGCAGGGGGCAATAGGCGCGTAACAAGATGCGACTAATGGACTGGGATCAGCTGATCAAGTACCTCGGAGACGTCTGGGAGGAGCTATGGGACGCGACGCTATTCAGGCTGAAGGCCGCCGAGATGAGCATGCCGTAAAGTCGAGGCTCATATCACAACACCCCACTTTTATTTCCCATTTTTCAGAGGTCTCTCTAGTCTAGCTCACGGAGCGCGGGATAATGCCTCGGCGCGCAGGCCCCTCCTTCTGAGATGTTTGGCGAGCTCATCCGCGAACCCATGAACTAAGTATATCTGCTTTGCCCCGCTCTCTTCCGCGTATCTCACCAGCCCCGAGAAGTCAGCATGGCCGCTGAGGGGAAATGCGGCGTCGAAGCCGCTCGGCCGGTATCTTAGCGCCCAGCCCGTGGCGACCGCCCACCTGATCCGGCGCTGGGATGGTGGGCTATACCTCTTGCTGGAGACATATACGCATTCCCCCTGCTTAAATGCCTCAAGACCCTCCGGACTGTTTATGGGAAGATGCTCGAGCTTGAAGCCATATTGTGAGAGGGTCTCTGTTATCCTGCTTATAGTGAAGCTCGCTAAGGCAGGGATCCTGAGATATGCGTTGACGAGGCCTATTATTTCTTGAGCCTTCCCAAGCGCATAAACTTTGAATGCCGGTATCTCCCCAGCCTTTATCGTCTCGATTATCCAGCGGATAATCCTTGCATAGACCTCCTCCCTAGCCGGGAAAATATAACGCGGGGAGCCATATGTTGCCTCGAGCACCAGCATCTCGGATTCTAAGGGCCTCGCACCCCTCAATATCACGCTATCATAGGTGTTCAGATCCCCAGTATAGACTAGGCTCCCACTACTATCCTCTAGGAGAAATTGACTTGAGCCTATTACGTGGCCTGAGGAATGGGCGGAGATCCTGACATCGTCGAGCACCATGCTCTCGCCATATTTTATCAGTCTCTCAAATTTGTAGGAGCCAAAGAGGCTTAACACGCTCGCAGTCTCGGGCGTGGCTATAATCTTGCTAAGCCTTCTTGGGGCGTGATCTAGATGGGCGTGTGAGACTAGGCTCAAGCCATCCCTCTCAACTGCCGAGTCTAGCCATATCCTCGCATTCCCAGCTTTTAGGAGGAGCCCACGCCCTCCGAGGACCTCCATGCTTCATCCTCTTCACCAACCATCCACCGGGCTTAAGAGCTTTTTCATGGAGATCTCACGGTTTATAAGTCTGCCTGATTCCCGCTAGGGAGAATTGAGGAGCGCTACCTCCCAGCTATCCTCATTGTACAGGTTTCTCTGGGGCATTCCGCTACGCGGGAGGTTGCTTGTTCCGGCGACAGCTGCTTATGTCCTCATTTCGCTCGCGATATCCTTTCTGGGAGGGGCTGGCGTCTATACGCCTATAATCTTGGCAGGCTTCATGGTTAGTATCCTAGCCGGCTGGATCCTTGAGCGCTTAAAGATTGATCTGGGGATGATAAACTCGAGAAGGCTGAATCAACTCGCGATCATGACTTCATTCTTCATAGCTCTTGGACTGGCGGCCTCAATAACCCCGCTTGGATTAGCCGCCCTCGCCGCGATAATAAGCGCAGGTCTCTTCATAAGAGGGGTAGTCTTTCTCACATTAGCGGGGAAAAGACTTCCCAGAGCACTGCCCGTATTCGCGTTAATGATTGTCATGGAGGCCATGCCGATGCTACTTCTCCAAAACACCGCCTACGGACTCTCGATAATGAGGGGATATCTTATCGGGGCCGCTTCCTCACTCTTGATAGTGCTCATATTCAAGCGCGTCCTGATGATTAGGGGCGCCCCGGCCCTCGACTATATATCTAGCGTGCTCGCCTATCTCCTAGATGATAGGAGAGATTGGCTGAGGGAAATCTCCGAGAAGCTTGATGATGAGGCCTTCGCAAGCCTAGATCTCCTACTCTTCAGGAATATGGATAAGAAGGTTGAGGCGGCGATACTAATCCCCCTCTTCCACCCCGGGCCGTTTAAGGATTATGGCAGTAGTGGCTTGATGTATAGGATACATGAAGAGCTATGGCGGGAAGGTGTTAAGGCGATTTTCCTCAAAGGCTTCTCGAATCACCATGATAACCTGATCTCTGAGGAAGATTGTGAGCTAATCTTAGAAAGGATCAGGAAGGTCATATGCGATAGCCATAACGACCTTACATATTCTTCACACGCATATCCGCCGCAGATCCTGCATGAAGGGCATGTTAGAGGGATGCTTCTGGGCATCGGCGATGCCAGAATCCTCCTCGTCACCACTCATCCTATGGGCATGGAGGATATCCCGAACATAATCTGCAACGGCTCCCAAGACCAGTTCCTAATACCTGTTGATTGTCATAATAGCTTCTCAGACTCTGTTAAGGACCTGGATGATAATAGCATTCGGCTGATCGCGAAGCTCCTGAAAAGGGCTGAGGGGTTGGAGCTCGGCGAGAGGAAGAGCCTCGTATTCGGCTATGCGCAGGTCGGGTTTGACGGTTATTCTAGGGAGGATGGCGCGGGCGATCTAGGCGTCTCTGCCATAGTCCTCCTCTTCGATGGCAGGCCATCCGCGATAATAAGCTTGGATGGGAATAACTGCCTGCCCCACGTCAGGGACGCGATTGTGGAGAGGCTTAGATCCATGGGATTCGAATACGTTGAAGTCGTAACGACGGATACCCACATCGTTAATGGCCTCAGGTTCGGCGGGCGTGGATATCATCCCCTCGGCGAAATCGTCCCCGCTAATGCTATCGCGGAGAGGGCCGTGGAGGCGGCCACGAGAGCCCTTCAAGCCGCCAAGCCCATGGAGGCCGCATGGCTCAGGCTTAAGTTCCCTAGAGTAAAGATAATGTCCCAGAGCTTTCTCCAAGAGGCTGCGGCGAGAACCTGGCAGGGAATCACGATCTTCACCCTATTCCTGGTAGGATCCATAATTACGGGGGCGGTCCTCTAGAAAATAAATAACTACCCCCATTACCTAGATTCCCTGAATACAGATGTCGAGATCCCAAGTAATAGTTGGTAGGAAGAATGTGATGAGATATGTCACGGCGTGTATAACATTATTTAATAGGGGTGAGAGGGAAATAGTCCTCCGAGCTAGGGGGAGGAATATAGATAACTGTATCAGGACGATTATGCTTCTTAAGAGTGGCTTTTACTCGAATCTGAAGATCAAGGAGATAAACTTGTCAACAGATGAGCTGCGGAGGGATGATGGAAGAGTTGTGTATGTCGGGGTTCTCGAGGCCGTGATATCCTTATGACCTCCCCTTACCTAGGGCATGAGGAGGCCGTGGAGGATATCCTTGTAGGGCTAGCGGTGTGGGGTCGTATCGCGAATGACAGGTGATCTGCCGAGGATCTTAAAACCCCCGACATCCGGGGAGGCGGAGAAGATAATCTCGAGGGACATAGAGCTTATGTCCCGATCCTGTAAGAGAATGTTCCCGATAGTCGTGAAGAAAGTTGAGGGCTCGATAATACTTGACATAAACGATAATGCATACATAGATTTCACTGGTGGCTTTGGAATGCTGCCTCTTGGGGGGCAGCACCCGGAAGTAGTTAAGGCCGTGAAAAGCCGCTTGGATAGCTCGATGATCGTGCCGTCTAGCCTTTACTCCGAGGATACTGTTGAGCTCGCCGAGGAGCTCACGAGAATAGCTCCTATCAGGGGTGATGTGAGGATACTCCTCCATGATAGTTTCTCAGAAACCGTCGACGTGGCGGCTAGGGCCGTGAGATGGCACTCCGGCAAGCATATCATCCTAGCCTTCACCGGGGGCTATCACGGGTCCACAGAGGAGGCCTTAATGCTCTCGGCTAGCCCGAGGATCAGGAAAAGCCCGGCAAGGATCCTTGATGTGATTTATGCTGTCGGCCGCGATTGCGTCGATTGCCTAGTCGGCCTAGACCCGGAGAGATGCCGGGGAGAATGCCTCAGGTTCTCCCGCGAACTTGTTGAAGCTGCAGCCCCCGATGACTTAGCGGCGATAATCCTTGAACCAATAAGTCTGGAGGCGCCAGCCCCCCCACCAACCTCCTACATGGAGGCTCTCAGGACTCTTGCCAAGGATCTAGGCGGCCTCCTCGTGATTAATGAAAGGTTCACCGCGCCCGCTAGGACTGGCAGGTGGTTCGCCTTAGATCACTGGAACTTTAAGGCCGATGTCGTTTGCTTAGGTGAGCAGCTCGCATCGGGCCTCCCCCTCGGAGTCTTGATGGCTAGGGAGGAGATTCTAGACATGGAGCCCTTAAATCACAAGTATTATGGAGGGTGCGCATTATCAGTCTCGGCGGCCCTTGCGACGCTCAGGGTTATTAGGGATGAGGGCCTCGTGGAGAGGAGCGGGAGGGTTGGCAGGAATATCCTGAAGAGAGTTGGGGAGCTGGCCAATAAGCTGAGTTGGAGAGCTCATGGAATGGGGATGCTCATCGGGATAAGGCCCGTGGGCGCGAATAAGAGGTTCAACGAGATCATAGCGAGGACGATTGTTGACGAATGCTTTAGGGTTGGACTTCTCCTCTGGAGGATCGGGGCAACGATACTTATCACGCCCGCCCTCAACATCGGGGAGGAGATCTTAGAAAGGGGCCTAGAAATACTAGAGGAGAAGGTTATCGAAATTAG
>JAKCEV010000002.1 GCA_023539495.1 Candidatus Wolframiiraptor allenii
CAATACCATCCCAGTACATGCCTGCCCTTATTTCTTGGGGACCCGCCTGAAAATGGAAGACTATTATGATGCCGGAAGCCGGCTAAAAATAGGATTCCATGGCGATAGAGGGGTCTCAGAGCAGATAATTATAATACTGTTCGGGGAGGGGACGAGGTCAAGTATTTCGTGGTCAGGGGCGTGAGCGAGGGCGACAGGCGCGTAACAAGATGTGATATGGTGAGGGTAATGGACTGAGATCAGCTGATCGATTATCTCGGGGATGTCTGAGAGGAGATGTGGGACGCAGTGCTATTCAAGCTGAAGACCGCCGAGACGAGCACGCCATAAGCATCATAACGCCCCACATTTTTTTATCCCCATTTTTATCTCCCATTTTAGGAGGCCTCCTAAAGAAATAAGGGCAGGCTCTTCATTGCGATCCTAATCCTGGTCTTGGATCTTAAAACAAGGGTTTTAAAGAAGTTTTACGGGCCCGGTGGGATTCGAACCCACGCGACACCAGCTTTCCACGCCACCAGCTCCGGAGGCTGGGGGCCTATCCTGGCTAGCCGACGGGCCCCTCAGCAGGCAAGCTCTTTTATCCGCTCTTAATCTTTTCCTCCGGGGTCGCGGCATTTTTGGCCCGGCTCATCCATTAAGCTCGAAGCCCTTCTTGTACCACGCGAGGCTTAAATTTCGCTGGGGATGTTGTGATCGCGAGGGACCGGTTATTGTTTCGGAGCTTGTCCTCCACTGGCTTGAGAGGGAGGTTGCTAGGGCTTTAAAGCGGGCTGGTAGGCCGCTCACCTTCGAGGAGGCTGCGGAGTTCACTGGAAGGGATGTTGGCTCGATCGCTAAAGCCGCTCTCTGGCTCTCAAGTAAAGGGCTGGTAACTGTTGAAGAATATGAGAGAAAGTTCTATGAACTTGGTGATGAGGGGCGGATCTACGC
The DNA here is from genome assembly GCA_023539495.1 of Candidatus Wolframiiraptor allenii. Taxonomy (GTDB): domain Archaea; phylum Thermoproteota; class Nitrososphaeria_A; order Caldarchaeales; family Wolframiiraptoraceae; genus Wolframiiraptor; species Wolframiiraptor allenii. The sequence goes on from JAKCEV010000002.1 coordinate 934, forward strand.
GGAGCATGGTCTCCCAGAGAGAAGGCTCATAGAGGCGCTCAAGGCGGCTGGCGGAAGGCTCGACCTGAAGATCTTGGAGAGAGAGCTTGGGGAGAAGGAGTTCAGGATTGGTGTTAGCTGGGCTCGCAGAATGGGATGGATAGAAATTGAGAAGGTCGGCGAGAATGTTTATGCTAAGCTTGTCTCGGAGCCTGGCGAGCTTCCCGAGGAGCGTCTTCTCAGGATTCTACAGGGTGGCGAGAGGGAGGTCTCGGAGATCCCGGAGGACTTGAGGGAGGCTTGTCAGCGGCTTGCCTCGAGGCCCGGTGTGCTCGAGGTTAAGGTCAAGAGGGTTCACGTCTTGAAGCCGAGTGAGGTTCTTCTAAAGCTCGATGATTCTCTTCTCGAGGTTAGGGAGGTTACTAGGCTCACGCCCAGCATGCTTGTATCGGGCGAGTGGAGGCAGGTGAGGTTTAGCAGGTTCGATGTGCGGGCTCCGACGCCGCCGGTCTTCGCCGGCAAGACGCATCCACTGAGGGAGCTGATAAGGATCGTGAGAGAGGTGTTTGTCGAGATGGGGTTTGAGGAGATTAAGGGCCCGCTGGTCGAGCTGGCTTTCTGGAACTTCGATGCCCTCTTCCAGCCCCAAGACCACCCTGCGAGGGAGATGCATGACACGTTCTATCTAGCTGAGCCTGAGATGGGCGATCTGCCCATGCATCTCGTGGAGCCTGTTAGGCGGGTGCATGAGGATGGGGGTGATACAGGGTCTACGGGATGGGGTTATAAGTGGAGGGAGGATGAAGCGAGAAAGCTGTTACTGAGAACGCATACAACCGCCACGACGATTAGATGGCTTGCCGACCACCGTGAGCCGCCGGTTAAAGTATTCTCGGTTGACAGGATATATAGGAATGAAAGAGTCGACTGGAAGCATCTCGCAGAGTTTCATCAGATCGAAGGAATAGTAATGGGCGAGAACGTGTCCTTCAGGGATCTACTGGGACTGATAAAGGAGTTCTACGCGAGGCTCGGGCTTAAGAATGTCAGGTTTAGGCCAAGCTACTTCCCGTACACGGAGCCGTCAGCGGAGGCGATAGCATATCTTGAGGATAAGAAAGTCTGGCTCGAGCTCATAGGCATGGGGGTCTTCAGGCCCGAGGTAACCCGGCCCTTGGGGGTAAAGCATAGGGTCCTTGCATGGGGAGGAGGATTGGAAAGGCTTGCCCTCGCGCTCTACAACTTAGATGACATAAGAACATTCTACATGAATGATCTAAACTGGATTAGGGGTATTCCATTATCGTATCTCAGGAGGAGGATTGGGCTGATCTAGGGCTACTCGTAGGCTGGCGAGATAGGTTTGAGTGATAGTATCCACTCGGCGAACTTCTTGGCCGCTCTCGCCCTGTGGGAAAGCTTGTTCTTCTCCTCGCTACTCTGCTCGGCGAATGTCCTCCCATCGCCCTCCGCCGGGATGAATATTGGGTCGAAACCGAAGCCGCCGGAGCCGCGGGGCTCCATCGCTATGTATCCCTCAACCTCTCCCGTGAATATTTTGACGCCGCCTATCATCGGCGTGTAAAATGCTATGACGGATAGGAATCGCGCCCTCCTATCCTCAACATTCTCCATGAGCTTCAGTATCCCCTTTATCCCAATAGTTTTATATGCATAGCTGCTGAAGGGGCCTGGAAAGCCGTTCAACGTGTTTATGAAGAGACCTGCATCCTCGACTAGAACTGGTTCCCTGAGGATATCATAGGCATAGATCGCGCTCTCCTCAGCAATTATCCTCAGATCCATCGCCTGTATCTCTGGCGTCTTAATGGGCTCAATCCTGAAGCTTAATTTATACTCGGAGAAGATGTTCTCGAATTCCCTAGCCTTCCCCGGATTGCTTGTCACTACCACGAATCTAATGCCTCTTTCTCCGCTCCTCAACATATCTTCCCCTACTCCTGATCTCCTTAACCTTTTCGATCAATGCCTGTAGGAAGTCCATGCCGGCTGCCGTTGCATATCCCTTGAGGAAGCTCCTCATAAACGCCGCTCTTAACCTGTGGTGAACACTCTCTAGGCTTCTATCGAGAAGGTGGATGTCCACGGCCAGCTCCTCCAGGTCATCCGTTATCGCGCTTAGGCCGAAGTCTATGAGATAGAGGTTTCCCATTCTGTCGAGCATAATATTTGATGTTGTGAGGTCCCCATGCGCGACGCCGCCTCTATGCATTCTCCCAACCATCCTGCCGAGCTCGTTTGCCAGCCTCTCAACCTCCTCAGCCGGTAGCGAGTCTAGGACCTTCTTCAGCTCAACCCCCTCGATCAGCTGGAGGTAGAGTGTCGCCTCACTCCTATCCATGAGGAGGATTGCTGGGCATGGTATCCCAAGCCTCCTCAAGCTAGTGATCACCCTAGCCTCATGCAAGGTTCTCCTATCCCTAATCCACCTATCAAGCTCCGGGAACCTGTAGGGTTTTGGTACACGATGCTTTGACACCATCTTAAACCCATTCCACTCGAGCCGGGAGATGATGGCCTCCGCGCCTATCCTAATGACCTCAAGCTTCTCCCCGATCATCATGCCTCCCTCTATAGGCCTAGCATCCTCCATCTGGCCTCGGCCTCATCTAGCCTGAATCTAGGCCTAACCCTGCTATCCTCAATCCTGAGCGTCTGGCCTGCGATGAGCTGGAGGACCCCTGTCCAGGCGATCATCGCGCCGTTATCGCCCGCGTACTCCGGGGGAACTGCGTAGACCTTTGCATCATGGAGTTTCGCCATCTCCTCGATCATCTCCATCAGCCTCCTACTTCTAGCGAGCCCGCCCACGAGAAGTATCTCCTCCTTCTCAGCATATGCCAGTGCCCTCTCAAGGGTCTCTGTCAGCATGCTGTAAACAGTCTCGGTTATGCTGAGGCAGAGATCCTCGAGCCTAACCTCTCCGAGGAGCTTCAGGGCCGCTGTCAGGAGGCCTGAGAATGAGACGTCCATCCCCTTAACTCGATAGGGAAGTGAGTGAAATCTCTCACCTCTCCTAGCATATTCCTCTGGAGCTGGCATGGGCCCTATGCCAGCCTTTATCCCAAAGACATCGAGACAGTTTCCAGCAGCTATATCCAAGGTCTCGCCGAGGATCCTATATCTGCCGTCGATGTAGCTTGTGATCATTGTGTTGCCTCCGGCGACATAGAGGACGACGGGGTCCTTGCAGCCGGTTATGAGTCTTCCGATCTCGATATGGGCCACGCTATGGTTGACGCCTATCAGGGGCTTGCCGAGCCTGAGGGCGATGGCGCGTGCCACCGTGGCGCCGACCCTGAGGCATGGCCCCATCCCGGGCCCAATTGAGAACGCTATCCCATCGAGGTCTATGGGCTTTACGCCAGCCTGCTCAAGGGCCTCCCTCAGCGCCTTTGCTGCTATCCTGCTATGATGCTGAGCTGCCTCCCTTGGATGTATCCCGCCCTCCCTCGGCCGGTAGACATAGTTCACGTTGGCCAGTATCTTGCCGGAGCTCGACGCTATCCCGACGCCGAATGTATGAGCTGTGGACTCTATGCCGAGGACCAGCTTCTCATCGAGCTTTGAGGCCGCCAACCCGGCTATAAACTCGGATGGATGGGGCTTTTGAGGGTTTAGCCTCCCCAGATGACCTCGGATACGTCGTCGAGCCCGAGCTCCTTCAGCTTCTCCCTCGTAGGTTTCCCGGTCTTCTTATCCCATCCAAGGGCTTCATATGTTTCGTCGAGCATCATATCTAGGTTCTCGACCTTCTGGCCCTTCGTGGGTCCTGTTGCGAGGGGTTCCATGAGCCTCTTTGGTAGCCTATCATCCTTCCTGCCAACTCCCTCTCTCACATTGAAACAACGCTTCAGCGTATAGACTCTATCGGAGATTTTGATCAGGTCCTTGGGGCTGAGATCCCATCCCGTGAGCGCGGAGACGAGGCGTGAGAGTCTTGCTGGCGTGAGTATCTCATCCTCCCCTCCCTGCATGCTGAACCTACATATCCCGAGTATGCTCGCGAGCTCGCCATAGAGCCAGAGAAGCCTGCATGCCTCACCCCTCCTGACACCAGTCTCCTCGAACCTGCTCGGCGGCGGCCACGGCAGCCCAAGCTCCCCAAGTCCTAGGCTCGACCTAGAGAAGTCCCACATCGGAGACCATATCGGCTCTATGTGGCATGCACCCCTCGGGTTTCCAATAGCATACTGTATTGCGAGCGATTTCGATGTCCCCCGGGTATCATGGGCCGGCACCTCCAGCCCCTTGCCGTGACACGCGAAGTCCTCTGCGCCTCTCCCAATCTTCTCGGCGGCGCGCTTAACGCCCTCGGCCAAGAGATCACCGATATACTTGCGCTCGATGATGAGCTCGAGGAGCTTTAGGCATGCATCCGCATCGCCCCATCTCAGCCTGATCCCTCCCGTATCCTCATCGGTTATCAGGCCCTTCTCATAGGCCTCTATCGCGAATGCGATCGCGTTTCCAGCAGAGATCGTGTCTATGCCGTAAGTGTTACAGAGATAGCTTGCCCTGATGAGGGGCTCAAGAGATCCCATCATGCTCTGGACACCGAGCATGTCCGTGGTCTCATATTCGGCGCCTTCATGAGGTGGTGTCATATACGGGCCTGATGGAACCCAGACATATCTCCCGCAGCCTATTGGGCATCCCATGCATGCCCTTCGCTTGAGCAAGTATCTCCGCGCGAGCTCCTCGCCCGACATTTTCTCCGCCTCCTCATAGTAACATGTCTGAAAGTTTTTCGTCGGCAGGGCTCCTGACTCGTTCAGCCCCAATAATCCGCCAACGGTTCCGAATTGGCCCAGAGACCCCCTGCCCTGCTTGCCCACAGCCTTTATTGCCTCCAGGGCGGCCTCATAGAACTCGTCGGGCTTGGCGGCCTCTATATCGTGGTCGCCATCTACCACTATCGCCTTAAGCTTCTTTGAGCCCATCACGGCGCCTCCGCCACATCTCCCTGCAGCCCGATCATAGTCAACCATTATGCTCGCATACCTGATTAGCTTCTCGCCTCCCGGCCCGATGCATGCGACGGATGCTTGGGGGTCGCCAACCTCCTCGAGCAGGATGTCGGTTGCCTCATGAACAGTCTTGCCCCATATATGGGATGCATCCCTGATCTCCGGCGAATCATCCACGACGCTGAGGTAGACGGGCTTATCCGACGCCCCCTCGACTATTATAAAATCGTAGCCAGCATACTTCAGCCTCGGCCCGAAGCTCCCCCCAGCCCTAGTCTGACCAAAGATCCCCGTCAGCGGCGACTTGAAGGCGAACTCGACGCTGCCAGAGCATGGTGCTAGGGTGCCCGTGAGCGGCCCGGTGCACGCTATCAGCAGGTTCTCAGGGCTAAACGGGTCCACCCCCCTCTCAAGACTATCCCATAGTATTCTCGCCGCATAGCCCGTTCCGCCTAGATAGAACTTCAGGAGATTGGGCTTAAGCTCTTCCTCCACTATCTTGGCCTTCGAAAGGTTAACGCGGAGGATCCTGCCAGCATAGCCGTAAAGCTTCCCACCTGTCATCCGCATGCTCACCTCGCATCGGGCTTTAAGGGTGTAATCTCCCTCCTCTGGAGCCTTGAGAAAGCCATTCGCTTATACTCGGCCGCGTCATCCGGGTCCAAATAGAGGAGTACGCCCTCTGGACACACCTTAGCACACTCGGGATCGCCATCGCAGAGATCACATAGAAGGGCTTTATGGGTCTCGGGATCCCTAGAGACGGCACCATATGGGCAGACATGCACACATATACCGCACCCAGTGCATTTCTCGGGATCAACCTTCACGGCGCCCGTTCTAAGATCTCTTGAGAGGGCGTTGAAGGGACATGCGCTGATGCAGAGGCCGCATTGGATGCAGTATATTGGCGAGTCGACGGGTTCATGGGGAAGTCTCACAACCCTGATCCTTGATCTTGCGGGGTTAATCACTTTGAAATGCCTGTAGGAGCATGCGAGCATGCATATTCTACATCCGGTGCACTTGTCCGGGCTTATGACAAGTGTTCTCGGCATGTTAAGGACTTCGTTATCCTTGATCCCTTTTAAGCGTTACTCCACGGTGTATCATGGAATTATGCTTAAAAGGGCCATAGATGAATCTCAAGCTGTCATACCATTGGCTCTGATGGATCGTTATGGCAGGCCGGTAGTGGGTCTCAGGATCTCGGTCACGCCAGCCTGTGATCTAAGATGCTTCTTCTGCCATGGTGAGGGCCTTGACGATAAATCCAATGAACTGATGACCCCTGAAGAAATTGAGCGCATTGTCAAGGTGGCTATGGAGCTTGGCGTGGATTCTGTAAAGCTCACTGGCGGGGAGCCCATGATGAGACCCGACATACTCGAGATAGTCTCGAGGCTTGGGGGACTAGGGCTGAGGGATTTCTCCATGACGACGAATGGATTCAGGTTTGCTGAGATAGCGCAGGAGCTCAGGAGACGTGGGTTGAAGAGAGTTAACATAAGCCTGCATTCTACCAGGCCTGATCGTTATGCCATAATAACCGGGCTGGATCCCGTGGAAGGTGCTAGGAGGCATGCTCAAGTGCTTGAGGCCATGAGGGCTGCTGTTGAGGCTGGTTTCAATCCTGTCAAGCTCAATGTCGTCATGCTCCGCGGTATAAATGATGACGAGCTCGATGATCTTATTAGGCTTGCCGAGGAGCTATCCTCATCCAGCGAGATAGTTGTTCAGCTGATAGAGCTCGTGGGATGCGGCCTCGCTGCGGGCCAGAGGCTGGAACATTATTATCTCCCGCTTTCAAGTCTCGAGGGAAGGATAGCGCAGACGGCGATAGCGAGGATAACGAGAAGCCTCCATTACAGGAGCAGATATCTAATGCCTAATGGGGTGTGGGTCGAGTTCATCAGGCCGTCCGGAAACTATCTCTTCTGCATGAATGATACAAGACTTAGGATAACTCATGATGGGAAGTTCAAGCCATGCTTGATGAGGAGCGATAACGAGATAGAGTTCCTCAAGGCAATGAGGTCGGGAGCATCGGACGAGGAGCTAAAAAGACTATTCCTAAGAGCAGTTGAGGCAAGAGAGCCATTCTGGAAGCCCCCGAAAAAAGAAGATAAAATCATGGAGAGGTGATGAAGCATTGCTGGCCTTCGAGGGAATCCATGTCTCGACTATGAGAGCGTGTGGAGAATGAGGCACCCCGGTGGGAGAAGGGGGATCTATTTTTCTAGGCGGCGGAGGCGGAGATGGCCTTGGCTTCTCCTAATACTTGTAATAGCTGCGGTGATCTTGTCTACTATGATCTACTTTGGGCGCGGCCCTGAGGAATCTCTCCGGATGAGGGCCGTGATCTTGGATGGGTTGGCCACCGACTACCCGAATCAGACCTTCATAGAGTCGGCTGTGGAGATTTTGAGAGAGGCGGGCTTCGAGGTTGATGTCTACGGCCCTGAGAATGTGTCGCTGGGTCTTTTAAGAGAGCTTCCATCGAGAGGTTACAATCTCGTGATTTTTAGGGTTCATGGTGGGAGGATAAGGCAGCCGATAGGATTATTCATTGGAGGCGGGCTTTTCATCGAGAAATGCGGGCTGGAGTCTTATAGGGATGAGGTTGAGTCGGGCTATCTCCTCCTCGGAAGGCCATTTCTCTCAAACGATACATACTGCGTCGCTCCGCCACACTATATTTCGGAGAAGCTTCATGGAACGTTCAGGGGAGCCGTAATCGTCGCTATGTCCTGCTTTACGGGGGATGATAACGTCATGGCCTCAGCCTTCTTTGAGCGCGGCGCGGGAGCATACATAGGATTCAGGGGAGAGATCTCGCCGGGCTATGCCGACGCCTTCACAATAAAGTTCCTCAGAAAACTATACTCCGAGAGGCTCTCAATGCAGAAGGCATTCGATGAGGCATTGAGGGAGCTTGGCTCCGACCCACATTATGAAGGCTCCCCAACCATCTACCTCCCCTAAATCTCTGAGGGATACGGTTTTTAGGCTGAGCTGATGGGCTAGAGAATGGTGAGGGCCCATGGCGAGGCTGAGGGCGCCGATAGTCGCTGTGCTTGGCCATGTTGATCACGGCAAGACAACTCTTCTCGATAAGATGAGGGGGACCCTTGTCGCGGCTAGGGAGGCTGGCGGGATAACACAGCATATTGGGGCGAGCATGTTTCCGCTCGACGCCATTATCGAGACATGTAAGGCCCTGCTGGGCGAGGTTAAGGTCAAGAGGCTTGAGATACCAGGCCTACTCTTCATAGACACCCCGGGTCACGCCGCCTTCGCAAACCTTAGGAGGAGGGGTGGATCGCTCGCGGATCTCGCAATCCTAGTCATAGACATAAACGAGGGTGTCCAAGAGCAGACCCGGGAGAGCATAGAGCTTCTAAGAGCTAGGAAGACTCCATTCGTCGTCGCCGCGACGAAGATAGACCTGATACCAGGTTGGAGGCCGCAGGGAACAGTGCCCCTCCTCAAGGCTCTCGAGGCCCAACCCGCCCACGTGAGGGAAGAGCTCCAGAACAGGGTATACTTGCTCATGGGCCAGCTATCTACCCATGGTTTCAATTCCGACCTCTACTATAAGATAACAGACTTCACGAGGACGCTCGCTATAATCCCTGTAAGCGGGAAGACCGGTGAGGGCGTTCCAGACCTACTCCTAGTCCTCCTCGGGCTTGCTCAGGCATTCATGAGGGAGCAGCTCACGGTAGGCGATGGGCCGGCCGAGGGGGCGGTACTAGAGGTCTTGGAGGAGGAGGGCCTCGGGACAACGATAAACGCGATAATCAGCGACGGCATCCTCAGGGTTGGCGACGTGATAGCTCTCATGGGCTTGAACGGCCCCTTCACAACGAGGGTTAGAGCGCTCCTCGTCCCCAAGCCCCTCGATGAGATGAGGGATCCAAGGGACAGGTTTAACAGGGTTGAGGAGGTTAGGGCCGCGGCTGGCGTGAAGATTGTCGCCGAGGGGTTAGAGGAGGCCATAGCCGGGTCACCCATCTACGTTGTTGACTCGCCGGCGAGGGAGCAGGAGATACTTGAGAAGATCAGGATGGAGGTCGGCGAGATCATACTCAGCACGGATAAGATCGGCGTCGTGGTCAAGGCGGATACACTGGGGACCCTTGAGGCCGCGATCCTCGCCCTCAAGAATAGGGGCATACCCGTTAGGAGGGCTGGGATAGGTGATGTCTCGAAGAGGGATATTGTGGAGGCAGAGGTCGTGAGGATGAAGGATGAGCTCAAGGGGGTCATCCTCGCATTCAACGTGAGGGTCGATCATGACTTGGAGGTCGAGGCGAATAATAAGGGGATCAGGATATTCAGGGAAAAGATACTCTTCAGGCTCATCGAGAACTATCTGAGCTGGGTTGAGGAGGAGACGACGAAGAGGAGGCTGAGGGCTTTTGAGAACCTGATAAAGCCGGGCAAGATAAGGATACTCGAGGGCTATGTCTTCAGGAGGAGCGAGCCGGCGATAGTGGGCGTCGAGGTGCAGGCCGGGCTGATAAAGCCAAGATACCCCATAATGAATGATAAGGGGAAGGTTGTCGGAACCATAGCCCAGATACAGGATAAGGGACAGAGCATACCAGAGGCAAGGGCTGGAATGAAGGTCGCGATATCCATGAGGGAGCCAGTTGTCGGTAGACACATCCGGGAGGGCGAGATACTATACGTGGCCGTGCCCGAGAATGATGCGAGGCTCCTCCTAAAAGAATACTATGACATGCTGGATGACAGCTCGAAGAAGGCCCTAGAGGAGATAGTCGAGATAATGAGGAAAATGGATCCTCTCTGGGCCCGATGAAAAGGTAAAAAGGGTTAATAGGACGCCCCTGAAGCCCTCTTGAAGGATGTCAGAGAAAGCCGCTGCACCGAAGCTCGTCCTCTCGAATCCAGCCGATGGCACTGCCAAGACCATAGCCCTAGACGCGAATATATTCAGGCTCTTCATAGGAAAGAAGATCGGGGATGAGATTGATGGCTCAGTCCTAGGCTATAGGGGATATAAGATCAGAATAACCGGCGGGACGGATAAGGACGGCTTCCCCATGAGGCCCGATGTCAGCGGGGCTAGGAAGGTCAGGATACTGATCACGGCGGGCATAGGCTTCAGGGGCTATGAGAAGCCGCCATCGAAAAAGAAGAAGCGGAGGCAGAGGAGGAGGAAGAAGGGTCTGAGGAGGAGGCGGACGGTTAGGGGCAATGTGATAAGCGAGGCAATAGCCCAGATAAATGCTGTACTCGTGCCAGCTCAGGAGGCGAAGGCCGCATGAATCTTGAGATAATCGAGGACAGGAAGAACCCCCTCCTCGGCCGAAGAGAGATAGAGGCGATCATAATCTACGAGTCGGGGACGCCCAAGCGGGATGAGGTTAGAGAGGAGATCGCAAAAAGATACAACGTGGAGAAGGAGCGCGTGATAATCGAGAAGATGGAGTCGCTCTTCGGGACAAAGAAAGCAAGGGCGCACATCCACATATACGACTCGGCCGGATATGTGAAAATGTATGAGAGAAAGCATATTCTCAAGAAGCATGGCCTACTTGAGGAGGTGAAGCAAGCTGGGTAGACAGGCACAACTCTGGAAGAAATACAAGGTCGAGGGAGGAAAACTAGTGGCTAACATAATGTTCTGCCCAAGATGTGGGAAAGGATACATAATGGCGGATCATGGAGACAGATACTACTGCGGAAACTGCCACTACACGCAATTCAAGACACAACAGCAAAAATAGCGGGATAAGATAGAGTAAACAAACTTCCATAGAAATAACAATCATAGATCATACTCATGTATTTTGGGGTATAGCGGGGGGAGGATTTGAACCTCCGACCTCCGGGTTATGAGCCCGGCGGGCTAACCTGGCTGCCCTACCCCGCTTTATGCCCCAAAATTCATTTCGTTCACGGCTTTTAATATACTTTTGATAACAAGCTTTTAAGGAAAACGCCAAAATTAGAGGCTCTAAAGAAATCATCATCAGTCAATAACACTCGCCTGAGGTTTATAATTATGACGGTCATCAGGATGCCTTTAGCCGGCTATAATTTACGTGAAAACATGAAAAATAGACGTGTGCTTGAGATTATGAAAAATTGTGAGGATGTAAGGGTTTAGGAGGGCTGAGCGTTTTCTTGGCTAGCTGCTCCCCCGATGGGTTCTTGGGCGGCTATTTTCTCGCAGACCTTGTCCAGGCCCTCCTTCACTAGTAGCGCTGCTGTTAGCGCGATTATCGAGCCAGCTCTAAACTTCGCTGGTATTGCTGGTGCTATCTCGGGTGCCAAGTCTCTTATTATCGTTTTGGCGTCCTTGCCGCTGAACTTCTCCTTGTTCTCGGCCCACCATCTACATGCTCGATCAACTATCTTGCTCCAGCAGCTCTCCACGAATTTCTTGCCCGCGTCCTTTGGCAGCTCGGTCATTATTGGCATGCGTTGGAGTATGAACTCGCGCTTATTTGCTCTTGGAGGTATTCTGGCTCGCGCCATCTTTGCAGCCACTTGTATTGCTGCTAGCTGTGAGCCGATTATCGCATAGAGGTCCTCGACATCGTGTTCGAGTAGGCTGGCGGCTCTACCAGCCTCTCTACGGATAGCTGCTTGAAGCACGTCAGCAGCCCTGCCCCTACCTACAACCCTTCTTCTCGCCATAGCATTATTGACGAATGAATGTGAGAAATATAACGTTTTCTTTTAACTAATCTGATTCTTTTAACTAATCTGATGACGTAATCAAATTAATTGCATCGAGTTAATTGAGCGAAACATCTTTCACTAGGATGTTGATGGATTGTTTTGGATGATGATGGCCGCAGTCCCTGATTTTGTGATGAGAGCCCGATGTCTGACTTCTCCTAATTCGTGGCGCTAGACTAATATTCGTGATTATTGTATGTCTGTTTGGCGATGATGAGGGTCCTATGGCTGCGCCCACCGAATCATGGATGATCGATAGTCCCACCCCTGAGCCGGATAATGTTTGCGAGAGGCGCGTCAGCGTCCTGACGTCTCTTCATTCCATCACGGTCGGGCTAGAAACCTTCATCATCCGCATATCATGATCTGCTGGCCTAGATAATATGGGTAATGGAGGAGGAGAGGACAGGAAGCCCCTCTTAAATTACGACCTCCTCCCCATTTGGTGTGGGGGAGGTTTGGGCTACATTCCTCCCTTTTGGGAGGTTCAGCCCTTGGCCGGGTCTCCGGCCATTACCCCCTCCCCTCTCCGGGGCTCAGGGGTTACTGGCATCATCGAGGTATTATTCGACGTCACTATCATTAAAATGTTGCGCGCCGCTATGAGATCAGCGTTAAACACCTTGACCAGCTTCGTGCACTTGAACAATCCTCGGTATACCCTTATACCGCATCCATCAGCAGGGATAAGCCTGTCGCGGAGCACCTGCTCGTGATACCATTCAGGGATGAGGGGTATGAGGATGGCCTCGGATACCTCGTCATAAGGGGGACTATGAGCGACGAGGATGGGCAGGTGATGAGCTGCGACGAGGTTAAGGTGATGGGCTTCAGCCAGCTCCTAGAATACCTTGGAGGCGTCTGGGACGAGCTATGGGACGCCATGTTATTCAAGCTGAGGGCCGCCGAGGCAAGCATATCATAAGCATTATAACCCCCACATTTTTATTTTCCATTTTCGTAGGCTATGTTAGCAGATGCCGGGTAACCTTGTGAAGCCTTGCCTGCTTTGTAGGGGGGCTAGGGGGCTATGTGGTGAGAGCCCATGCCCCCTCTTCTCCGTCTGGCGTGTGGTGGAGGAGGTTAGGGTTCCCAGTAGTAGCCTGGTGGAGGCCCCCTCTCCTCCATCGGTCTTCGTGGGTTGGTCGGGTTATCCCAAGGTTAGGGTTGCCCCATCCGTCTCTGTTGGCGAAGGTGATGCGCGGGTCTATGATGCTCCCGAGAACTGGCTTGACTTGAGCTTGGATGAGATTCTCAGGATGAGGCTTAGCCTCGTGAGGGGCTGTATGACTGTTGATGTGAGGAGGCCCGCACTGATAGAGGAGCTGAGGCTTGTCGCGGCCTCAGCTAAATCCGTTGACATGGAGTTGAAGTTCTCAAAGCCCCCGAGACCCGGGGTTAAGCTTGATCTTAATGCGCCGCCGCTTGGGCCAGCTGGCATAGTTGAGAAGCTCAGGATAGTTGATGAGCCGAGGATCGAGAAGCCCGTTGATAGAGTTCTCTCGGATAGTGATTTGAAGGCCTCTGAGGCTGTTCTCCAGCTATATTCAAGCGGCATCCCGGTGTCCCGTATACAGCGGATATTCTCCGTCGGCGGCCTTGGTGTCGAGGGGCTTAGGAGGATTGTCCCGACGAGGTGGTCCATAACCGCGGTTGACTCGATAATCTCGAAGAGTTTGATCGAGGACGTGAAGAGGCTCCCAATCATCGACTCCTATCTCTTCTTTGAGAGGAGGGTCTCGAGGAACACGTTCATCGCCGTGATCGCGCCATATGCATGGAGCTATGAGTGGATCGAGGCCTGGTTCCCATACACCACTTGGAATCCTGGAGCTGAGGTGGAGGTTGAGGGTGATTGGGAGGATTATAGAGGGAGGACGACATACGCGTCGCTTGGCGGATGCTATTATGCTGCGAGGCTCGCAACCGCCGAGTTCATGCTGAGGACTAGGAAGCAGGGGATGGCGATCCTGATCAGGGAGATCTATGAAGGCTTCTTCCTCCCAATAGGCGTATGGTTCGTTAGGGAGAATCTCAGGAGGATGTTCGAATCGAGGCCCGAAAAGTATGATCAGCTTGAGGATGTATTAGAGAGGATATCGAGGTCGACGAGGCTCCCCCTCTCTACATGGCTCAATACATCTAGGCTTTTGAGGAGCTTGTTGAGGCAGACTAGATTAGAGGTGCGATCGCTCTGAGCCCCACATATAAGAGGATCCGGGTTTCAAGTGTTTTGTCAAAGACGGGTCTTTACGACCTTGATTACGCTTATAATCCCTATGCCGGCTGTTATCATGGGTGCCGCTACTGCTATGGGAGAGCCTATACGCGTCATGAAGAGGTGGCCGAGGCATGGGGTGAGATCGTCTACGTGAAGGAGAACGCTGTGGAGGTTCTTTTGGAGGAGGTTAGGAGGGCGCGTAAAGGTGTTGTTGGCATCTCGACGATAACGGATCCATATCAGCCGATTGAGGCCGAGGAGCGGTTAACAAGGAGGGGGCTCGAGATCCTCCTCAGCTCGGGCTTCGAGGTCAGTATCCAGACGAAGTCCCCGCTCGTGTTAAGGGATCTCGACTTCCTTTCCAAGCACAGGCATAAGGTTGATGTCGGGATAACGATAACCACATTGGATCCTGTGGTGGCTAGACTGATAGAGCCGAGGGCTCCCGAGCCGGCGGCGAGGGCCGAGGCCCTGAGAAAGATATCAGCGGAGGGGATCGATACATGGGTCTTCTTGGGCCCGATAATGAGGGGCGTGAATGACTCGCCAGAGGTCATAGGGGGGATAGTGGCCCTAGCGGCTGAGACCGGATCGAGGCTTTACTATGACTTTTTCAGGATGAAGAGGGGCTTAGCAACCTCCATGAGCTTGGTTAAGGAAAGATATCCAGAGGCCATGAGCACAGAGCATGGCTGGAGGATGAAGGTCGTGGAGATTGTTGAGAAACTTTGTGAGAGGGAGGGCATCCCATATGAGCCTGCATTCCCGATGAGGGAGAGGAAGAGCAGCCTCCTCGAATACTTCTAACTCCTCAGATGTTGTCTGAGGCATAGTTTGTTTTCGGCCATGTCTCTAAATCCTTAAAACCTGTTTGGGCTGCTGGATTTCTTGGAGGATGATTTTCGTTGATAGTAGGGAGGCTTCTAAGGCTGGCGAGATATATAGGATGCTTGTTAGCGTTTTTGGCGAGCAGGTTGGGGTTAAGGTTCTCGAGATAGGCGACTACCTCCTCGACGGCTCCGAGGGCGTCGCGGTTATTGAACGCAAGACCATAACGGATCTACTAAATTCCATGAAGCCCGATGAGGGTGGGAGGGGCAGGATATGGTCTCAGCTCGATCAGCTTGATGAAGTGGACTCATTCGAGAAGATACTGGTGATAGAGGGGTGGATGGGCATCGTGAGGAAGTTGACGGAGTGGAATGAGTCGAGCATATACAGGCTCATCGAGGGTATTCAGAGGACGTATGAGGATCTCGTTGTCATTTTTACGCCCGATTGGAAGGGGACGGGCCATTATCTCATAGCGAAGTATAGGAGCCTGCAGGAGAGGAGGGAGCCTAGGGATCTCAGGCTAAGGGCGAGCTCTGCATCCAAGACGCTGGAGGAGCAAGCGCTATACGTAATCGAGGGACTCCCAAGAGTTGGCCCGGCGCTCGCCAAGGCCCTCCTGAAGACATATGGCTCGGTGAAGGGAGTCATAGACGCGCTGGCCTCAAAGCCATCTGCGATGATAAGGGAGGAGGTCGCGAAGGTCCTCGGAAGAAGGCCGCCAGAGGAGGTCATCAGGCACGCAAGAGACATCGTGATGAGGAGAATTGAGCTCGACTAGTCCCTCCCGCGTCCAAGAGCCTTCAGGGCCATCTCAAGGGACCTAAGCTTATCCTCCATACTCCTTTTCACATCCCTCCTATCATCGATCTTTATCAGCGTGATGACCCTCCTCGCACCTGCCTCGAAGACCGCCTCATGCGCCATCCTCACATATCTCAGGGCCTCATCTAGGCTCCCGGCCTCGAGAATGGTCCCCATCGGCGTAGTCACATGCTTGACACCGGCATCCTCTAAAACCTTAACAGCTCTCGCCACGAGCCTCGAGACGCTGGCCCCCTCGCCGAGCGGGATAACACTAAACTCAACTATCACAGCCATGATAATACGATGAGCAAGCATTAATATGATCTTTAAGAGACGTCAGGGCCGCACCAATCTTCATCCCGGCCGAATCCGCCCGGGTCAAGACCTCATCATCCGCCAAAAACACTTAAGCAAGTCCAGCTAATTAGCGATTACTCGGCAAAAAGCTATAAGACCCAAGAAACAACATCATAGGCAAGCCCGATGAAGAATACGGGACAGGTTGATCAACACGAGATGAATGCAGCTCAGTCCGCGGAGGGCGCTCCTCTTATCAAGTCATGACTAGCTAATTTCCTTTACAATTGTTAGCTCTAGAATGGGATATTACTCACCGTGGCCAAACTACACTCTATATAAGCCGTTTTTACATAATTTTGTAAAATTACGCGACCAAGTTTATGCAAGTTTATATGATTGGTGCAATAGCTGATACGTGAACTCGTATGAGCAGCAGGGTTGCAGAGTATTCTGCGCCCCCTCAGGCATATGTGTATGAACTTATAGAAGATCCCTTCATCGACGGAGCTTACTGTTATGCTGTCAGGGAGTCCAGGATATTCGGAGACAGGAATATTCCGAGGAGAGGGAAGGTTAGGGATGTCTACGATCTCGGCCCTGAACTTTTGATCTATCACACGGATAGAATTTCTTCCTTTGATGTTATTCTCAGGGATCTTGTCCCCTATAAGGGCATCTATCTCGCCCTCTTATCATCATACTGGTTTAGGTTGAGCAGAGATGTCTTCCCAAATCACCTGATCGAGCAGGTGAATGAGAGGATGCTGAGAGTCATCAAAGCTCAGAGAATAGATATTGAGTGGGTTGTGAGGGGCTATCTCTATGGTTCTGCTTGGAGGGCCTATAAGGCTGGTGTTAAGGAGATATCTGGTGTTAGGCTCCCAAATGGTCTTCAGCTTGCTGAAGAGCTTCCGGAGCCTATTCTGACCCCTACTACCAAGAGCGATGTGGGCCATGATGAAGAGATCTCGAAAGATGAAGCGCTAAGAAGAGGAATAGTCACGAGGGACGAGTGGGTGGAGTTAGAGGAGGCTTCAATCAAGCTCTACGAGTTCTATCGGAGGGAGGCTAAGAGCCGAGGAATAATCGTTGCCGATGTTAAGCTTGAATTTGGAAGATGTGATGGTGGCCTGATACAGATTGATGAGCCCGCGACACATGATTCGGCAAGGTTATGGTTGGAAAAGTATTATGTTCCTGGGAGATCGCAGGAGGCTTACTGTCTCGATAAAGAGTTCCTTAGAGCATGTTTGAGGGCTATGGGGTACAATGGTGAAGGTGACCCACCAAGACTCACGCATGAGATCATAAGACAGATTGCTCTGAGGGTTAAGGGAGCATATGAGGTTATAACCGGAATAAGACCTTCACGAGATCTAACCCTGTTAAGCGTTGAGGAGGTTTTAGAGGGACTTAGCAATGAGTGAAGTAATGAGTGATGCAATAAGAGAGCACTGCGGTGTTGTCGGTATGATGTGTCGAGATGAGAAGATTGTGTCATGCCTATATTGGTCTCTCTTAACTCTGAATCATCGCGGTCATGAGTCATATGGTGTCGCAGTTTTAAGCCCTGACGGTCATGTGAGTGTTGAGAAGGGTCTAGGTCTAATTTCGGATTTAAGCTTGGAGGAGTTTCATGCTTGGGAAAAGGAACTTAGGGGTCGACTCGGGATAGGACATGTCAGGTATGCGACCTCCGGCCAATTATCGAGTAAGGCTGACCTCTTTGCAGATGCTCAGCCGGTTGCCGATGAGCATCTTGGGAAGAATCTTTGCATCGCCTTTAATGGAAATGTGACGAACCTCCTCCAGGTATCAGAGGAACTCGCTAGCGGGGCGAGCAAGAGGTCAGATGCTCACGTATTACTACGCGTCCTCTTAGAGGAGTATGTTAAGAATGATGATGTAACCGATGTGCTCAGGCTGATTTGCGAGAAGCTGGATGGGGCATATGCTATAGTGGGTCTAACTGAAAGCGGAGAGCTGTTCGCATTCAAGGATCCACATGGGATAAGACCACTATCGTACGGATTCTCGGATAATGTTGGGATTATTGGGGTTGCATCGGAAAGCCCTGCGCTTGCAGTTAATGGTATTGAGCTGTCGGAGGAGCTTAAGCCGGGGGAGCTTGTGCTCATCGGCAATGATGGTAGTATTGAAAGAAGGATCATTAAAGGTATGTGTGAATACTTCTGTGCATTTGAGTACGCGTATTTTGCCAGGCCTGATTCGAAGTTCCAAGGCCGCTATGTCTATGAAGCTAGGAGAGAGCTAGGTAGAAAGCTTGCACAAAGGTATAGCGAAATTGCAAGAAACGTTGACGTAGTGGTTCCGGTTCCACAGACTGCAGAGGATGCTGCATACGGATTTCACCTTGAGACGGGTAAATCTGTGGAGCCTGTAATTGTTAGGCATAGGTATCTTAAGCATAGGGCGTTTATAATCCCAGCGGAGCAGAGGAAACTAATATTACTGCATAAATATAATCTCCTGCTTGATAGAGTTCGTGGAAAGAAGGTTGCCCTAATAGATGATAGCATAGTCAGAGGAGACACGCTGGGTCACATAGTACGAATGCTTAAGGGTGCTGGAGCTAGGGAAGTTCATGTCTTCTCGACGTTTCCGAAGATCTCAAGTCCATGTTTCTACGGAATTGATATGGCGACGTTTCAAGAGTTGATAGGGTTCAATAGAGATGAAGAGGAGATAGCAAGGTTACTGAGCGCAGATTCTGTGAATTATCAGCTGATAAATGATTTCTGCGATGCTGTTGGGACAAACAATCTCTGCCTTGCATGTATTACGGGGAGTTATCCAACACCCTATGCCCAGAAGCTGGCGGAGGAGGGCAGGAGGCTTGCTCTCGAGGGTAAGAGGGCTGAGGGCAGGTTATTCGAGGTAATGGGTGGAGGGAGATGCCGGGCCTGATAGGGATCTATCCCTTTGGGCTTGGAAGGGAGAATTGGAGGCTTGCACGCTTTGTCTATTATGGCCTGTTAGCCCTCCAAAATAGAGGTCAAGAACTCGCGGCGATAATAACGCATGAAGACGAGGGATTCCATAGCCTCTCTGGAGAGGGCTTCGTTGATGAGGTGTTCACTGAGGATGCCTTAAACACTATGCCGGGATTCATTGGTATAGGTTATGTTGCGCCGAGTAAGGATCAGCGTCCAATATTCACCGAAACACCTATCCGAATGGTCTTAGTTGGTGATGGTAAGCCAGACCTTGAGAATGGTGTCCAAGCCTCTTGGAAGGCGTTTGGAGAGCTGCTTGCAGATGAGATCTCGAGATCTGGTGACTCGTTAAAGGCGGCGAAGCGGGTTATCGAGGAGGTTGACGGCGGCTACTCGTTTGTGGCATTGACGGAGAATCAAGAACTGATAGCAGGCCGAGATATTCATGGGGTTAAGCCCCTTGAAATCGGGTCTCTCGGATTTGACCTCGGAGCGGTGGTTTCGGAATCATCAGCCCTAGATGTGCTTGGGATGGAGCATGTTGCTCACATTAAGCCTGGAGAAGTTGTGAGGTTTGATCCATATAGTATAGAAAGGTCTCGGGCGAAGCCCCGCAACAAGCCGAATATGAGTAGGTGTAGCTTTGAGTATGTTTACCTCGCGAGGCCAGACTCGGTCATAGATGGTATAAGCGTCTACTCGGTTAGAGAGAGGATCGGAATGATATTGGCTAAGGAGAGACCTGCGGAGGCCGATGTTGTTGTAGGGATTCCTGAGACCGCGATACCATTCTCCCTAGGTTACTCGAGGGTTTCAGGCATTTCCGTCTCTTTAGGTTTCGTGACTACGGGTAGGAAGATTCGGACAGCGATTAAGCCATCGATATTTGAGAGGTTAATGGGTGTTCAGCTGAAGCTGAACCCGATAAGATGTGTGATAGATGGAAAGGACATCGTGTTGATTGATGATAGTGTTGTCCGTGGGACGACCTTGCGGAATACTGTGTGGAATATGAAGAGGAGGGGCGCGAGGAGGATTCACGTGAGAATAGGGAGTCCAGCGATAATGGCTTCATGTCCTTATGGTATCGAGATACCGCCGCCTGACGAGCTGATAGCGAGAGCGCTTGATGAGAGGGAAATTGCTGAGGTGGTTGGAGCAGATTCATTCGCGTTCTTGTCAATTGATGGCCTTTGTAGGGCAATAGAGCTTGAGAGAAACGAGCTTTGTCTAAAGTGCTGGGGGTGTGAAAGAGGATGAGGATAATGGGTGTTGGAGGCGGTTCTAGGGAACATGCTTTAGCCGAGGCGATAGCTAGGAGTGGTCATGAGCCGAGGATCTTCTGGGTGAGTGAGGATAGGAACCCCGGGATATATAGGCTTGTTAAGGGAACTGGAGGTGAATACGCGCTCACGAGAATAACCGATCCCTTGAAGGTGGCGTCGTTTGCGGAGCAGTGGGGGGTCGATATGGTCGTGATAGGGCCGGAGGAGCCAAACTTCCACGGTGTTGTCGATGAGGTTGAACGTAGGGGGATACCGTGCATAGGTGCGAGGAAGAGGCTCTCGATTCTAGAGATGTCGAAGGCAGAGATGAGAAGGATCCAGTGGAGATATGGGATAAGCGGAAAGCTTCTTTTCAAAACATATAGATCTTACATGGAGGCGATAAAGGATCTTGAGGAGCACTCAGAGCTTCTAAGCTGGCTCCAAAATGTTGCTCTCAAGCCTGCGAGACAGGCTGGCGGCAAGGGTGTAAAGGTGATTGAGGATGTTCAGGTCTATCTTCACGGCGAGAAGAGCAGGTTCAAGCAGAGGCATATGCGCTGGCTTGAGGACTATATGAGCGGGTACGCAGATATTGAGGATAAGATTCTCGTTGAGGAGAAGGTCTGGGGCCCGGAGTACACACTCCAGTGCTTTGTAGATGGGAGGACGGTGATTGGGATGCCTCTCGTGCAGGACAATAAGCATGCGCATGAGTATGATATAGGGCCTGAGACCGGTGGGATGGGGTCCTACACGGGGAAGGGCTTCCTTCTGCCATTCATAACCCGCGAGGAGTATGAGCGGAGCCTGAGCATTGTTAAGTCTATGATTGATGCGGTTCAGAAGGAGACTGGTGAGCGTTATCATGGTTTTGTAGCTGGACAGATGATGCTCACGGAGATCGAAGGGCCGACTCTGATAGAGATGTACTCGAGGCTAGGTGACCCTGAGGGGGTTAATGTGCTCGCTATGCTTGAGACGGATATAATTGACATATTCGAGGCTATAATTGATGAGAGGCTCTCGGCCGTGAAGATACGGTTCTCTGATGTCGCGACGGTCGTGAAGGCGGTTGCCCCGAAGGGGTACCCGGATTTCAGGGATCTTGCAAGGGATCATCCAGTTGAGGTGGATGAGGCTCTTATCGAGAAACTTGGCTGCAAGCTCTACTGGGGTTCAGTGCATCTGGATGATTCCGGTCAAGTTTTGACGAAGGGGTCAAGGGTTGTGGAGATTCTCGCGTTTGGAGAGACCACGCAAGAGGCATCACAGAAGATAGAAGATTGCCTAGCTAGAGGTATTGTTAGGCTCTTGGATGGCTGGGGGCTCTTCCACAGGTCGGATATAGGTAGTGAGGAAATGATTAGGAAGCGCATGGAGATGGCTGAGCGTGTTAGAAGACTATATACTTATCGTGAGAGGATGGGGATCCTCGGGAAGAGAGTGGATTGGATCCCGAGGATCGGGAAGATAGACCCTGTTAAGGAATTGTCTCACGAACTGTTTTCACGCGTAGGAGGTGGGAGCTATGAGTCAGGTTGAAATTAGGGCTAGGATTCTGGAGGAGGCTGCGGAGTTTAGAAAGGAATATGAGGCAGGGCTTAAGCCGCTGGAGTCGCTTCGCCCCGATGAACCGTTCACCTATATATCGGTCGGCGGGGGAGAGCTGGGAGACTTAGTCATCACCGCGGCGAAACGGGAGCTCGGTGGAACAAGAGGCGGAATGAGGACCGTGGCCCTTGATAGATATGAAGGCTTCCCGGCACAGGATGCAGCGGATGTAAGTGAGGTGATAAACATGTTGGATGGAGACCAGCTCGAGAAGGCGATAAAGAAGTATGTACCGAGCCCTGACAGGCCTCACGCGATATATCTTGAGATTGAGCGATGCGATACCATGAGGATTTTCAAGCTTGGAGTTGAGCAAGGATACAGGGTAGTTTCGACACCATATGGCCCATTGATCGGGATGGATAGGCTGATGACTAGGATGTTCTTCGATAAGATTGGTATCCCGGCAGTGGAGTGGTCCTTTGCGACAAGTGCCGAGGAGCTTAAGAGGGCTGCAAAGGACCTTGGTCTACCTCTTATCATCAAGCCAATAATGACTTCTAGCGGACATGGGGCGACAATAGCTAGGACGTGGGATGATATTGAGAGGGCTTACGAGCACTCCTTGAAACATGCTAGGGGGAGAGGAGACATAGTAATATTAGAGAAGTTCTTAACGGAGCTGAAGGAGAGGGGGACAGAGATAACCCAGCTGGTTCTTAGGCACTTCGACGAGGATGGCAAAATCGTTACAACGCTGCTCCCACCAATCGAGCATAAGAGGCCAGCAGCGACCTATCATGAGAGCTGGCTCCCGGCCACCATACCAAGCGACGCTGTCAAAAAATGCCAAGAGTATGCGAGGCGTGTGGCGGAGTATATTGGTGGTCTTGGAATTTTTGCGATCGAACAGTTCGTGATAGGGAATAAGGTCTACAACAGCGAGTTCGCGAATAGGCCTCATGACACTGGGATGGTGACGAGATGGGCGCTGGAAAGGGATGAGGGGGCCCTACATCTATTAGCATCGATTGGCCTTCCCCTTACGGAGGATGTGAAGGGTCTAAAGATTAAAGGCGAATATTGTGTCGCGCACGTCATCCTCGCACCTGAGAGGCTGCCGGAAAAAGAAGTTCGCGTGAAGGCTTGGAAGGCATCCGAGATAAACGCATACATTAGGCGTAAGAAATACAAGGGGATGGTATGGTACTTCGGAAAGCCGGCAGCATATCCAGGGAGGAGAATGGGGCTGGCAGTAGCGTATCATGAGGACTTAGAGAACGCGAGGAGGACTGCGGAGGACATAGCTCACTTCGCCGAGAAAAGCATAGTTTACGAGGTGTAGAGGGGCGGATGCCAATATACGAGGTGGTGGTAGAAGTTTGGCTGAAGGACGGCATAGTCGATGCAGAGGGTAATAGCGTTACTGAGGCTCTCAGGGATATGGGGTATCCCGTCAAGGATACTCGCGTCGGGAAGGTCTACCGGATAACAATGGAGGCCGCTTCCAAGGAGGAAGCTGAGAAGCTCGTAGAAGAGATGTGCAGGAGGCTCCTCGTGAACCCGGTCAAGGACAAATATCTCTTCAGGGTCGAGCAAAGATGAAGTATCGGAAACTGCCGTTTCCATTCGAGATCTATGAAGTGAATCTACTGGGCGCCAACGATAAGATGCTTCTTGAGATTAGCGAAGAAATGGGACTGAGCCTCAACCTTACTGAGATGAAGAACATCAAGGAATATTTCAGGAGAAAGGGGAGGAATCCAACGGATATCGAACTTCAATCCTTTGGAGCCCTTTGGTCGGAGCATTGCAGACATAAGGTCTTCAAGGGGATGATCGTCGACGAAGATGGAAATGTTCTTGCGGATAATATGCTCAAGAACTTTATCGCGAGGGCGACCGAGGAGATAAACCCGCCTTGGATAATATCCTTCCTAGCTGATAACGCGGGTATAGTTGACTTCGATAGGGGCTATGGTGTGGCTGCTAAAGTTGAGACACATAACCATCCATCAGCGATAGATCCGTTTGGAGGGGCTGCAACAGGCATAGGTGGCGTGATAAGGGATATTCTGGGCGTATGGGGTGAACCGATAGCCTGCATTGATGTTCTATGCTTCGGCCCGCTCGATTATCCATATGAAAAGCTTCCGAAGGGGGTCAAACATCCCCGTTATCTCTTTAGAGGGGTTGTTGCGGGGATAGGCTATTACGGGAATAACATGGGGATACCGACGGTCGCGGGGGCAATATACTTCGATGAGGGCTATGTTGGGAACATTATAGTCTATGCCGGCTGCGTGGGGGTGGTTCCAAAAGATAAGTATGTCTTCAGAGTTAAGCCAGGTGATAAGCTGATCGTTATAGGCAATAAGACTGGGAGGGATGGAATTCATGGCGCGACCTTCGCCTCTGCAGAGCTTCATGAGAAATCGGAGGAGACCTCAAGACCAGCGGTCCAGATACCTGAACCGATCGAGGAAGAGAAATTGAGAAGGGTGATTCTCGAGATAAGGGATAAAAGCTTAGGATCCGGGGTAAGTGATCTCGGCGGAGGAGGACTCGCGGTTGGAGCTGTGGAGATGGCTGATAGGGCTGGATGCGGCTTGGAGATCCAGCTTGATAAGCTCCATTTAAGAGAGCCAAATATTGCTCCGTGGGAGATATGGGTTTCAGAATCTCAAGAGCGCATGCTCATTGCAGCCCCAGCAGAAAACGTTGACAAGATTATGAAGATAATCGAGTCTGAGGAGCTCGAGGCATCCATCATCGGAGAATTCACAAATGATAAGCTCCTCAGGATATATTACTCGGGGGCTCAGATAGCTGAGATAGAAGTAAATTTCTTAACACATCCTCCGAGGTTTGTTGGAAGAGCTATGTGGACGCCGCCTAAGTATGCTGAGCCGGAGCTTCCTGAGCCTGAGGATCTCGCGGCAGAGTTACTGAAGCTCCTCTCCTCACCAAATATCGCGAGTAAGGAGTGCGTCATAAGGACTTATGATCATGAGGTTCAGGGGAACACATGTGTTAAGCCGCTTCAAGGGGATCACGCTGGGCCGAATGACGCGGTCGTGATCAAGCCCCTAGATGATAGCTGGATGGGCGTTGTGATATCTGTCGGCCTTAAACCCAGATATAGCCTAATAGACCCATACTGGATGGCAGGCTCCAGCATAGAGGAGGCCATTAGGAATAATGTCGCGGTTGGCGGCAGGCGTATCGCGATCCTGGACAACTTTACTTGGGGCAATCCCGAGAAGCCGGATAGGCTCGGGGCGCTCTACAGGGCGGTTAAAGCGTGCTATGACTTCGCGAAAGCCTTTGAGACGCCATTTATCTCAGGGAAAGATAGCCTCTATAACGAGTCCCCCCTAGGGCCAATACTTCCAACACTCCTAATAACCGGGATAGGCATAATCCCTGATGTGCGAAGAGCAGTTACCATTGACTTAAAGGATCCCGGAGACCCGATATACCTCTTGGGAGTTACGAGGAAAGAGCTTGGAGGCTCAGAATACCTCAGGCTGAAAGGCTATGTAGGAAATAGCGTTCCAAGGGTTTATCCAGAGGAATCGAAAAAGATCTTCGGTTTTATAACCGAGGCGATAGACCGCGGTTATGTCGCCGCCTGCCATGATATCTCAGAGGGGGGATTAGGTGTAGCCCTCGCCGAGATGACATTATCCAGCAACCGTGGCATGGAGATATGGCTTGAGAATGCCCTGCATGAAGGCATCTCAAGGAATGATTATTTATTATTCTCCGAGAGCAATGGTAGAATGCTCGTTGAAGTTAAGAAGCAATTTGAAGATGAGTTTGTTAAGCTTGCAAATATGCTCGGTATATCGTTCTCGAGGATAGGCTATGTTAGCCGGGGCTCAAGACTCGTCATTCACGGCTTGAATAGTGAAGCGATTATTGATCTCGAGAACTCCGAGCTGAGGAGGGCGTGGAAGGGGATCTTGAGGCTATGATTAGAGTGCTAGTATTAAGAGCTCCGGGCACGAACTGTGATAAGGAGACCGCGCGGGCTGTTAGAGAGGCTGGCGCGGCCGCCGAGATAATCCACGTGAAAAAGCTTATCGAAGACACTATCGATCTTCTTGATTATGATGGACTCGTGATTCCTGGGGGCTTCTCGTATGGGGATAGGGTTAGGGCGGGCGCAATATTGTCAGCAAAGATAAAATCAAAGCTCTGGGATAAATTTAAGGAGTTTGCCGAGGATACGAGGCCGGTTCTCGGAATATGTAACGGCTTTCAAGTCTTGGTTGAGCTTGGATTACTTCCGGGATTAAGCTATGGAGATGAACCGGTGGCGGCTCTAGTGCCGAATACATTAGCGAGGTTCGAGGCGAGATGGGTTTATCTAAAACACGTGAATAGGAATAAGTGTATTTTCACGAGGAGTCTTGAGAATAGAGTCCTCAGGATGCCGGTGGCCCACGCGGAGGGAAGATTCATGGCGGCAGCAGACATTGTTAAAAGAATAATAGAGAATGATCAGATAGTCTTCGTCTATGTGAAGCCTGATGGAAGCCTTGCGATGGGGGAGTATCCCTATAACCCAAATGGTTCAATGATGGATATAGCCGCCATATGTAACGAGCGTGGAAATGTTATGGGGCTTATGCCACACCCCGAGAGGGCGATATACTCTTGGCAGCTCCCAGAAAAAATTAGCGACGGATATGCTGATGGATTCCCGATATTCAGGGAGATGGTTGATTATATTAGGGAGAATATCAAGTAGCTTTTTATTCAAGCTTTTTTGTGGCCTCTCTTCTCATATTCTCTCGATATTCCTCGAGTTTCTTCTCGAGCTCGGGATATTTTAATGCTAGGATTTCTAGTGCTAGGAGGGCGGCATTTGTAGCATTATCGAGGCCGACGCATGCTACGGGCACGCCTGGAGGCATCTGAACGATCGAGAAGAGCGAGTCTAAGCCCATCAGCTTAACATCTCTTGGGACCCCTATGACGGGCTTTATAGTCATGGAAGCTATCGCTCCCGGGAGGGCTGCAGAGAGCCCTGCGACCGCGATGAAGACCTCAGCCCGGCTCTCCTTAACATATCTCCGGAGCTCCTCTGGAGCCCTATGAGCGGAGATCACTACATATTCAACCTCGACGCTAAAGCTCTTCAATAGATCCCTGATTCTATCCCCGATAGGCCGGTCATTCTCGCTTCCAATTATAAGTGAGACTAATGGCATGAGTCTTCAATGAATTTATTCGGATTAATATTTATCTCTGGGATGGATCAAAGGCTTTGCATGAGTGACGACTCAAAGTATCTGCGGCTTGGGGTTGATTCGAGGAAGAAGGGTGTCGAGCTATTTAAGCGCCTCATACCAAATATACTCCCAGGAGCATTCACGCCAGTATGCCGAGATGATGAAAGGATGGATAGGGGCTTAATACTGCACTTGGATGGGGCCGGAAGCAAACCAATAATCTCATACCTATGTTATCGGGAGCTTGGAGGAAGTAGCTGGTTTGAAGGCCTTTCACAAGATGTCTTAGCAATGAACATAAATGACGTGATCGCTGTCGCGGCCCAGCCAATCCTTTTCGCGGACTATATTGCGATAAACCCTTTCCGGATCCCGAAGGATGAGGTAATTGCCGAACTTGCCAAGGGTTTTAAGAAAACACTCGAGCTGCTCTCAAACTATCAAAAGGACTTCAAGATCACGCCAACCTTCGCAGGAGGGGAGACAGCAGATCTACCTGATCAAGTGAGAACACTTGACGTTGTCGGCGCTCTCTTTGGCATTCTCGACATAGAAAAATCCCCGAAGCTTAATAGAATTAGGGCTGGTGACTTGATAATCGGCCTTAGGAGTGATGGAAGAGCAGTTTACGAGAATAGGGAGAATAGTGGAATAATGTGCAACGGGATAAGTCTTGCGAGACATGTCCTCTTAAAGCGGGAATACTATCAACGTTACCCGGAGATCGGGGAGCCAGAGATCGCGGAGAAGTATAGCGGAAGATTTACGCTCGACAGCTTTATGGATGAGCTAGATATGAGCCTTGCAGAAGCGCTCCTATCACCAACTAGAATCTACGCACCAATCATAGCCGAGATACTCATGAAGAATCCAGAAGAAATCAAGGCCATGTGCCATAACACCGGCGGAGGGCTGGCGAAGATAAAGAGAATTGGAAGAGGAGTAAGATATGTAAAGGATAATCTCCCGGAGCCAAGTCCAATATTTGGGCTAATCCAGAGGGAGGGTAAAATCTCGTGGAGGGAGATGTATGAGACATTTAACATGGGAATAGGGTTTGAGATTATAGTCGAGAAGGATTATGAGGATGAAATAATTCAGATAGCAGAAAAATATAAGATAACGGCACTAGTTATCGGGAAAATAGACTCCGTGGGAAACCCGGCAAACGAGGTTATAATAAAGAGCAGGCATGGTATATTCATCTATTAGGAATCACAACAATAATTTCTGATTCAGTAGGCTATTTACCAAGGGCTCCTCAGTAAGATAAATCTCTCTACAATTTGCTCCACATTTTGGATCTCAAAGAGAGAGTTGAGGTTTCCGTTTTTTCTCTTAAACTGGAATGTTTCATGGTGAATGCCTAGATAAGTCATTAGATGGAAATGGTTAATACTGTCTCTGGAGAAGTTAAAAGCATTTTATCTGGGACATTGATACATAAATAAAAGTTGCAGAAGTTATCTATCGTGATCCGTAATCATGTCTTGATCCTTAGCATTTTACCTCTGATACTTAATTACCTGATCACACCCGTGATTGTTATCTCAGTTATATCTCTGCCGAGATTTCTCGAGGACCCAGCATACTACATCTATATGTATGGTTTTATCCTCTGGCCCATATATCACGTCACCCTTGTTGGAATGGCTCTCAGCTTCTTTAGGATGGAAAAGGAGAGTATTAGAGGCATATTGGGGCCCGTTAGGGATAGGCCATGGTTCACAATATTCATGATAACAGTGCTATTAGGCCTCTCAATCTTGCTTTTCCAGATAATCGAGCCGCGCGTAATAGACTTAGTTTATGGTCCGGGAGCATGGGAGAAGACATTAATTGGATTCAGGAGCTTACCACCAGTCATAACTATCTATAGCTTAGCAATCACACCACTAACAGCAGGGGTCTGTGAGGAGCTTGTCTGGAGAGGATATCTGCAGACAAGATTCGAGCGCCTGTTACATGGCCGAATCTGGGCGGCCATAACGCTACAGGCAATATTATTCGGCCTCTGGCATGGCATATCAATAATAACACCATTCTCAATGATAATCGGGCTCACATGCGGATACGCCTACGCCAAGACAAAAAGGCTCATACCAATTATGATAAGCCACTGGCTTGGAGACATAATAGGTCTCATAACAATATATGCCATTTAATACGGATCTTACCGTCATGCATTATGTTGCCTGCGAGCTCACCTCCAACAATAATCATAAAATCATAAATAGACCAAATCATTAATAGTATGGCTAAATCTTTGTTTATTAATTACTCCTGTGGGGGCGGCACGATGACGACTGGTATCTTGGACTTATCTATGAGTGCTTTGGCAACGCTTCCCATCCCGGTTTCTCTGAAGCGTTTGCCACGATATCCAATTACGAGTATGCCTCCATATTTTTCGGCTTCGCGGAGCAGGATCGAGACCGGGTCGCCCTCTAGAATCATGAACTTCGACTTTACGCCTTTCTCCTGCGCCATCTTGCATATTTCTTCTGCGATTAGGCTCACTTCCCTCAGCTCCTCATGGAGGGCCTTATCTGTCACTGGATAGTAGGCTGGGGGCCCTTCCTCGGGCACACTTGCCCTCATGTATGTCGCCCTAGATCCGGACAGAACATGGCTGCTGACAACGTAAATCAGGACTAAGTCCCATCCAAGCCCAGCGGCGAGCTTGATGCCCAGCATCCCAACCGGCCTGCTTAATGGTGATCCATCTATCGCGGCGATGACGCATCGTCTCGCGGACATATTCCCAATCATTTCCGCCCACCTCTTTCTCCAATCAACGTGTAATGGGCTAGTCCCATCCCTAGCCTGCCTATTGCCGAGATGCTATATACGATAAGCATCGCGGCGCTTTGCTGCATCCTCGACTCCAGTAGCTCGAGTAGGAATCCACCCACTATTGATCCTGCAAAGTATGAGGAACCCGCTAATAGGTTGTAAAAGGCTACGAAGCTCGCTCTTTCCTCCATCGGCGTATTCTCTACCAAGAATAATAGGACTGCAGTATTTATAAGCGCACTGTTTATGCCGCTGACTATATTTATCCCAAGCAGAAATGGAAATGATGGAGCGAGCCCATAGACTATTGGAAGTAGGGTCAAGCTAGACCTGTTGACCATCAACGTTTTGGCGGGCTCCATCCTAGCCACCGTGTTGCTAATGAGAAGTAACCCCACTATTCCAGCTGTCCCAGACGCCACGGTGAGTATACTTATCTCGAAGAACGAGAGTCCAGCCACCTTGGCTAGGGTTATTGTGAAGAGTGGCCATGCTATGGACATGAAGAATCCGAAACCTGCATTCATCATGCAAAACCGCAGGAAGACATTATCCTTAACTATGTGCCTAATCACTGACCTCACGCTTATCTGGCTTGGCGATGCATGTCTGCCGCGCGGCACCTTAAAACCGAGCATTATAACTGATGCAAGTAGTCCACTCACCATGGCTATCAGGAACCCAGTCCTGAATCCCGGAAGCCCCACTAGTGATGCAAGCCCCACACTAAGCGTCGAAACCATAGAGCCAACTTGCGTCCACAAGTTTATTGACGCGGAAACTATAGCCCTGCTTGCTACTGGTACAACCTCAGCGATTAAGCCTATGAATGAGGGTGCCACCATCGATGGAAAAAAACAGACTGTGCAGCAACAAGCAGTATGATTGTCCCAGGATCTCTCGCTAATGTGATAAACAGCCATATGATTGAAGAAATGGCTCCGCCAACAATGATAAATGGTAGCTTCATGTTCTTCTTATCGCTTATGTACCCCCAGATAGCTTGGAAAGCATTCGTGCCTAGATTGAGAAACGAGTGAAGCAGCCCTAACTGGGACGATGAAGCACCCATATTGGCGGCATATATTGGAACATAGGGCGTGCCTGCGCCATCGGAGATTGAGGCTAGGAGAGCCCTCGCATATAGCCTCTTAATATTATCCACGCGGTAGACGCAGACCATATGCCTATAAAAACCTGTTTACAGGTAGGGTAACCAAATAATTACCCCTAACTCTGTACATCTGTACATAAAAGGAAGATAAGCCTCAAAATAATTATGGATAAACAGCTGTTCTGAAGCTCTCTTCAAACCTTACGAATTACTTTAGTAAACCAATATTCTGGCAGGAACTTCAAACTTCTAAAAATGCACCTGAATAACAATTGCCTATAGGAAATTTTCCCAGAGATTAATGGAAATAGGTAGCCTGCTATAGTCATATCTCTTTTTAGCAAGCTCATACTGAAATTAAGGTGATCATAGAATATGCGGCTGAGATAAAACGCCGCCTCCATATCCTTCCAAAAGAGCTTTTTACATTTTTCCCAATATTTCCTCAAAAACTGTGCTGTAAACACTCCATTCTGATTAGCCTCGCTTATTGTATAGGCAGCTACTTCCCCGCTTAGCATCGCATGGTATATGCCTTCACCTGTCAAAGGGTCCACAAACCCCGCTGCATCACCGATTAAAAGTACTCGATGTGTGTACACATTATTTTCCCTCCAAATTCCGCCCAGTGGAATCAGGTGCGCATGATATCTTAAATTATCTCGTTTCGCATACTTGGCTTGAACAAATTTGAGAAAACGCTCTCTTGGGTTAATGAATTCTGCAAGTCTACCACACAAGCCTATACTTACTACATCCTTCTTGGGGAAAATCCAGCCATATCCAGAATACGTATCTCCGAAATATATCCGAATACAACTCTGATCCAAACTTTTCATTAAGGGAAGTGTTGTCTCAAGTGCTAGCCACACTTCGTCAGGTTTCCACCGCTTTCTTAGATTAGTGAGCTTTGCTACAATGCTATTAACGCCGTCTGCACCTATCAAAGCCTTAGACAAATATCGCCCCCTCGTCGTTACAACCTTCACACCGTCAGATGACACATGTAGCCCCTTAACCTTCTCCCCCTCATTGAACATGGCACCCTCTCTCTCAGCCTTACGTACCAAGGATAGATCGAACTTGGATCGATCAACAAGTGTCACTATCTCCTTCTTACAGGTTATTGTAAACTCTATATTCGGCGCAAAAATTTTCATTTCCCTACACTTTCTCTCAACCACATTTTTATCAAGCAAATCCCTAGCTTCTAAGAAGTCTATGGCCTTGGGTGTAAGACCCCCTCCACAAGGCTTGTAACGCGGCATTATTTCCTTTTCTATCAACAACGTCGTCAATCCTAATTTTGCAGCAGTATACGCGGCAACAGAACCTGCTGGCCCGGCTCCTACAATTATCAAATCTAATCTTTCCATGCTACTAAAGCAAGCCTTTACAACTAAAAATAAACTTCCTCTTCATCCTCTATTCTACTAATAATAATTCTAAGTTGGGGGACAAACGTTACATCCTAAAATGATGAAGACTCATGGAAATTCCATATTCTCTAAATCGCGTAACCATTTAGGGGCTAGGCCTCTTTGATTGAGTATTTTTGATAATGTTTTGACGAATGGCCAGTAGCTTTCCTTGGGCATGCATATCGTATCTACACCTCCACTGTGAAAGACTTGTAGGAAGATGTAGTCGCGTTTCACATATGTGGCTGATGTTGGCAGGGTCTTGCCATAGGCATATCCATACATTCCGTATCCTATTACCGGTGTGCTTTCGACCTCGACCTCTTTATAGGACTCGAGCCAGGCCTTCACGTCCCCAATATCCTTCCATGGTATGAGCCTCCCGCCGAGGATGAGGCCGTCATCCATCAGCTCCACCCTCGCCGCCCTCTTAAGATACGACCGCGCGATAAAGAATGTCACTGTGAGGCCAACCAGCAGCGCGATAACAGGTATCGCGTATATTGACCTAGTATATATTAGGAGGAATATGAAGGGTGCCCCCATGGCAAACATGAATACCAGAGCCAGCAGCAGCGCTATAGCGATATTAGAGAACTTCTCCGCCTCCCCACTGACCACCCGCACGCCCCGGAAACGGATTCCACTCATTCATGATGTAGAGCTCTTACATAGGTAATAAGCTTTCTAAGATACTATCCATTTGAGAGTTTTCCTCCTCGTTGAAGCTCTTTTTGGGAACGTATATTCTTCGCCTAGATATATAGGTGATTTGGAGTGGAGGTATGGGAGCTGCGGCAAAGATATGGGCTGCGCTATGCTTTGTCCTATCTGGCATAGGCGTGGCATTCATTATAACCGGGATACTTATGTACATATTCAGGGTCGGTAGAAACCCGCTATTAGCAATATTGATCGGAATAGGCTTCAATGTATTATCATATCTCACGGCAAGAAAGCTGCCAAGATGTCCCAGATGCGGAAGCACAATAATAATCGACGGAAAATGCGGAGTATGCGATTACAAGCTAAACAAGGATCACTAACTGGTTCATCATTTACATTTATCCGCATGTGTAAAAGGTTCTTGGCGGTAACAGTGTTACATAAGGCTTTAAATATAATCCTAGTCCGAGATGATTTATTATGGGAATGGAAGTAAAATTTTGTGGCGCGATAATCAATGTCCTCGACTTTTCACATCCTCATGTTAAATCCTTGTTTGAGGAGGGGCTATGGGTTTTCCCGATAAGCCGGTTAATAGAAAGAGATGGCAGTTGTTTAAAGAAAGTTGTATTATCCTCATTTATGGCAATTATAACCATAACAAGGGCGTTTACTTAAAAGGTATATTAATGGAAAAATTCGAAAGCCATGAACCAGTGAAATACTGGATATTGGACAAAAGGGGTTATCCATTACAAATCAGGATTAATATTGAAGGAGAGCTCGAAAATGCTGTTCCTATATTAAAGGGAGAATTGGCGGAGATGGGTGTAAAAATATGCAAAGCGCCATATGATAGATGGTCGCTAATAATCTTCGGGAATTTCAGCGGCGCCACCTATCCCTTTGACATATATGAAAAAGTGCTGGAACTATATGACGCGAGAAACAAGAAGATAGAATTAAAGTTCGACCATGATACGATCAAAGAAATAATCCATAAGCTTGGTATGCTTCAGGGAAAGATTAGTCAAAAAGAGGTTCAGATAGATAATTTTAAGTTGGATGTTGTTTGGCGGCGAATACCCCGCGCTGTTCCTTATATGGTGTTTGAAGCTCACGTACATGGAAATCTTGAGGAGGCATTAGCAAAGCTAAAACATGCTAGATGATAATGTATTTTATACATGATCATCTTATACATGCTACATACGTAATTTATTTCAGTTTAGTTAGATTTTCTGACCCCCCTCCCCGCCCTGAAGGGCAAGGGTGGTGCAGGAGGTTTGGGCTACATTCCCCTTTCTTGGGAGTTTGGCCAGGAGCCGGTTTTCAGTTTGAAGAAACTAAAAAGAAAAGGAAAAATAAACAAAAGAGATGAAATGTCTATCTATATAGAAAATATTGAAAATATATTTTATTTACGTGATCTATAAATCGGAGCTTAATGTCCTTTAGACGAGGTGAAGAGTGTGGGGATGTATACCAAGTATATTATTGTGATCGCTGCTGTTGTAATAGTGGCTCTGGTCTCGGCTTTCATGCTGTCATATCTTTGGATGCCAACGGGGGGAATCGGCTCTCGAGGATCTGCGACAACAACCCTCACAACTACAAGTCCCGCTACGCGTGTAACCACGACATTGTCTGGCGTGGTTAATGGTGCGGGGGCCACATTCCTTAATCCGCAGATGCAGGCTTGGGCTTCGAAATTTTATGAACTCACGGGTGGAAGGATTCAAGTGAATTATCAGTCCATTGGCAGCGGGGCTGGACAGGCGAAATTCCGAGAAGGAGTGCTCGACTTCGCGGGCAGCGATCCACCCCTCAAATCAGACATATACAACGAATTTAAGGCCAAGGGCGGGATAATACAGTTCCCGGTAATAATTGGGACAATAGTGATCGTATATAATATCCCGGGCGTTGAGTCTGGAAAGTTGAGGCTGACCGGAGAGGTTGTGGCGAAGATCTACCTAGGCGAGATATCCTACTGGGATGACCCGGCAATCAAGGCATTAAACCCCGATCTAAACCTCCCCCACGAGAAGATAATCGCCGTGCATCGTTCCGATGGAAGTGGGACGACAAGAGTCTTCACAGCATATTTGTCCAAGGTCTCAGAGGCTTGGAAGAGTAAGGTAGGCTCGGATTTCACCGTCTCATGGCCGGTTGATGAGCTGGGTAACGGTGTGGGCGGTAAGGGGAATGAGGGCGTATCAGCCGCCGTAAAACAGAACCCATACTCCATAGGATATGTCGAGACAGCATATGCTTACTCAACAAGCCTAGCAATAGCCTTAATAATGAATAGAGATGGAAATTATGTTCTACCGACTAAAGAGGCCGTAGCATCCGCGGCTAAAGCATTAGTGAAGGTTCTCCCGAAGGCGGATGAAGACTGGTCGAACATATTCCCGGACCAGACTGTTGATCCACCCGGAAAAGAGAGCTACCCAATAACATCCTTCTCATTCGTGATCCTGAGACAGGTGTACGATGACCCAGTCAAGGTCGCTATACTCAAGGAGTTCTTCGAATGGGTGTTGACTGATGGCCAGAGGCCCGAGAACATCGTAGAGGGTTATGATCCCCTGCCACCAGAGGTGGCCGTGATAGGGCTAGATGGGCTAAAGCTGTTGAGAACTGGGTGAGAGAAAGAATGATGGACTCCGAGAAAATCTTCCTTCTTTTTTTAATAGTTTTCGTATCTATTTCACTGCTTATTGTGGCGGGTATCGTAACCTCGTTAATCATTAACTCGTACCCGATATTCCTGAGAGATGGATTCTCCTTCATCTTTAAGAGTGTGTGGAATCCCGTGAAGGAGGATTACGGGATACTCCCTGCGCTCCTAGGTACGCTCATCTCCTCTGCAATAGCGATTAGCATCGCTATGCCCCTAGCAATATCCCTCGCAATATTCTCCGCCGAGATCGCTCCAACAAGCGTTAGAGGATTCATCAATAGCGTCTCAGACCTAATGGCGAGCCTCCCCTCAGTAATATACGGGCTATGGGGGCTATACGTCCTAGCACCAATTCTGAATCAATATATCATGACGCCCCTACACCAGTATCTTGGATTCATCCCATTATTCTCCACAAAGCCAATACCCACGAACCTCTTCACGGCGGGAGTCCTTCTCGCAATCATGATAACCCCGTTTTCCTCTAGCATAATCCGAGAAGCATACAACGCTATACCACATCATCTGAAGGAGGCGGCATACAGCCTGGGAATGACCAGATGGGAGGTCATAAGGACGCTGCTCGGATACATTAAGTCGGCGATCCTAGCTGGAGCATTCCTAGCCTTGGGGAGGGCTATGGGCGAGACCGTAGCCGTGGCCATGGTCGTCGGGAATACATTCACCCTCCCAAGGAGTTTATTCGACATGGGGTACACGATATCTAGCCTGATAGCGAATCAGTTCCCGAACGCTGAAGCCTACAGCTACATGATGCCAGCGTTATACAGCGGAGCGCTAGTACTCTTCACGATAGGCCTAATCATCAACTTGGCCGGATTATACTGGATAAGGAGGGTGGTGACAAGGGGTTGAGACTCAACAAGAGGAAGATTATAGATAGGCTCATGCTCGGCATAATCTCCGCCCTAGCAATAGCCTCAGCCATACCAATCTTTGCAATAGCGGTAAACGTATACTCCGAGGGAGCTAGATATATCAGCCTCAACTTCCTAATCGACCTACCACCACCCCCAGTAGGTGGCGGGGGCGGAGGGATAGGGCCGGCCCTAGTTGGCACACTCGTTCTCGTAGCATTAGCGTTGGCCATCGGCGGGAGCATAGGCTTCTTCACCGGCCTATATCTCTCAGAGTTCTCACATACAAGGCTTGCTCAATACACTCAGATGTTCCTTCAAGTGATGGTCGAGTTTCCCACGATTATCGTGGGATTATTCGCGTACATGATCCTAGTGGCGCCGCTAAAGAGATTCAACGCCCTAGCTGGAGCAATCGCACTATCAATAGTCATTATACCATACATAGCATTGAATGTTAGGGAGGCCTATAAATCGATACCATACACCTTGAAAGAGGCGGCCTTTAGCCTAGGCGTCTCAGCGCCCATAGCATACCTGAGAATATTGTTAAGCGCGGCGAGGCGCGGCGTCCTGACAGCACTACTCATCGGGCTGGCCAAAGCAGCAGGCGAGACAGCCCCGCTACTGCTAACAATACTTGGGACAACATTCACATATTTTGGAGGGCTCGATCAGCCCATAAACGCTATACCATTACTGATATACAACTTCGCCCTCTCACCATATGAGAAATGGCACCAGGTAGCATGGGGTGCCGCAGCCGTCCTACTAACAATAATTCTTGCAATATTCATAGTTTCAAGGCTGATAGTTAAGGAGGTGAAGGTATGAGCTGGGCCATAGAAGTCCAAAACCTAAATGTATGGTATGGCGACAAGCACATAATCAAGAATGTTAGCTTCAGGGTGCCCAAAAACGTGATCTTCGCGATAATGGGGCCATCTGGATGCGGCAAAAGCACGCTATTAAGGGCAATGAACAGGCTGCTCGACCTAAACCCCCATGCTAGGGTGGAGGGCCAGGTCAAGATAAATGGCATAAACATCTATGGCGACAATGTTGACGTCACATGGGTTCGCAGGCAATTCGGGATGGTCTTCCAGATACCAAATCCATTCCCACACCTATCGATATACGAGAATGTAGCGCTTGGTCCAAAGCTCAACGGCTTGGTGAAGGATAAATCACAGCTTGATGAGCTCGTTAAACAGGCCCTACAAAAGGCATACCTATGGGATGAGGTGAAGAATGACCTAAGGAAGCCCGCCTCAATGCTCAGCGGAGGGCAACAGCAGAGGCTGTGCATAGCACGCGCACTAGCATTAAAGCCGAGGATAATCCTCATGGACGAGCCCACAGCCAACCTAGACCCAGTGGCATCATCCAAGATCGAGGAGTTGCTGCTAGAACTGAAGGAAGATTACACGATAATAATCGTCACACATAACCCCCAGCAGGCCGCAAGAGTAAGCGATTACGTGGCATTCCTATATATGGGCGAACTTATCGAGATCGGGGAAACCTCAACAGTATTTACTAGGCCGAGCAACATATTAACAGAGAAATACGTTTTAGGGAGGATGGGATAATATTGGAGGCCGATTGACATGAGCTTGAAGAGACCCATAGATTATGGCCTAGAGAAGCTCAATGGTATGATAAACGACATGATCGATTTGGCCGGAAAGACCCTCGAGATAAGTATAGAATCGATCCTGACGAGAACGGATAACGTCGAGGAAGTCAGGAAGCTATCCGACCAACTAATGTTCATGATGGATGAGACAAGCGAGCTCGCGGTTCAGCTCATAGCAAGATTCCAGCCGGTAGCCTCAGATCTAAGGGAAATAAAATCGGCAATACAGGTCTCCTACGACTTCTCTAGGATCGGCAGATACGCTGCAAACATAGCGGAGATCGCCAGAATGATCCCTGAAGAAGGATGCGACTTCACAAGCGTCAGAGAGCTCTCACGGATAGTCTTGGAGATGGTTAGGGAGGCCGGAAAGGCCTATCTAAACAAGGATCTAAAGAAAGCCGACGAACTGAGGAGCATGGATGATCAAGTAGACAAATTATATGCTGAGAGCATGAAACACCTAATACAGATGGGCGGGAAGATCAATACAGCATGCCTACTCTCCATAGCACTAATACTAAGGTACCTCGAGAGAATAGCAGACCACGCATGTTATATCGCAGACGCCACATCATACATGATTACTGGAAGAAAATACTAATTCATTGATTTGGCATCGAA
This sequence comes from Candidatus Wolframiiraptor allenii, assembly GCA_023539495.1. Lineage (GTDB taxonomy): Archaea > Thermoproteota > Nitrososphaeria_A > Caldarchaeales > Wolframiiraptoraceae > Wolframiiraptor > Wolframiiraptor allenii. The sequence goes on from JAKCEV010000002.1 coordinate 39,629, forward strand.
GTCCTGAGCCGAATCCTATTCAAAAAGAAGCTATTGTGAAAGTATACCTTAAACTCGAAATAGGGGAAAGAATCTTTCCCTCTAAAGATTATTCATTCTTTTGAGAACTTAAGAACAAGCTTATAAGTTCCTGTATGCATTTATAAAAGTAGAATGAAACCAAAGATAGGGCATATCTACCAGCTCAGGCGTGGGAGGATAGGGCACATTTACTACTTGAGGTGCGTGGACGAGTATGGCCGTAAGGGTCAAGCTGAGGCTGAGAGCTAGAACTTCGGGAGAAATCATCGAGGCCTCTGCCCTTGTAAATAGCGGCTTCGAGACTGAGAGCCCCCAACTTTTAATTCCCATAGAGTTGGCAAGACGCATTGCACTTTACCCTCCACCTCCCACATCTACTATTATTGAAGTTGGGACGGCGGGCGGCCCATCAAGAGTCTTCTTAGTTAGGGAGGTTATTGAGGTCTGGGTGGTGACGGACGATAGAGAGGTAGGCCCAAAGGTAGCAGACATCCTAATATCGCCGATAGAAGAAGAGGTACTCATGAACGATAAACTCACTGAGGAGCTTGGCATAATATTACTCGCAACAGGATCTGGAAAATGGCGGTTTATAGACGACCCGGCTGATAAAATAAGGTATAGCCAAAAACCTCAATATTGGTAAGAACTGACACTTCTACGAATTAAGCCGCAGCCTCGTATAGTCTAGTTCGGCTGTTGGATAATGAATCTAGAAGAACTAATTTCAGAATTGGTGGAGCCCCGGGCGGGCTTTGAACCCGCGGCCTCCCGCTCTCAAGCCCCTCTCACGGGGGATACCAAGCGGGCGCTCTAACCGGGCTGAGCTACCGGGGCACCTCACCGCTTCCAAGTATGTCGAAGCTAGAATTTAATGAATTTTTATCTCGCGGCGGCTCCGGGTTGCTTCCTCGGATCTGAGATGGCTAAGAAGAGGTCGTCGTTCCTGAATATTGCTTGAACAGCGCCGAAGTATATGTCTGTCCCGGGGTGCATTGATACTTCCCTAACCTTTCCAAGCTTCAAGCCGGCTGACGACAAAGTACCCGAGGCTACATCATCTATCAAGTCCTCTAAGACGACTTTATCACTTCTAACGTGGATCCTGCCTTCCAGTATTGAGGAGAGCGGGTCCACACCTCTTAACAGATGGTTTGAGAGGACTTGTATCATGGAGGATATTATCCTCATTCCACCGGAGGCTCCAATTATAATCAATGGGGCGCCTTCCTCGTCAAGGATCATTAGCGGCGACATGCTGCTTGCAGGTCTCTTGCTTGGGGATATCGAATTTGGGTGGCCGCCCTGGGGTGTGAAGTCATGCATCTCATCATTCAGAAGCACCCCATGCACTGTTACCCCGGAACCCATGAAGCACTCAATTGTTTCGGTGAGGGAGACATATGTCCTGCTCTTAGCATCTGCTATGCTTACTTGAGATGTCCCGCCACTATCCCTAACCGGGTGATAGGTTATCCTACCCTCTTCGATAAGTCTGAGAGCCTGTTCGACATGATCATCGGAGAGAAGCTTCTCGATGTTAACATTATTGAAGGATGGATCACATATCAGGGAGCATCTCTCGTCGATTATGTGAAGGAGGAGGCGGGCGAGTCTCGGATAATAACTTTTGGCATCCAAGCGCATCCGAGTAAGGATCTTGAGAGCCTCCACCACGAGAACCCCGGAGCCGGGTGGCGGCATCGCGGCGAGCCTAAGCTCTCTGCCACCGAGATCGAGCTCGCATATAATCGGCCTCCTCCAGACCGGGTTATAGCGCGACAAGTCCACCGATGATAGGAAGCCATTATTGCTTGAGAACACCTTGTCAAGCTCATCAGCGAATTCGCCCTCATAGAAGTAGTTCACATCATCCCTGACATTTCTCAGGATCTCTAGCAGCCTTGGAAAGGTGATCTCAGAGCCCTCGGGATAAATTCCTCCATCTCTGAGGAATGTTGCGCGGCTCTCTGGGCAGATCCTGAGCTTATCTAAGGACTTATCCAAGTTGGCCTTCATGCATGTGTTCCATAGCCGCGAGACTTGGCATCGTCTCATATACTCCATGACAGCCTCGATTATCCTACTCCACCTCATCTCGCCGAGCTCCTGATGGAGCGTCCATAGGCCACTCAGCGTCCCGGGGGTCGCCACAGCCCTATAGCCAAGCGATAGATCATCCTCGCCCCTATACTCCTCCGGCCTAACCCGAAGCGGCGCGGTCTCACGATAATCTAGTGCCCTGAATCCCGCATCCTCGGAGTATACCAGCGCGAAGCCGCCGCCTCCTAGGCCGCTCCACCCGGGCTCCAGCGCATTTAGCAGGAGTGATACGGCCACAGCTGCATCAATTGCATTACCCTCCCTTTCGATAATCCTGAGAGCTATAGATGATGCCAGGGGCGAGTGGGATGCTATGGCTCTACGGCCTAGAGCATATAGGCCCGCGCTCATCCTCTCATCCTATGCGATGCCAGCTCCTCAAGCCATCATCATCCAGCTCAAGGATTAATCCTCTAAGTATCCCCGAGGAGTATTCTGAACCCGGGTTAAACACGATAGTCCCGCCGACCTTATCGTATCCAGGCGACTCGTGTATGTGGCCATGTAGGCCCATCAGCGGTTTATACTTTTCAAAGAACTTCCTCACGGACTTGCTCCCAACATTCACCTTCTCGATTTCGCCTAGGGAATATACAGGCCTCAGATTCTTATCAAGCTTCGGGGCCACATCTATCATCGTATTATAAGGCGGTGCATGGAAGCAGCATATAATCCTGCGCCAGTCCCTGTCAACTAGACCGGCCAGCTTCTCAAGCATCTTCCATAGATCCCCCTCACTCGCCTCCCTCGGCGTATTCCACGGTGTCGGGTTAACGTATTCAAATGATATCATGCCATATCCTAGAGGTAGCTCCACGAGTCTCCCTAGGGGGTAGATGACCCTGCTGCTCCTCTTTAGCACCGGGTCTATCTCGAATATGTCATCGTTGCCCGGCATGACTATGACCTGCTTATCGCTTGGGATATGTTCCTCTATCATTGAGACCCATCTCGCGATATTCTCCGTTATCAGCCTCGAGAACAGCTTGTTAACCTTCTCGGGATCACTCTTCAACTCCTCAACCTCGTCCCTTGTGCAGATGTATGGGTATATGCCGGAGTTCATAAGTTCGCTCCTCGCCTTCTCCAGCTCCTCGAGCCCGTTGACAATGTTTGTCTTGCCCCTGAAGGTATATTGGTATTGCCCCCCTCCAAAATCTATTATCGGGATTATCGCCTTCCCGGTCAAGTCTCCTGAGAGAATCATAATATCCACGTCATAGTGCCTCGGGATAGATAGGAACCTCCTAAACACGAGTTCGCTATTATGTATGTCTGCCATGAAGAAGATCTTGAAGGATTCCATCGCCCTCTTTCAGCCCGGGGAAGATAAAAATGGGAGGATAAAAAGCTGGGCCGGTGACAGGCTCCTAGGCTGGCGGTATCTCGCTGAATATCTTCCTGACATCTATGCCCTTCTTCTTGTTCGCCCAGCTATAGTAGGCGTAGAGGGCCACCGCCAGTAGGGTCCAGCCTATCATCCAAAGTGGCGAGATCATCGTCGGGTCCTTAGCGACCTCATGCAAGCCAAGCAGTAGGAGCGCGAATGTCGCGACCACTGCCGCTCCTCCAATAATGGATACGACCGGGATCCTTCCAATGGTCCCGGTATAGCCCTCCTTGAATATCTCGGGCCTTCTATACGGCATGATCGTGGTGGCTATCGCTGAGAGGAACCACCTGACAGCCACAGCCGTGACCGAGGTTATAGCGTAGAAGAGCGGCCCATATTCTGGCAACGCTAGGATGAATATCATTGCTATGGCGCCGGCCATAACTAGGATTATCGACCAGTGTGGTGTCCGGAACCTCTCATTAACCTCGGCGAGCTTTTCTGGGAAGAATCTATCGAATGCGAGGGCGAAGGCGATCCTTGATGGCACCATTATGTAGACAGGGATACCGTTCATTACCCAGAGGGGCACGGCTAGGGTTATTATCACGGCGAGTATTGGGGCCCAGCCGCCGAAGAGTGATGCTATGAACACGGCCCAAGTCGGCGTCTGAACAGGGTTTATTTTGAGCTGACTATAAGCTGCCTCAGTATGCATCACATAGTTGTAGGCCGAGAAGAACTCCCTAAACCCTAAAAGTGTCAGGGATGAGATTGAGAGATAGTAAGCGAAGACGAGTATGATCGCGCCGACGACTCCTAGGAGGAAGTTCCTTTTCGGCCTATCTATCTCGCCAGCCATATAATTGGCGTACTCCAGGCCCCAGAAGGCATATGCCGAGATCACAATGCTTATTGAGAGCGTTACTCCGAGCGACCATGGGCCCGGCCAGCCCCATGCAGATGGATTACCAGTAACTGATGCGATATACCCCCTCCAGCCGGTTGCCTCCGCGACCTTCATTATCTCGTCATAGGCCCCAGCGCCATATGTCATATCCCATAACTGCTTGACCTGAGCGGGTGATAGTGTCGCCGCATATACCGCCCCGGCTACCGTGACTATCCCAGCCGCTAGCGCTATCACGAAGAGCGCATTGACTACGTACTTGTAGACCTTGACGCCGAGCAGGCTGATAATCCCAAATACCAGCACGTATATGAGCCCGATGACGACGGATGCCGTTGTATCGGTGGAGAGCCATTCTCCCAGCGCGACTAGGCCGCTGTTATGTGTTGCAAGACCTATCTGGATTATGGCGCTGCCCCAGAACCATGCCATGAAGAAGGATAAAGCGGCGACAATCCAAATGTGGACGCCGAAGACCAGTAATGCCTCCACGTATCCGAGCAGCGGGTGGAGCATCCTCGAGATGCCAACATAGTCTGAAGCCGTCCGGGGCATGGCCATAGTTAGCAGGACCACCGCGAAAGCTGCTAAAACCATTATAGTCCCGCCAATGAGCATCGCCAACGGTATGTTCGCTCCAGGAGCATAGTAGCCCTGCCTAGCGGTGAATAGGTAGAAGCCGTCAGCTATAACATAGTTCGCCGCCATAGCCATCACGGAGAAGGCACCGATTTCCTTAACCAGCCCCGAAGTTTTCCTAACGAAAACTATCTCGTCGGAGCTCACGATTCTGAGCCGCCGCCACCCATATATAAGAATTTTACAAAAACCTAGCGATTATGAAAGATTCTTCAGCAAAGGATCATTCTCTTTAAAAGTTAATTAGCTCGCTGGGAAAAGGTGAATCACTATGGGTAAGCTGGATGAGGTAATTGAGGCCGCTAGAAGGAATAACATCCAGCTTGTCAGATTCATCTATGTTGGGCTTGATGGCGTCTTGAGGGCGAAAGCATCATATGTTGATGAGCTTGAGGATCAGCTCGTTCACGGCATAGGTTTGACGATGGCAATGCAATCCTTCACAGCCTTGGACACTATCTTGGCCGAGCCGAGATTTGGTCCCGAATCAGAGGACATCTTCCTAGTCCCGGATCTCGAGACATTCTCCCCGATACCATACTCCCAGGGGCAGGGTAGAGTAATCTGCGACATGAGAATGAGGGATGGGAGCGAGTGGGACTTCTGCACACGCAGTCTCCTAAGAAGGCTCCTGAGGAGATATCGGGAAGAGCTTGGGCTAATCTTCCAGAGCGCCGCCGAGATAGAGTTCTATATATTGAGGCAGGTAGCCTTGGACAGAGTTGAACCTGTGGATTGGGCAAAATGCTTCTCAACGGTTGGATATGATACTCTAGGGGACATCGCTCTAGAGATAATTAATGCTCTCAAGGCCTCTGGGATATCGGTCTCAAGGTTCATCAAGGAGTATGGCCCAGGGCAGCTGGAAATAGTCATGAAGCACAGGGATGCTCTGAGGGCTGCAGACGACGTGGTGGTTTTGAGGGATGCGGCAAAGGGTATAGCGGCCAAGCACGGCCTAGTAGCCACATTTATTGCGAAGCCATTCGACTGGCATGCGGGAAGTGGGATGCATCTCCACATAAGCGCCCTAGACGAGAAGACTGGGAGAAACATCTTCTACAGCAAGAACGATGAGAGAGGGCTAAGTCTCTCCAAGACAGCATACCACTTTATAGGCGGAATACTACATCACATGAAGTCCCTATCGGCGATAGTCGCTCCAACAGTAAACTCCTACAAGAGGCTGATTCCGGGTTCTTGGGCGCCATCAAACATATGTTATGGATATAATAATAGGTCGGCGGCGATAAGAGTGCCGACCACCAAGGCTGGTAAAGAGGAGAGCAACATCAGGATAGAGTTCAGGACTCCGGATCCCGCGGCAAATCCATATCTGGCACTAGCGGCGACGATAGCGGCTGGAGTGCATGGCGTAAGGGAGGAGATCGACCCGGGAGATCCGGTGAACGTCGACGCCTACAAGCTCCCCGAGGAGGAGAAGGCTAGGAGAAATATAGAGCTCCTCCCAAGAAGCCTTGACGAGGCGTTATCATACCTCGACCGAGACCACTATCTCAAAGCGGAGCTCGGCCCAGACCTCGTGGACGAGTACATCAAGATCAAGAAGGTTGAGTGCGACGCGTATAATAAGTATGTGAGCCCATGGGAGATCAGGAACTATGTCCCAGCATTCTAGGATTAGAGAAATTCTGAGCACGCTGAAGGATGTTGATGCTGAGAAGATACTTCGGAACATTGGGGACAGGATTAGGGTGTACCCGACGCCACGTTACCTCGAGGTCCACAAGGAATATGTCAGCGAGCTTGATCAGAAAGAGAGCCTCTGCGGGGCGTTCGCCGCCGCCTACATCCTGAGAGGCATGGGATACAGGTTTCATAGGGGCGAGGTTGTCGACCAAGATTACGTCGCCTACATCGCGAGGGTGAATGTCGATCCCCGGGATCTGGAGAGGCTGAGGAAGCTTAAGCTCGAGGTTGCAAGGCTGCCGAGGGAGCAAGCTGAGGAAATAGTAAGGAGGAATAGGGATATCTGGTACAGGTTTGATGATCTCCCGACGACGCTGAAGCCGCATGAGCTCGGTGCAAGCCCTGAAGGTGTCATCCATGCAATACACGAGATAAGCATGTTAGGGCTGAGGACAATCCCCGTGAAAACCGTTAGCAGGGCAGGGGACGAGTTCTTAACGGAGGAAAAAATGATGAACCTCCTAGATATTATTAGAAGATCTGAAGAATATGATGCGCAATTCATACTAAACTTGAACACGAGACACTTACTCGACTCGGAGAAGATCCCAAGGCTCTCGGAGAAGCTCCTCCTAGGAGAGAAGTTCCAGGAGATTTTCAGGGAGAGCGTCGGGCACTATATTGGATGCGGCGGCCTAATCGAGGTTGATGATAAATGCTTCCTAATACTCAGGGAGACGTATAGGAAATATGGCGTCCACTTGCAGCCGGCTGAGCATGTGAGAAAGGCACTTCTAAGGGGTGATGGGAGGGAAGGGGGTGTAATAATCGTGGTCCCCGCGAGCTTAGAGGAGAAGATTAGGGGAATATTGTTGGATAGGGGATTCAGGCTTGAGATATGGGATAATGGGAGCCCATTCATCCCATTCACCAGCCAACGAACCTCCTAACACTCTCCCTATCCACGCGATCCTTCTCAACATCGTCTAGCGCCTTCTCTAGGATCTCAAGCGCCCTATCTACCTCCTCGATGCCTATGGTTAGGGGCGGCGTGATCTCCACAACATTGGAATATGTTCCCACGTATGTTAAAAGAAGACCGAGCTCATAGGCCCTGTAGACAAGGGAGGCGGTCTCAAAGGTGGCGGGCATCTTCGCCCTATGATCCTTGACAAGCTCAACACCGAGGATCATCCCCATCCCCCTGACATCGCCTATCAATTGATGCTTCTCGGCGATCTCCTTAAGCCTCTCAAGTATGTAGTTGCCCATCTTAGAAGCCCTCTCGAGGAGCTTCTCCCTCCGGATCACGTTTATCGTGGCTAGTGATGCCGCGCAGCTAACGGGATGGGCGCTGCTCGTGAAGAGGTGGGCTGCTAGCGCCGCATCCATTATCTCCGCCCTCCCGACCACGGCGCTGAGCGGGAAGCCAGAGGCCATCGGCTTAGCCATTGAGATAACGTCCGGGGCCACGTCGAAGTGCTCGATGGCGAAGAACCTTCCAGTTCTTCCAAACCCAACCTTAACCTCATCCACGACCAGGCTTATCCCCCTATCCCTGCATATCCTGTAAAGCCTTGGGATGAACTCCAAGGGCGGGACGATCACCCCACCGTCACTTTGCACGGGCTCTATAATCACGGCGGCCAGATCCTCGGCAGGAGCGTTCTCCACAACATTATTCTCCAAGAAGTCTAAGCATAATAATCCACATTCAGGGTAGGTCTGTTTGAATGGGCACCTGTAACAAAATGGGTAGGGGGCTTTGACAACATTCGGAAACCCGATGAACCTAGTCAGCGCCTTATGCCCTGACAAGCTCAATGCCCCCATCGTCTGGCCATGATAAGATCCTTGGAAACCGAGCATTCTCCTCCTCCTAGAGTAGACTGGCATTATCTTGTAGATTAGCTCGTTCGCGTCAGATCCAGTCAAGCCGAACCACACTTTCTTCTCGAAACTTCCGGGCGTTAGCTCCACGAGCCTCTCAGCAAGCTCTATCGCGACGGTATTTGGGAAGGTCGTGTGAGAGGAAAATACCAGTCTCTCCAACTGGCTCCTCACAGCCTCAATAACTTCCGGGTGATTATGCCCAAGATTCACCACCGCCCACTGCGACGAGAAATCAATATACTCCTTGCCATCCACGTCAAAGACCCTAGACCCTAAAGCCCCTTCCACAACAATCGGGTAGAATCTTATGCCGATAATCTTTCCAATTACGCGCTCCTCCCTTCTAAGATACTCAAGCGCCCTAGACATGATAATGGGCTGATCTCTGGGGGTATAAATCTCTACGAAAAGCTTGAGATGAGGGTGAGGGGACCTAGAATCGGCTGCTTAAAAGTTAGAAAGGCTGGCTGGGCTCCGCATCACGGCTCTGGCCGCTA